>CANCOY010000018.1 GCA_947379865.1 Acetobacteraceae bacterium
CCTTCGACCTCAATGGGGTCAGCGCGGCGCACAAGACGCTGCAGATGCCGGTGGAGGTCAGGGTCACCAACCTCGACAATGGCCGTTCCATCGTCGCCCGGGTCAATGATCGTGGCCCGTTCGTCAACAACCGCATCATCGACATGTCACGCCGCGCCGCCCAGTTGCTGGGGTATGAACGCCAGGGCACGGCGCGCGTCCGGGTTCAGGTAATCCCGCCGACCGGCGGTGTGGCGGTGGCTGGCGCCCCTGCCTTCATCGCCGCCAAACCCGTCACGGCTGAGGACGAGCGCACCGCTGCCGCTGCCGCCCCCCAGGGCAAGGTCGCGGCCCAGGCCCTGCCGCCGCCGCCGGGCGTCTCCCAGGCGCCACCCTTGGTCAAAGGCGGCGGCGCAGCCCCGGCAAAGCCGGCGGCCCCTCTATCGCCGCCGACGCCTACCGCCGCTGCCGTTGGCACCGCATCTGAAAAGGTGACGGTAACCGCCGTTCCCAAGACCCAGATCTATGTCCAGGCTGGCGCCTTTACGCGCTTTGACAATGCCAATCGCCTCAAGGCGCAGTTGGGCGGTTTTGGCCAAACGTCGATTTCCCAGGCCACCCATGACGGCCTCACCTATTTCCGTGTGCGGATCGGCCCGGTAAGCGGCGTGGACGAGGCAGACCAGTTGCTGGACCGCGTCATCGGCAACGGCCAGAACACTGCCCGCATCGTGGTTGAGTAGGCGGCCCCAGAGCGCGGCCTTTTTCGTGGGGGCTGTGGGGGCTACGATCGTACGCACGCGAATCGCCCCGTCGGGGCGGTTCATTCCGCACACATATTTGGTCAGGTACAGCATGCGCCCTCGCTCAGCCTCTGCGGCTTGCCTTCCCGTCTCGCGGTTTGCCCTGTCGGCCGCGGTGCTCTGGGCTGTTGGTACCCTGACGGGCCTGTCTGCCCCGGCCCGCGCAGAAATCATCGAGACGCCTGCCCGTGAGGCGTTCATGGTCGACTATGACACCGGTGTGGTGCTGCTCGACAAGAACGGGGACGAGCGCATGCCGCCGTCGTCCATGAGCAAGCTGATGACGGCCTATGTCGTCTTCGACCGCCTCAAGAAGGGCAGCCTCAAGCTCGACGACGAGTTTCCGGTCAGCGAACGGGCCTGGCGCGCCGGGGGGGCGGCCAGCGGCGGATCCACCATGTTCCTGCCCCTTGGCGCGCGGGTGAAGGTGGAAGACCTGTTGCACGGCATCATCATCCAGTCGGGCAATGATGCCTGTATCGTGATTGCCGAAGGCCTTGCCTCAAGTGAAGAGGCCTTTGCCGAGATGCTCAACGCCAAGGCAAAAGAGATCGGCCTGACCAGTTCCACCTTCCGCAATGCCTCTGGCCTGCCGGACCCTGATCATCTGGTAACGGCCCGCGACCTGGCGACACTGGCGCGCCGCATCATTGCCGACTTTCCCGAGTATTACGCGATCTACAGCCAGACCAGCTTCACCTATAACGGCATCACCCAGGGCAATCGCAACCCGCTGCTCTACAAGAACATGGGCGCCGACGGACTGAAGACCGGCCATACGGAAGCCGCAGGTTACGGGCTGACAGCTTCGGTCAAGCGCGGTAACCGCCGCCTTATCCTGGTGGTGAACGGTCTCAAGGACATGAACGAGCGCAGCCAGGAAACGGCCCGCCTCGTCGACTGGGGTTTCCGCGAATACGAGAATTACACCATCGTGAAGCCGGGTCAGCCAGTGGGCGACGCTGCCGTCTGGATGGGTGCAGAAGAACGCGTTCCCCTTGTGACCGGGGAAAATGCCGCGATCGTAACCCTGCGCCGCACCGCAAAGCCCAACATGGTGGCAAAGCTTGTCTATGACAGCCCGATTCCAGCCCCCATCCGCAAGGGTGACCAGATCGCCCGCATCGAGGTGACGGCACCCGATACACCGCCCATGACACTCCCGGTCTTTGCCGGTGCGGATGTTGCCCCCCTTGGCACCTTCGGTCGCCTTGCGGCGGCCCTGCGTCATACGCTTTCGGGCGGCGCGGCCACGCCTTGAGCAGCGGCCGCTTCATCACCCTCGAAGGGGGCGAGGGGGCGGGCAAGACGACCCAGGTGCGCCTGCTGGTCGACCGCCTGGCGGCGCGTGGCATCGCCGCCATCGCAACCCGCGAGCCTGGCGGCGCGCCGGGGGCAGAGGATATCCGGCATTTGCTGGTGTCGGGCGATACCGCGCGCTGGCAGCCCATGACCGAAGCCCTGCTGCACACCGCCGCCCGGGTGGAGCATGTGGAAAATCTGGTCCGGCCCACGCTTGCAACGGGAACATGGGTAATATCCGACCGCTATGTTGATTCCACCCGTGCCTATCAGGGCTCGGCCCAGGGAGTGGGGGCAGAGGCGGTGCTGGCGCTGCATGATCTGGCGCTTGGCGGCTTGATGCCAGACCTTACCCTCGTCCTTGATCTGCCGGTGGAACTGGGTCTTGCCCGGGCGCGCAGCCGCGCCGGTGGCGAGGACCGTTACGAGCGCATGGGTGCCGCATTCCACATCCATCTGCGGGACGCCTTCCAGGCCATGGCCAAGGCAGAGCCACAGCGCTGCGTTCTGGTGGATGCGGCGGGTGATGTGGACGTGGTGGCGGCACGCCTCTGGTCCATTCTTGCCAGCCGGTTCACTCTCTAGCCATGGCAGAGGCGGCAGAACATCCCTGGCCCGATCCCCGGGCCAATTTCACGCTTGTGGGCCACGAGGCGGCCGAGGCTGGCCTGCGTGAGGCCTGGGACAGTGGCCGGCTGCATCATGCCTGGTTGATCGCCGGGCCGCGCGGCATCGGCAAGGCCACCCTTGCCTATCGCTTTGCCCGTTTCGTTCTGGCAGGCGGGCAGGGGGCCAGCCCCGGCTCGCTAGCCCTGCCACCCGACCATCTGATGTCGCGGCGTGTGGCCAGTGGTGGCCATGGCGACCTGCGGGTCATGGAGATCCAGCTTAACGAGAAGACTGGCAAGCTGCGCACGGCCATCGACGTGGAACAGGCCCGCGACCTGGCCCAGTTTCTGTCGCTCAAACCGGCCGAAGGTGGCTGGCGGGTGGCCCTGGTGGATGCCGCGGATGACCTGAATACCAGTTCGGCCAATGCCATTCTGAAGCTGGTGGAAGAGCCGCCGCCGCGCACGCTGATGATCCTGGTTGCCCATGCCCCGGCGTCGCTGCTGCCCACCATCCGCTCACGCTGCCAGCGTCTTACCCTGCGCGCCTTGGCGCCAAGCGTGGCCGCCAACCTGATCGCGCCCTGGCTGCCGGACGATGTGCCGGCCGACGAACGGCTGGAACTGCTGCGCCTGGCCGATGGCAGCCCGGGCCGGGCGCTGAGCCTCCATGCCGAGGGCGGGCTCGCCCTGCAACGCGAACTGCTGCAGTTATTGACCCCCCTGGGTGATGGCAAGCCGGTGGACGCCCGCGCGCTCCATGGGCTGGCCGGACGGCTGGGTGGGCGTGCTGGCGCCAATGCCTTTGGCGTGCTGACGGAACTTCTGGCCGTATGGCTGACGCGCCTTGTCCGCCTTGGTGCCTCGGGAGAAGCGCCGTCCGGGGCGACCGATGAGTTGCTGCTGCGCCTGGCCAGGCGAGCCCACCTTGAACGCTGGATAGAGGTATGGGAGAAATTGAACACGCTGGTTGAGCGCACCGATGCCGTAAACCTTGACCAGAAACAGATTCTCGTCGCTCTCATTGCCGCGCTGGAAAAGACCGCGCGCGGTACCTGAGCCTGACCGAAGGCGTTACCCGCCGGGTCCGCCAGCCCTGAGAAAGAGCCCATGCCCGACACGTCCGAGCCTGTACGGCCGCGCTATTACGTCACGACGCCGATCTATTATGTGAACGACAAGCCTCACATCGGGCATGCCTACACCACCCTTGCCTGCGATGTGCTGGCCCGCTTCAAGCGGCTGGACGGCCATGATGTGCATTTCCTGACCGGCACCGACGAACATGGCCAGAAGGTGCAGCAGGCAGCTGAAGCTGCCGGGATCGACCCGCTGACGTTCTGTGATGGTGTGTCGCGCAACTTCCGCGACCTCGCCGTAACCCTTGGCTGCACCAACGACGACTTCATCCGCACCACAGAGCCACGCCACCATGCCGCCGTTACCGCGCTGTGGCAGAGGCTGCGCGAGACGGGCGACATCTATCTGGGCGAATATGAGGGCTGGTACTCGGTGCGCGACGAGGCCTTCTGGCTGGAAAGCGAACTGACCGACGGGCCAAACGGCACCAAGCTTGCCCCCACCGGCGCCCCGGTCGTGCTGACGCGCGAGCCCAGCTATTTCTTCAAGCTGTCGGCCTGGGGTGAGAAGCTGCTGGCCTTCTACGATCAGCACCCCGATTTCATCGGCCCTTCCAGCCGCCGGAACGAGGTCATCAGCTTTGTGAAGGGCGGCCTGCGCGACCTCTCGGTCAGCCGTACCTCTGTCAGCTGGGGCATTCCGGTGCCGGGCGACCCCAAGCACACGATCTATGTCTGGCTTGACGCGCTGACCAATTACATGTCGGCGGTGGGCTATCCCGATATAACGGCCGAGAGCTATCAGCGGTTCTGGCCGGCGAACCTCCACATGGTGGGCAAGGACATCGTCCGCTTTCACGCGGTCTATTGGCCAGCCTTCCTGCTGGCGGCCGGGCTGGCGCCACCGCAACGGGTCTTTGCCCATGGCTGGTGGACCAATGAAGGCCAGAAGATCTCCAAATCGCTCGGCAATGTCATCGACCCGCTGGAACTGGTCACAACCTATGGCCTCGATCAGGTCCGCTATTTCCTGATGCGCGAAGTGCCCTTTGGCCAGGATGGCGATTTCAGCCGCAAGGCCCTGATCCAGCGCATCAATGGCGATCTGGCCAATGACCTTGGCAATCTGGCCCAGCGCTCGCTCTCCATGATCGCCAAGAACCTCGATGGCGTCATGCCGACGCCGGGTGATTTTGATGCCGAGGACACGGCGATCCTGGCGCGCATGGATGGCCTGCTGGCCGACCAGCGGCGGGCCTATGACACGCAGGAATTCCACATTGGCCTCACAAGCCTGTGGGGCGCCATTGGCGCGGTGAATTCCTATTTCACAGCCCAGGCCCCCTGGGCGCTGAAGAAGACCGATCCGGCACGCATGGCGACGGTCCTCTATGTCACGGCCGAGGCCATCCGCCAGGCGGCCATCCTGGTGCAGCCCCTGATGCCAACCTCCGCCGCCCTGCTGCTCGACCAACTAGGCGTTGCCGCCGAGGCACGCGGCTTTGACCAGTTGGGTGCCGCAGGGCGTCTGGTGCCGGGCACGGCACTTCCGGCGCCACAGGGCGTCTTCCCGCGCTGGGTGGACGAGGCGCCCGCTGCATGATGCCACCGGCCATCGACCATCTGGTGGTACTGGTCCGCGACCTTGATGCTGCGGCGGACCGCTGGATGCGGCTTGGCTTTACCCTGACGCCGCGTGGCCTCCACAGCGCCCACATGGGCACGGCCAACCATTGTGTGATGTTTGGCAAGGATTATGTGGAACTTCTGGGCGTGCTGACGCCAACACCGGGAAACACGCCCTGGCGGGAGCGGCTGGCCCAGCATGAGGGTGGCGGCGCCATGGCCCTGGCAACGGCCGATGCGCGCGCCACGGCAGAGAGGCTGCTGGCCTTGGGCATGGGTGCAGGCCCGGTGCTGGACTTTGCCCGGCCGGTAAAACTTGGGGCGGGCCTTGGCACGGGCGAAGCGGCCTTTGCCATCGCACGTGCCTCTGGCTTTGCGGATGTGGGGCTCGACCTCTTCTTCTGCCAGCACAAGACCCCCGACATGGTCTGGCGCCCTGACTGGCAGGACCACCCGAATGGCGCCCTCGCGCTGGCGGGTGTTGCGATCACGGCCCCTGAGCCAGGCGCCCTGGCCGCGCAGTTTTCAGCAGTTTTTGGTGCCGAGGCCGTGCGGACGGAAGGGGATGATCTGGTCATCGCGTCTGCAACCCTGCCTGTCCGGATCAGCCCGGCAGCGGTGCCTGGCCTCAAGGGCTTCAGCATTGCCGTCACCAGTCTCGACCGCACCGCCGAGGCGCTGGAAAACGGCGCCATTGCCCACGCCCATCGGCCACGTTCCATTGAAGTGGCGGCAGACGACGCCAATGGTGTTAGCCTAAGCTTCGTGGAACACCCCAGCCGCTAGGCGCCGCGCGCGAGGAAGCCCGATGACAGACATTCGAAATGGCCGCTTCACCGTTGCCACCAAGGAGCCTTTTGTCGTCTTCCTCATCGGCATGCGGTTCAACCGTATATTGCGTGTTGATAAATGGTTTCCCGTATTCATGGCAATGGGGCGCATGCTGCGCCAACTTCATGCCGGGCCGGGCCATGGGTTCCTGGGGGCCAATACCGTGTTCTATTGGCGTGGCATCGGCCTGATCCAGTACTGGCGCTCGTTCGAGCATCTGGAAGCCTATGCACGCCAAAAGGGCGGCACCCATGTGGGTGCCTGGGCTGCCTTCAGCCGGGCCATTGGTGACGATGGCTCGGTTGGTATCTGGCACGAAACCTATCCTGTGGCCGCCGGCGCCTATGAATGCGTCTATGGCAACATGCCACCCTTTGGCCTCAGCGCAGCCTTTCCGGTGGTGCCGGCGACCGGGCGCAATCAAACAGCGCGCCAGCGCATGCAGGCCCCGGAAACACCGGCAGCCGACTGAGCGCGCGCTTCTCCCCCAGGGGGCGGACGTGGTAGAAGCGAGGCATGCTTGTAGACAGCCATTGCCACCTAGATTTCCCCGATTTTGCCGCTGATCTGGACGACGTGGTCGCCCGGGCTGAACAGGCGGGTGTGGGAACCATGCTCACCATCGGCACCAGCCTGGCCGCCTTTCCGGGCGTCCTGGCCGTGGCAGAGCGGTTTCCCAATGTCTGGTGCAGCGTGGGCATTCACCCCCATGAAGCCGGGGCAGAGGCGGGGGTCGATGCCGCCCGCCTGATCGAGATGGCGCGCCACCCCAAGGTGGTGGGCATTGGCGAGACCGGGCTTGATTACTTCTATGAACACAGCCCGCGCGATGCCCAGGCGGAAAACTTCCGGGCGCATATCGAGGCGGCCCGCATCACTGGCCTGCCGCTGATTGTCCACAGCCGCGATGCCGATGCCGACACCGCCCGCATGCTGACGGAAGAAGCCGGGAAGGGGGCTTTCCCCGGTTTGATCCACTGCTTCACCAGTGGCGTGGATCTGGCCCGCACAGCCCTTGGTCTGGGTCTTTACATTTCGTTCTCTGGCATCGTAACCTTCAAGTCTGCCAGTGACTTGCGCGAGACAGCGAAGATTGTACCTGAGGATCGTATCCTGGTGGAAACCGATGCGCCTTTCCTTGCCCCCATACCCCACAGGGGCAAGCGGAATGAGCCGTCCTTTGTTGCCAGGACGGCGGCGCTGGTGGCCGATACCCGGGGTGAGAATCTCTCGGAATTCACTTTAAGAACTACCGACAACTTCTTTAATCTCTTTACAAAAGTGGCGCGCCCCTCATGAAGGTGACCATCCTGGGCTGCGGCACCTCGGGCGGTGTGCCCTCGATCTCTGGCAACTGGGGCGCCTGCGATCCTGCGGACCCGCGCAACCGGCGCCGGCGTGTTTCCATCATGGTGGAGCAGGGGGGTAGCCGCCTGATCGTGGACACCTCGCCCGACCTGCGGGAACAGTGCCTGGCCGCCGGGGTTGACCGGCTGGATGCGGTCCTGCTGACCCATGACCATGCCGACCATACCCATGGCATCGATGACCTGCGGGGCCTGTCCTATCAGCGCCGGGTTCCGGTTCATGCCGATCCCGTCACGCTAGAGACAGTCCGCGGGCGCTTTGGCTATGTCTTTGATGGTCACGCCGGCTATCCGCCGATCTGTGATGCCTGCCCGATTGATGGGCCGTTTAAGGTGGGCGCCATTCCAGTCACGCCCTTTCGCCAGCAACACGGTGATGCCTTTTCCCTGGGCTTCCGCTTTGGCCGCGTGGCCTATTCTACGGATGTCATGGGCTTCCCTCCGGCCTCCTGGGCGGAACTGGCGGACCTTGATCTCTGGATTGTCGATGCCCTGCGCTATGAACCTCATCCAACCCATGCCCATCTCGCCATGACGCTGGAGTGGATCGCGCGTGTCCGCCCGAAGCGTGCGATACTCACGCATATGAACTGGGACATGGACTATGCGACCCTCGCGGCGCAGCTGCCGCCTGGGATCGAACCGGGTGTTGATGGCCTGAGCCTGCACCTACCTGACGCCTGAGGCAGAGCAACATGAGCCAGCGGAAGCCGCCTGAAGCAGTTGATCGCTCGCGGCGCAGCCGGTGGATCGCCGCCCATGTTGCCGTGACGGTCATCCTTGTGTGGCCGGCGCTGTACAATGGCTTTCCCGTGCTCTTCTTTGATACGGGTGGCTATCTCCAGTCAGGCCTCAACCAGGTCCTGCCGGTGGGCCGGTCGGTGATTTATGGCGCCTTCCTCCGACTGCTGAGCCCCAGTGCCCTTGGGTTCTGGCCGGTGATCGTGGTGCAGGGACTGGTGATGACCTGGGTTCTGGGTCTGGTTCTGCGTGCCCGCCGCCTTGGCCATGCAGCCTGGCTGCTCGCCATGGGTCTGGGCCTTGGCCTGGTGACGGCCTTGCCATGGTACACGGCCCAGATGATGCCTGACTGGTTGGCGCCAGCGGCCGTGCTTGCCCTTTGGTTGCTGTTTGCTGCACCCTCGACCCTGGGGCCTCTGGCCCGTGCAGGGCTTGTGATGCTGGTCGCCGCTGCCATTGCCAGCCACATGGGCAGCGCGCTGCTGATCGTTGGTCTGATTCTGGTGGGCGCGCTGCTCTATGGGTTCCGCCAGGCCGGCCTCGCCATGGTCGGGCTGCTCCTTGGCCTGCTGCTTCTGCCGCTGGGCAACTGGCTTGCGGTTGGCACGGCACGGCCGCCAAAGGCCGAGGCCGTGTTCCTGCTGGGCCGGATGATGCAGGACGGCCTGGCTGGCCGCTATCTGGATATGGTTTGCCCGGATCCCGGCCTCAGACTATGCGCCGTCAAGGATGATCTGCCGCCGACCGCCAATGATTTCCTCTGGGGACCGCCAGGCGGGAAGGGGACTGCCGAGAGCCTTGGTGGCATCCTTGCCCTCAACGATGAAGCCTGGCGCATTGTGCTGGGCAGTTTGCAACAGGACCCCTGGGGCAATCTGCGCGCCGCCATCGCCAATACAGCTGACCAGATGGCGCAGTTTGACACGGGCGACGGCACCGTGGCCGAGATCTGGCACAGCAGATGGCGGATCGGGCTTCAGTATCCGGACCTGGTTCCGGCCATGGAGGCATCGCGCCAGATGGGCGCCGGTATCCACTTCGCGTTCTGGAATGGCCTCCACAGGCCGGTTGGTGTGGCGTCATTGGTCATGCTGGCCGGGTTGCTGCTCTGGCGGACCTTGAGGGGCATTGGGCCTGATGCCCGCATGCTGGGCTTCATGCTGGTAGCGCTGCTTGGCAATGCGGCGATTTGTGGCGTGCTGTCCAATCCGCATGACCGCTACATGAGCCGGATGATCTGGCTTGCCAGCTTTGCCGTGGTTCTGGTTGAAGCCGGCCGTTGGCGCACCGCCCGGGCTGATTGAAGCCGGCCGTTGGCGCACCGCCCGGGCTGAGTGAGGCCAAAGTTCCTTGGGGGGCCTCATATTCCACGGTATCATTTTCCATAATATATCTTATGCGAATATCACATGTGCAAATCGGGACGTCGCCTTACGGCCAATCCGATCCCGCCTCCCTCTCACTTGCCGGTAAAGCGCCCTGCGCTAAGCTGCGGCCATGACCGATCATCAAGACCCCAAGCAGACACCGATTGCGCGCCTCACGGCGCTGATGGCACGGCTGCGCGATCCCGAGCGCGGCTGCGCCTGGGATCTGGAACAGACCTTTGCCACCGTCGCGCCCTATACGGTGGAAGAAGCCTATGAGGTGGCGGATGCCATCGAGCGCCGCGACATGCCTGCCCTGGCAGATGAACTGGGCGACCTCCTCTTCCAGGTAGTCTTCCATTCCCAGATGGCGGCTGAGGCTGGGCATTTCGACTTTGATGCTGTGGCTGATGGCATCGTCGCCAAGATGGTGCGCCGTCACCCGCATGTCTTTGGCGATGCCGCGCCGCGCGATGCCAATGGCCAGACCCTGGCCTGGGAAGCGCAAAAGGCAGCTGAACGGGCGGCAAAAGACGGCGGATCCGGCACCCTCGATAATGTGCCCCTCGCCCTGCCCGGCCTTGTTCGCGCCATCAAGCTGCAGAACCGTGCCGCCCGCGTGGGCTTTGACTGGCCAAGCCTGGCGCCTGTGTTCGATAAGCTGCGCGAGGAACTGGACGAGCTTCAGGCTGAACTGGAGCCAGGTATCCCCGATCCCAAGCGCGTGGCCGAGGAACTGGGTGACGTCCTCTTTGTCATGGCCAATATCGCCCGCCATCTGAAAGTGGACGCCGAGGCAGCCCTGAGGGGCGCCAATGCCAAATTCGAGCGTCGTTTCAGGCGCATAGAACACTGGCTTGCCGAAGACGGCCGCACGCCCAGCCAGTCGAACCTTGCGGAGATGGACGCCCTGTGGGACCGCGCCAAGGCCGAAGAAAAGGCTGGCGCCTAGAGGCGCGTTATAAGCTCGGCATGGCGCTTTGCAGCGCGGGTCAAGCGGGCGTTTGGCTGAGGCGGGTTGCTCAGCGCCTCAGCAAAACGGATCTGGTCCTCGCGCGCCAGACGCATGATCTCGGCGTCTTCCACAACGCGGCGCGCGTCATCACCAGCAGTGGCAATGAGATAACCTGTCAACGTCATCCCACGCAGCTGCGCGGCGCGCTGCATCTGATCGTAAATCGCCACCGGTATGCGCGCCTCGAGCCGGGCAGTCGCGTTTTCGATTTCAATTTTGGGCATAGTGGCCTCCTCCCCCCTTGATACGGCATAATGCCGTATTGGGCAACCTAATCTAGGCACCGCTCCTGAAAACGGGCGGTAGGGAGACCCAATCGTGGCTTCGATTCTCACCTCTTCCGCCACTCCCCTGTCGCGGACGGACAAGGTACTCCAGCGATGCTAATAGTGTTTGGCGGTCTACCTGGTGTCGGCAAATCGACCGTTTCACGCGCGGGGGTGACATCCCGGGCCGGTTAAGCGTCTCGTCCGCAATCGATGCGATACTCGCAACTATCCAGGTCTGCTTTCGCTCCCTTCTCGGAACCTTGATCGACACCGCCAGCGGGTATCACTACAGCGGTGGTTTTTCGAGAACAGCAGGGGTGCGATGCTTGTCAGGGCGAGATCAAGGCCAAGGCTGTCGCCACGGGCAAATAAAGGGTGCGCGGCCGTTCAGCCAATGGAACAAACCCGAACGCCGCATAGAAGGCGACTGCCTGGTCGTCGATTGCGTCCGCAAAGATGGCATGGGCGCCAATCTGGCCTGAAGCAACCGTCTTGACGGCGTCATAAAGCAAGGCTTCTCCCAGCCCCAGCCCTGCAAAGTCCCTGTGCCGGCCCAGCCAGCCGATCAGCACGGCGGGAACGGTGGGGTAGCGCGGCAGTTTCTTGGCAAGCAGCGCAGGGACATCAATCAACGGAACGTTGCTCGACGACAGCGTATAGAAGCCGGCCACCCGCTCCGAGGCGATCTCGACCGCAACAAAGCAGGTTGCAAATCTACGCTTCACATCCTGTGACACGGTCTCGCGGAAATAGTTGTCTATCCGGTCGTTGCCACAGGTGAAGTCAGCCCGCTTGTGGGCCTTGGTCAGTGGGGTGATGGCAAAGCGGGCGCTCAATGGCGCGGTTCGCGCTTGGCAAAGCGCCCGACGTCTGCCGGATCAAGGCCAACCTTGAGGTGGGCAATGCCTTCGTCATCGTGGCGTTCGACCACGCTGCCATGGCGATAGAGCCAGGCAAGCGCCGCGCCGTCTGACAGATCCACATCCAGATCCACCAGCTTGCGGGACTCGCCGAGGCGGACATCGAGACGGTCGAGAAAGGCCTGGGTGCCCTCGCCGGTCAGGGCTGACATGGGCAGCAGGTCGGCCTCGCGCTGGGCACGATTGGCCAGGGCCCCACTCTCGTCCGGGTCGAGCAGATCGATCTTGTTCATCACTTCAAGCAGATGGGCGTCAACACTCACATCAATGCCCAGGTCCTTGAGCACCGCTTCCACGTCCGCCTTCTGGGCCTCGGTTTCGGGATGGGCGGCGTCGCGGACGTGGACGATGACGTCGGCCTCCAGCACCTCTTCCAGGGTCGCCCGGAAGGCCGCCACCAGATGGGTCGGCAGGTCCGAGACGAACCCCACCGTATCCGAGAGGATGATCCGGCGCCCGCTTGGCAGGGTCAGGCCGCGCATGGTGGGGTCGAGGGTCGCAAAAAGCATGTCTGCCGCCAGCACGCCAGAACGTGTCAGGCGGTTGAACAGCGAGGATTTGCCGGCGTTGGTATAGCCCACCAGCGCCACGATGGGATGGGGCACCTTGGCGCGGTTCTGGCGGTGGAGGGTGCGGGTGCGCGTGACCTGTTCCAGTTCGCGCTTCAACCGCACGATCTTGTCGCCGATGACCCGGCGATCCGCCTCGATCTGGGTCTCGCCAGGACCACCCAGAAAGCCCACACCGCCACGCTGGCGTTCAAGATGGGTCCAGGAGCGGACAAGGCGGCTGCGCTGATAGCTGAGATGGGCAAGCTCAACCTGAAGCCGTCCCTCCCTTGTGGCAGCGCGCGCCCCGAAAATCTCCAGAATGAGCCCGGTGCGGTCGATCACCTTGGTGCCGAGTTCGCGTTCCAGATTGCGCTGCTGCACGGGCGAGAGCGCGCAATCCATGACGCAGACGTCGATGCCCTCGGCGTCCACCAGGGCGTGAAGCTCGTCGACCTTGCCCTTGCCGATGAAGGTGGCCGGCCGCACACGGTCGAGCGGTACGAGCGCGCGTTCGATGATATCGAGATCAATGGCGCGGGCCAGCCCAATGGCCTCGTCAAGATGGGCTTCCGGCAAACGGGTTGCCGCCGGGGGCAATGACGCCCCCTGCCCCGTTTCAGACCGTGGCTGGGCGCCTGCCCGAAGAAACGGATGCACGACAATGGCCCGGCCTGCGCTGCCGGCCGGACCATTGCTGATGGGGCCATGCGCCTCTGGCGTGCCCCGCACTGGTTGTTTCGCGCTCAATCGGCCAGCGCACCGGCCGACTCTGGCGCCTGCTCAAACAGTTGGATCGGGCCGGCGGGCATCACCGTCGAGATAGCGTGCTTATAGACCAATTGGATATGGCCGTCGCGGCGAAGGAGGACGCAGAAGTTATCAAACCAGGTGATGACACCCTGGAGCTTGACGCCATTGATCAGAAACACGGTGACCGGCGTTTTGTTCTTGCGCACGTAGTTCAAGAACACGTCTTGAACATTCTGGGAGCGTTCAGGCATTGCTGACCCGTTCGTTAATGTTGAGTGCCGGCAGGGAGATCCCGCCGCGCACGGGGAGCACAGCCGCCGGAAAGCCCGGGGCCGCACAGTGCCATTCCGCACTGCAACAAAATGTGAGCCATCGGACGGTCAGGAGCAAGTGTTACAGCAGGATTTCCAGGGAAAATCCTGCATGCTGCATGTGCAAAACAGAGCCACTTTCACGAGGTGGCAATCACGGCCTTGCGCCGGCGCGGGCCGCATTCAGATAGAGGTCGCGCAAACGCTCGGCCATGGAGCCCGGTTGGCCGTTGCCAATCGCTGTATCATCGATGCGGACGACCGGCGTGGCATAGCCGGTGGCGCTGGAGATGAAGGCCTCCCGGGCGCGCTTGGCCTCGTCAACCGTGAAGCGGCGCTCGACAATGGGGATACCGGCCGCCTTGGCCACGGTAAACAGCGAGGTGCGGGTGACGCCGCGCAGGATGTTGTTCGTCACATCCCGGGTCACCAGATTGCCATCGGCATCAACGATCCAGGCATTGGTGGAACTGCCTTCGGTCACGAAGCCGTCCTTGTCCACAAGCCACGCCTCATAGGCCCCCGCCTCACGCGCCGCCTGCTTGGCCAGCACATTGGGCAGAAGGCTGACCGACTTGATATCGCAGCGGCCCCAGCGAATGTCCGGCACGGTTGCCACCGCAATGCCATTGCGGTTGTTGGCTTCAATCTTGTCCGGCGCGATGGCCCGGGCCGTCACGACCAGGGCGGGCTTGATGCCCTTTGGGAACGGGTGGTCGCGGCGCGCCACCCCGCGGGTGACCTGCATATAGACAAGACCATTGCCGATGCGGTTGCGCCGCACGACTTCGCGCATCACGACCTTGAGGGCGCTGCGCCCCATGGGGGATGCAATGCGCAATTCACCCAGCGAGCGGTCAAGCCTGTCGAGGTGCAGCGTCTCGTCGATCAGCAGGCCATCGACGATCGCACAGACTTCGTAGACGCCATCAGCGAACTGATAACCGCGATCCTCAACATGCACCGCCGCGTCGGCATGGGGCACATAGCGTCCGTTCACATAGGCGATGCGCGACATCAAACACCTCTTTCACGCGGCCCGATTCCACCGGCCTCTGAAACAAATTGGTGCGCCCGACAGATCCTGTCCAGATGCGCGGCGGGATTTACCCTGGGCGATGCCCTGAAACGAAAACGGCGGGATGGACCCCTGCCCACCCCGCCGTTCAACCATGCGTTGCCTGAATTAGGCTGCTTCGGCCAGACGCGCCTCTTCGGCCCGCAGCAGATGGCGATCGTCGATCGCCCAGGGGTGGAAACCGGGGCGGAAGTACTGGAGATAGGCCCAGGCGATGGAGCGGATGATGCCGGGCTCCTTCAGCAGGAAGCGGGCCATACGCCATTTCGAGCGCGACAGGTTGATGCCGTCCTGCTCAAGCAGGCGGCCCATGGCCCAACCCTGAAACACCGCCATGTCCCAGGTCGTGCGGAGCATCACGAAGCTGCGGATCCACCAGCGCTTGAAGGGCGAGACGTCCTTCATGACTTCCATATAGGTGTCAAAGGCAACCGCCTTGTGCTCCACCTCTTCCATGGCATGCCAGCGCCAGAGATCCTGTACCGCCTCTGGTGCGCCTTCCAGATGACGCGGATCAGATAGCAGTGCATGGGCAAGAATCGCCGTGAAATGCTCCAGCCCCATGGTGATGGCGAGCTGGCCGATGGGGTGCTCCGTGCGGGCCTCGTCCAGTTCTTCCTTGTTGCGCACTTCAATGGCGGCAACGTCGTAGCCATCTTCACTGACAAGGCGATTGAAGGTCACATGCTCGCGGCTGTGAATCGCCTCCTGGGCCAGGAAACCCTTGATCTGTTCGCGCAGGGAAGGCGAAACGTGCTCCCGGAAATGCCGCACGGAATCCATGAAGAAGCGCTCACCATCGGGAAAGGTCGCCGAGAAGGCGTTCCAGAAGGCGGTGCCAATGGGGTCGCCATTCGCCCACCAGCGCATGTTGTTGGCATGGGCGAACTTGCGGTCGCGCGGCGTGATGGTGTGATTGGCAGGCGTAGTTGAACTCATGGCTGCACTCCCTTGCTGATCAACTGGAGTTACTTGAGAAGCGTACCGAGTACCCGCTCGATGAACTTGCCATAGGGCGGACGCACCATGGCAGCAATGTTGAGCTTCGACTGGTAAAGCACTGATTTGCTGTGGCTGAAGGTGAGAAACCCTTCGTGGCCGTGATAGCTGCCCATGCCGGACGGACCAACGCCGCCGAACGGCAGGTCTTCCTGGGCGATGTGCATCATGGTGTCGTTCACACAGGCGCCGCCCGAGGTGGTGCGGCTGAGCACCTGCTCCGTCCGCGCGGCGTCATTGCCGAAGTAGTAAAGGGCCAGCGGGCGCGGGTGGCTGTTCACATAATCGATGGCCTGCTCCAGCCGGGCATAGCTCTTCACCGGCATCAGCGGGCCAAAAATCTCGTCCTGCATCACCTTCATGTCGTCGGTGGCGTCGAGGATCAGGGTGGGCGCGATCTTGTGGGCCGACTGCTGGTCCAGATGCTCGTTCGCCGGATTGATCTCGATGATGCGGGCGCCCTTCGACCGCGCGTCCTCGATCAGGCCCTTGAGCCGGTCATGGTGGCGGGCGTTGACCACCGAACTGTAGTCCGGATTGTCCTTCAGCGTGGGATACATCGCCGCCACCTGCTGGCGGGTGCGGTCGACAAACTCGTCCACCTTGCCATCGGCAACAAAGACATAGTCAGGGGCAATGCAGGTTTGCCCTGCATTCAGCAGCTTGCCCGTAACGATGGAGCCCACCGCCTTGTCCATGGCGTAGTCGGCATCCACGATCACGGGGCTCTTGCCGCCCAGTTCAAGCGTAACCGGCACCAGGTTCTCGGCAGCTGCCCGCATCACATGGCGGCCGACCGAGGTGGCGCCGGTGAACAGCAGATGATCGAAGGCCAGGCCGGAGAACTGCTGACCAACTTCCGGCCCGCCGAGCACGGTGGCCACCTGCTCCTGCGGGAAGGCAGCAGCCAGAACACGCGCCATCAAAGCAGAGGTGGCGGGCGTGAATTCCGACGGCTTCAGCATCACCCGGTTGCCGGCAGCCAGGGCTGCTGCAATGGGCGAGAAGGCCAGATAGACCGGGTAATTCCAGGGGGAGATAATCCCAATCACCCCAAGGGGTTGGCGCAGGATCCTTGCCTTGGCCAGCAGGAAGTTGATGGAGGTCGGCCGCCGCTCTGGCTTCATCCAGCCGCTGAGATGCTTGCGCATGTGCTTGATGCCCTCGATGCACGGGGCGATGTCGGCAAGCAAGGTCTCATGGCGGGAGCGGTGACCAAAATCTGCTGCCACGGCCTCGACAAAGGCGTTGGTGTTTTCGAGCAGGATCCGCTTCAGCGTGTCCAGGGCTGCCAGGCGCTGCTGCAGGCTGGGCGGGCCATCGCGCAGGAAACCAGCCCGCTGGGCCGCCAGAATACCCTGGAGACCTTCGGCAGCAGCAGGCGACAGGCTGGGATTTTCCGCGAGGGACATGGACGGCCTCCAAACCAAAACTGACAATTAGTCAATAAAATGACCCGAGCCTCGGTAATTTTCAAGGGCTTCGTATCAACATGGCCAAAAATGCGCGTCTTTTCTCATGATGCAGTGCAAAAACCCTATTGACCCTGCCGCAGTGCGGCATTATTTCTCGCCTTGCGCTGCAGTGCAGCACGAGACAGTTTCAGACTGCGGGCGGGGGCCCGGGTCTGGTCAGCCGGAGATGAGATCATGGCCGCGAAGAAGGAAAAGATTGTAGAGACAGAGACCGAGACCCTGGCGGCGCCCGGCCTCGACTTCACGATGAAGCCCGCGGAAGCCTTTGAGAAGGCATCAGCCTGGAGCCGTGAGCGCCTTGAGGCAGCTGGCAAGAGCTATGCCGACATGCGCGACTTCTCCAAGGAAACGGTCGACGACATGATGGCGTCCGGCAAGGCCGCGGCCACCGGCATGCGCAGCCTTGGCGAAGTCATGTCCTCCATGGTCAAGGCTGCCACCACCGAGAATGTGGAAACCCTGCGCAAGCTCTGGACGGTCAAGAGCATCGGTGACGCGGTGGCGGTTCACTCTGCTTATACCAAGACCACGCTCGATCTGCTGCTGGCCCACAGCACCCGCATCAATGAAGCGGCTGCCCAGGCCGTGATCGAGACGGTTGAGCCGATCAATGCCCGCCTCGTCGCGGTGTCGGCCAAGGTCGAGCAGATGCGCCCTGCCGCCTGACACAAGGCGAATTTCCGGAAAGGCGGGCCTCGTGCCCGCCTTTTTCATTTTCAGCCCCTGCAAGGCAGTTGCTTGGGAAAGCCAGGATGACAACCGTACGCGCCGCAATCAGTTGGAGTGCCGGCAAAGACTCCTGTCTTGCCCTTCTCCACGCCCGGGAAACCGGGTGGCAGGTGGACGATTTCTTCACCATGTGCGAGTCGAATGGCGACAGCAAATCCCATGCCCTGCCCCCAGATCTGATTGCCGCCCAGGTCGCGGCCCTGGGCGGGATCTGGCATCAGGTCTGCGTGCCAGAGGGCGAGGCCAATGCCTATGCCCGCTGCCTGGACGAAGTGCTTTGCCAGTTGAAGGTACACGGCTGCACGCACATCGTCTTTGGCGATATTGATCTTGCCGCCCATAGGGACTGGTTGGTGCCACGCTGTGCGGCGCTGGGGCTCGAGGCTGCCTTTCCCCTTTGGGGCCTCTCGCGGACGGCTCTTGCCGAAGAGATCGTCCGCCGAGGTGTCCGGGCACGGCTTGTCTGTGTGGATGCGGGACGCCTCGATCCTGCATTCTGCGGCCGCGACTATGACGCCCGCCTGCTGGCTGAACTTCCTGCTGGCGTCTGCCCCTGCGGTGAGGATGGCGAGTTCCACACCTTCGTTCTTGGCGCCCCCGGTATGGCACCTCTGGCGGTGGAGAATGGGCCAGTGGAGCGGGTCGCGTCGAGGCCACCATTTTTGCCAACCGAATTTGTCTTTCAGAGACTTAGACGCACTGGTTGAACGCTTTCCCTTGCGGCCACCCTGTCTATAATCCGCCAAACCCGAAACACGGGCAGGGCAGGAAACAAACAGGAAAGGCTGACAATGGCCTATGAGACGCTGACGCTGGCCATTGCCGAGGGCGTGGCGACCATTACCCTCAACCGTCCTCAGGTTCTCAACAGCCTGAACGCCATGCTTTTCCAGGAACTTGGCGACGTTTTTGACGCCGTTGCGGCCGACGATGCTGTGCGCGCGGTTCTGATGACCGGCGCTGGCCGGGCGTTTTGCGCAGGCGCCGATCTGGCCGCCCCGCCGGGCACAGGTGGCCCCAAGGACCCGGGCGACCGCGTGGCTGAAAGCATGCACGCCTCCATCAATCCCCTGGTAGCCAAGATCGCCAGCCTGCCCAAGCCGGTGATTGCAGCGGTAAATGGTGTGACCGCAGGCGGCGGCGTGGGCCTCGCCCTGTCGGCAGACATCGTCATTGCGGCGAAGTCGGCCACCTTCATCCAGGTCTTCGGCCCCCAGCTAGGCATTGTGCCGGACATGGGCTGCACCTGGTATCTGCCGCGCCTGGTTGGCCGCGCGCGCGCGACGGGCCTTGCCCTGACCGGTGACCGCCTGCCGGCCGAGACGGCCGCCGAATGGGGTCTGATCTGGAAGGCTGTCGATGATGCCGATCTGATGGCCGAGGCCAATGCGCTGGCCACCAAGCTGGCCAGCGGCCCGACGACGGGCTTTGCCCTGATCAAGAAGGCGCTTAAGGCCTCTGAAACCAATGGCTTGGAAGAGCAGCTTCATGCAGAGGCTGAGGGTCAGAGGATCGCCTTCCGCACCCATGACACCAAGGAAGGCGTCCGCGCCTTCGTCGAAAAACGCAAAGCCGTCTTCAGGGGAAACTGACCATGACCGAATTCAAGCGTATCTCCCTCACCATCAATGACCATGTCGCCGTTCTGACCCTCAACCATCCCGAGGCAATGAACGCGGTTTCCATGCAGATGCTGCGCGACCTCGACGCCGCCCTGAAGGAGGTCGAGGATCCGGCCAATGGTGCCCGCTGCCTCGTGATCACCGGTGCGGGCCGTGGCTTCTGCGCTGGTGCCAACCTCACTGACCCTGAGGGCGTGGGCAGCCGCGACACCTCTGGCCCGTCGGACGCCGGTTCGGTTCTGGAGGGCTATTACCACCCCCTGCTCCGCCGCCTGCGTGATCTGCGCATGCCTGTGATCACCGCCGTCAATGGCGTGGCCGCAGGCGCCGGCATGAGCTTTGCCCTGATGGGCGACCTGGTGTTCGCCGCCCGCTCCGCTTCGTTCCTGCAGGCCTTCCGCCGCATCGGCCTGGTGCCGGATGCCGGCTCCACCTGGCTGCTGCCGCGTCTGGTGGGCAAGGCCCGTGCACTGGAGCTTTCGCTGCTGGGTGAGAAGCTGTCGGCGGAAAAGGCCGAGAGCTGGGGCCTGATCAACCGGGTCTATGACGACGCCGAACTGATGGCCGAAACCATGAAGATCGCCACCGAACTGGCCCATGGCCCGACGCTGGCCCTGTCGCTGATCCGCAAGGCCTATGCCCTGTCGGCCAACAACAGCTATGAGCAGCAGCTTGAGATCGAGCGCCAGTTCCAGCGCGCCGCTGGCCAGAGCGAGGATTTTGCCGAGGGCGTACGTGCCTTCGTGCAGAAGCGCCCTGCCGAGTTCAAGGGCCGCTGAGGATGACCGATGGCATGGGGGTGGCTTTCCAGCCGCCCCCCGGCTTCGAACCCCTGAGCCTGTTTGGACAGGACACGTTCGAAGGCTTCGTGGGTCCGATGTTCAGCGCCACAGGCATGACCGCCGGCGCCGCCCGTTTTGGCTTTCTGGCGGCCAAGCACCATGCAAATCCGTTTGGTGTAGTCCACGGCGGCATGCTGGTGACCGTCGTCGACACCATGATGGGGTCCACAGTCTTTCATTCCCTCGCCGGTCAGACCTGCGCCACCACCAGCCTGACCACCGATTTCCTGGCCGCCGCCCGGGTGGGTGACTGGATCGAGGGCGAGGCCAGCCTGACCCGCATGACCCAGTCCATCGCCTTTGTCCGGGGCGAACTGCGGGTGGGCGACCGCCGCATCCTGACGGCAACCGGCACCTGGGCAATCATCGATCGCGGGGTGCCCACGCGGTAGCGGCAGTGACCTTGGCTTCTAGCTGAAGGGCGATCAGGGCCGAGGCGACAATTCGTATTCGGCGACCAGTCGCTCAGCCGGGATGTTCCAGGCAAAAGCAAGCTTTCTGATCATTGCCAGCGTCAAGGGCCTTTGGCGTTTCAGGATCTCGGTGGCGCGGCTCTTGCCGATAACCTGCGTCAGGTCGCCAAGTGAGCGCCCATTCAGTTCCATATGGGCCTTGATCGTGTCCACGGGATCAAGGTCTGGCACCGCCCAGCGGCGGGCTTCATAGGCGTCCACCAGCGTGGCAAGCATGTCGAGGCGGTTGAACGCTTCCGTGCCATCCTCTGCCTCCCACAACTGCTCGATCTCCCGCATGGCAGCCAGATGATCCGCGTCGGTTCTGATGGGGTTAATGTCCATGATGTATTTCCTCAGAATGCGCTGACCGTTATGGCGTTGATGGCGTCGTATTGCGCGTGCGTACCGATGAATTTTACATAGGCAATCTGGGTGTCAAACCTGAAGGCAACGACCAACCGGTAATTGCCACCCGCCACTTCAAAGCGAATGCGCTCTCCGTTGAGCACCTTTGCCTTTGAGAAGGATGTGCACACCGCAATGGTGTCGCGCCACTTCGCCCTTGAGACGATGGCTATCCAATGCTCCAGTGAGGTTCTTGTTTCCGGATGCTCTTTCCAGAAAGCGGCTAGGGTAGATCGCGCAATCAATCTCATGCAGTTTACATATGCGTTCCCACAGCGGGAATCAAGGGAAATTCCCGCTGCGGGAACTCTGTATTGCAAGGCAGTTGCCCCCCGCCATATTTGCAAAACCGGCATAAAACCCCTTGACGGCTCCCAAGGAACCAAAGTAGAACAAAATCGCTTGGTTGTGTTTTGTTCCAGGGATCGGGGAAGCCATGTTGACGTCCAAGCAGCACGAGCTGTTGGTCTTCATTGACGCCAAGCTCAAGGAGCGCGGTGTTTCTCCCTCCTTTGACGAGATGAAGGATGCGCTGAACCTGCGCTCCAAGTCGGGCATCCACCGGCTGATCACGGCGCTGGAGGAACGCGGCTTCATCCGCCGTCTGGCCCACCGCGCCCGCGCCCTGGAAGTGGTGCGCCTGCCCGACACTTCTGAGCGCAAGCGCGACCGCGAGACCGGATTTACGCCCAGTGTGATCAAGGGCACCTTCGCCAACATCCTGCCTGCCGCACGGCACCCCGTGGCCAGCGAGGCCGCAGCGATCACCCTGCCCCTGCACGGGCGGATTGCGGCTGGCACGCCCATCGAAGCCCTGTCAGACAATTCCCAGTCGATCGGTGTGCCGGCAGCCATGCTTGGCGCAGGCGAGCATTACGCCCTTGAAGTTGCCGGCGACTCCATGATCGAGGCTGGCATTCATGATGGCGATACGGTGCTGATCCAGCGCTGCGATACGGCCGAGAACGGCAGCATCGTCGTGGCCCTCATCGACGAGGCAGAAGCCACCCTCAAGCGCCTGCGTCGCAAGGGAAATTCGGTGGCTCTCGAGGCGGCAAACCCGGCCTATGAAACCCGCATTTTCGGGCCGGATCGTGTGCGCATTCAGGGCCGGTTGGTTGGATTGATCCGGAAATATTGAGAAATTACTTTAATAAAAAATTCTAATCATCAGTCGGATAAGTGATTTCGGCTTCGGCGGATAGATTTTTGTCCTGATTTTTGCGTCTCCGCTCGGGCGTTGTCCTTGGCTTGGCTGTATCGCGCACGGGAACCCAGGGCCGGGCGCCGCGCTGGTCAGCGACTGTTTCCACCCGCACGGATCCGTCCTCACCGAACCACAGGGCATGGGTGCCCTTGCGCCACAGATCAAAGCGATCCACCACCATTTGCGGTCCAGAGCAGCGCCGCCGTACCGGTTCGAGGCTGACCAGAACCGACGCTGCCCGACAGTCCTCCGCCAGTCCCTCGGGCCGGCGGGAGACGACGACCGTCATCCGCGCCGAGGATACAGGCCGCCAGACACAGCCAAGGGCATCACAGGCTATGCCTCCCGCAGAAGCGCCTGAGCCATCGGGCGGGAAATCCGCTGCATTGGTATGGCCTGCCCGCCGCAGCCAGGTTTCCGCCGAGAGCGACCTGGCGCTGCCAGAAAGCCAGACCCCGGTGCCATCGTTGATCAGCACCAGGCGGGCATCGCCATCAACAATAAGATTAGGCGGCCGGCTTGTTCCAGCCCATGCCAGGGCCATGACCAGAAAGGCCAGGCCTCCAAGCCGCCAGGGTTGCCGCCACAGACAAAGCCAAAGGCCACCCAGAACGGCAAAGGCAAGCGCCGCAACGGGAATGGCGCCGGTTGAGGTCACGGCGCCTGGCAACTGGGCAACCCAATGCGCGATGGCGTCCACCACACTGATGCCCCACCCCATCAGCCGCAGAGGCCAGGCTTCAAGCCCGAACGGCATGGCCACCAGGCCCAGAATCGCCGCTGGCATGACGACCAGACCGGTAATCGGCACCCCGATCATGTTCGCCAGAAGCGCATAGTTGACCGCCCGGTTGAAATGGTAGAGGCCAAACGGCAGCGTCGCGATACTGGCCAGAATGGTGGAGAGGGCAATGCCCAGAAAATAATGGCTGGCCCTGCGCGCCAGGCCGGGCCGCTCTCCCCGCAACCGCCTGAGCGGTTCGGCCAGCACTTCGAACCCGGCGATCAGCGCGACGACTGCTGCAAAACTCATCTGAAAACTGGCATTGGCGACGCTTTCAGGGAACAGCAGTAGGATCGTCAGGGCCGCCCAGGCCACCAGGCGCAGGGAGATTGCGGGACGGTCGAGCATGACACCGGTGAGTGCCAGTCCGGCCATCAGGACGGAGCGCTGCACCGGTGTATCGGCACCCGACAGGAACAGATAGACCAGCGCCGTCGCCAAAGCGGCCCCTGCCGCCCACTTCTTGATGGGATGGCGCAGGGCCACCGATGGGATCAGGGCCAGGCCGCCCCTGATCAGGGCGAAGATCAATCCCGCCGCCAGACTGACATGCAGGCCCGAGATCGACAGGATGTGGGCAAGGCCCGAATCACGCCACGCAGACTCCACCTCGCGGGGCACCTCACCCCGCAGGCCAACAATCAGGGCGGCCGCTATGGCCCCTTCTGACTGGGGCAGCGGGGCGGCGATCCGCTCTGCCAGTCCCTGACGTACCCCCATCAACCACGAGGCAAAGGTTCCGTCGCGGCCCCCGCCATCAAGCACCTCGACCCGGCCAAAGCCAAAGCCTGTGGCGCCGATGCCTTGGAACCAGAGATCGCGACCAAAGTCATAGGCCCCGGGCACAGCGGGTGGGGGTGGCGGCATCAGGGTGGCGCGCAGTCTCACGCGCATGCCCGCCGCCAGCAGGGGCGCAGAAGAGGCATCGCCCTGGCGCAGAGTGATGCGGACGCGCCGGGGCGTTGAGGCCGGGGTGGCGGCAGCAATGACAGGATTACCAAGGGTCAGGCGCACGACATTGCCGGGTCGGCTCTCCACAGCCAGCAAGCGCCCCTCCACCTGCGTTGAGGCAAGACGCTTGGCAAGGACGGGGGTCGCCACAAGATGTGCGCGCAGGGTCGCAGCACCAAAGCCCAGGGCAATACACCCAAGAAACGCCGCCAGAAGCAGGGTCCAGGGGTTGGCGCGCCCGACCCAGCCCATAGCCCCCAGTCCCGCCAGCACCACGATGGGCAATATCGCCGAGGGCTCAGCCGGTAGCGCTAAATAGACCGATGCCCCAAGGCCCACCAGAACCGGGATCCACAAGGGCAAGCGCGCGCGTTCCGCCGCAAGGGTTTCACCCAGGGCAGTTGTTAGCCGGGAATGATCAAACCACGCTGTCCACACCCAATCATGGAAACAGCGCCGCCCCAATCTCGCAATGGGCAAGTCGGCACACCGCTGTCTTGTCTTGCCCCGCACCTGTGCTATGGGTGCCCGCACCATGACAGACAGCCCAGTGATCACCCGCTTCGCCCCCTCGCCGACAGGCTATCTCCACATCGGGGGCGCCAGGACGGCGCTCTTCAACTGGCTTTACGCCCGCCACCATGGCGGCACCTTTCTGCTTCGGATCGAGGACACCGACCGCGCCCGCTCGACCGAGGACGCGATCCACAAGATCTTTGAAGGCCTGAAGTGGATGGGCCTCGACTGGGATGGGGAGCCTGTCTTCCAGTTCTCGCGGGCCGCCAGCCATGCTGCCGAAGCTCATCGCCTGCTGGCTGAAGGCAAGGCCTACCATTGCTATGCCTCTGCCGAAGAGCTGGAGAACATGCGCGCCCTGGCCAAGGCCGAGGGCCGCGCCCCCCGCTATGATGGCCGCTGGCGGGACCGTGATCCTGCCGATGCCCCCGCCGGCGTTGCGCCTACCGTGCGCCTGAAGGCCCCGCGCGAGGGCGAGACCCTGGTGGGTGACCTGGTGCAGGGCGATGTGCGCTTTCCCCACTCCGAACTCGACGACATGATCCTGCTGCGCAGCGACGGCACGCCCACCTATATGCTGTCCGTGGTGGTCGACGATCACGAGATGGCGATCACCCATGTGATCCGGGGCGATGACCACCTCACCAACACGGCCCGCCAGATCGCGCTCTATGATGCGCTTGGCTGGGGCATTCCGAAATTTGCCCACATTCCCCTGATCCATGGGGCAGATGGCGCCAAACTCTCCAAGCGCCACGGTGCTTTGGGCGTCGAGGCCTATCGCGACATGGGCTATCTGCCGGAAACGCTGCGGAACTATCTGCTGCGCCTCGGTTGGAGCCATGGCGACGAGGAAATCATCTCCTCCGAGGATGCCCTGCGCTGGTTCGACCTCGACGCGGTCGGGCGCTCGCCCTCACGCCTCGACCTTGCCAAGCTCGATAATCTGAATGGCCATTATCTGCGCCAGGGCGATGATGCGCGCCTCGTGGATCTGGTGGTGCCGCTGATTGAGGCCCGGGTTGGCCATGGGGTGGACGAACCGGGCCGTGGCCGTCTGCAGGCTGCCATGGCAGGATTAAAAGAACGCGCGAAGACAATTCTGGAACTAGCTGAATCTGCTGATTTTTATGTCAGGCAACGACCTATGGTTCCCGATGAAAAGGCGTCTGCGCTGCTGAATGCCGAGTCCCGGGCGAACCTTGCCGGCCTGGCCGAGATCCTTGCTGCCGCCGAAGCCTGGACGGTGCCGGTTCTTGAAGAAGCGGTTCGCGCTTATGCCGAGACGCACGGCCTGAAGCTTGGCAAGCTGGCGCAACCCCTGCGCGCCGCCCTTTCAGGTCGCACGACATCGCCGCCAATCTTCGACGTGCTGGCCGTGCTGGGACGTGAGGAAAGCCTGGCGCGCATTGCCGATGCCGCCTCGCCTGGCTGAGCCGCTTCGGCTTTACACTGCCCGCAAGACAGACTTATCGGCTATCGAAGCACAACAGATAGGTCTATAGTATTGCCAGAATTCAACAACCAAGGCAGACCAACCGTCGCCTCATCCTGAAGGGTCTCCGCCTCATGCAGAACAAGGCGCCCGCAGAGCACGCAACGCTGTCCTATGGCGGCAAGCAGATAGAGCTGCCCGTTATCGCCGGCAGCATCGGCCCCAATGTGATCGATGTCCGCAAGCTCTATGGCGAGACCGGCGCCTTCACTTATGATCCCGGCTTCACCTCAACCGCCAGTTGCGATAGCGAGATCACCTTCATTGACGGCGACGAGGGCATCCTGCTCCATCGCGGCTACTCGATCGATGAACTGGCGCTGAAGTCAGACTTCATGGAAGTCTGCTATCTGCTGCTCTACGGCGATCTGCCGACGGCGGACGCCAAGACCGATTTCACCAAGTCGGTCACCTACCACACGATGATCCACGAACAGCTGACCATGTTCTATCGTGGTTTCCGGCGTGACGCCCATCCGATGGCGGTCATGTGCGGCGTGGTGGGCGCGCTCTCCGCTTTCTACCACGACAGCCTTGATATCAATGATCCCCATCAGCGCATGATCGCCAGCTTCCGGCTGATCGCCAAGATGCCGACCATTGCGGCCATGGCCTATAAATACTCCGTGGGCCAGCCCTTCCAGTATCCCCGCAATGACCTTGGCTATTGCGAGAACTTCCTGCAGATGACGTTTGGCGTCCCCTGCGAGCCTTACAAGATCAGCCCGACCCTGTCCCGCGCCATGGACCGGATTTTCATCCTGCACGCTGATCACGAGCAGAACGCCTCCACCTCCACGGTGCGTCTGGCGGGTTCGTCGGGTGCCAATCCCTTTGCCTGCATTGCCGCCGGCATTGCCTGCCTTTGGGGACCTGCCCATGGCGGCGCCAATGAGGCGGCCCTCAACATGCTTCGCGAAATCGGCTCTGTCAGCCGCATTCCGGAATATGTGCGCCGCGCCAAGGACAAGGACGACCCGTTCCGCCTGATGGGCTTTGGCCACCGCGTCTACAAGAACTACGACCCGCGCGCCAAGGTGATGCAGCAGACCTGCCATGAAGTGCTGGCCGAGCTTGGCATCAAGAACGACCCGCTGCTCGACGTGGCGATGGAACTGGAGAAGATCGCCCTCAACGATGAGTATTTCATCGCCAAGCGCCTTTATCCGAATGTCGATTTCTATTCGGGCATCATCCTCAAGGCCATGGGCTTCCCCACCTCCATGTTCACGGTGCTCTTCGCACTGGCGCGCACGGTGGGCTGGGTGGCCCAGTGGAACGAGATGATTGCCGACCCGGGCCAGAAGATCGGCCGCCCCCGCCAGCTCTACACGGGTGCGCCCCAGCGTGCGTTCGTGCCTATCGAGCTTCGGGGCTGAGATGACAGGCCGGGCGCGGGGCAATATGGGCAACCAGATGCTTCACGCCCGCAATCTGCCCGACGGTCCCCTGGGCCGTCGGGGCCGTTTTGCAGGTGGTGGGCGGCTGCAGCCTGGACAGCCGGCCAATGACAATACGCCACCCGCCCGCTACCTCATTGGGCGGGCGCTGCGAACACTCTGGATCGCCACCCTGCTGGCCGGCGCTGCGGCCGGGCTTGTACATATTCTCGGCTGATCGTCTTGCCTGAACTGGCTTGGCCGCATGTGCCCGGCTGAGCCGGCCTATTCCCCGCCCAGGGCTGCCAGCATTTCCGCCGCCACAGCCTCAACCCGACCCTCTGCAATTGCCGCCCGCAGGCGTGCCATGATCTGCTGATAGTAAGCCAGATTGTGCCAGGTCATCAGCACGGCGCCCAGAATCTCCTTGGCCTTGTCCAGATGATGCAGATAGGCACGGGAATAGCGCGTGCAGGTTGGGCACAGGCAACTGGGGTCCAGAGGGCCTGAATCTTCCGCATGGGCAGCATTGCGGATGTTGACGGTGCCCTGGCTGGTGAAAGCCTGGCCATTGCGGCCCGAGCGGGTCGGGATCACGCAATCGAACATGTCCACGCCACGCAGCACGGCGCCAATCAGATCCGCCGGCTTGCCCACGCCCATCAGATAGCGCGGGCGATCGTGAGGCAGATGGGGGACGCTCACGTCGAGGGTGGCAAACATCTCCTCCTGGGGCTCGCCCACGGCAAGACCCCCCAGCGCGTAGCCATCAAAGCCCTGCTCTACCAGGCCCCGCGCACTTTCTTCACGCAGATCAGCCCAGGTGCCGCCCTGGACGATCCCGAAAATTGCCCGGCCGGGCGCATGGTCAAATGCCGCCTTGGAGCGTGCCGCCCAGCGCAGCGACAGCTGCATGGCACGTGCTGCCTCAGCCTTTTCGGCGGGCAGGGCGACGCATTCATCCAGTTGCATGGTGATGTCGGCCCCCAGCAGGCGCTGGATTTCCACTGAACGCTCCGGGCTCAGGGAATGGGAGCTGCCATCGATATGGCTGCGGAAGGTAACCCCCTCTTCATCCAGCTTGCGCAGCTTGGACAGGGACATGACCTGAAACCCCCCTGAATCCGTCAGGATCGGGCGCGGCCAGTTCATGAAACGGTGCAGTCCACCCAGCCGCGCCACCCGCTCTGCCCCTGGCCGCAGCATCAGGTGATAAACATTGCCCAGAACAATATCGGCGCCAGTGTCGCGGACAGCTTCCGGCGTCATGGCCTTGACCGTTGCCGCCGTGCCCACTGGCATGAACGCGGGGGTGCGGATGGTGCCGCGCGGCGTCTCGATACGGCCGGTGCGCGCCGCGCCATCGGTGGCGTCAAGGTGAAAGCTGAAGCCCGTGGTCATGAGGATGTCCGGAACAAGAGGCTGGAGTCGCCATAGGAATAGAAGCGATAACCCTGGGCAATGGCATGGTCATAGATGGCGCGCGCCCGCTCCAGCCCCACAAAGGCTGAGACCAGCATGAAAAGCGTTGAGCGGGGCAGGTGAAAGTTCGTCATCAGCACGTCCACCGCACGGAACTGGTAACCGGGCGTAATGAAGATCCGGGTCGACCCGGCGAACGGATGGACCACACCATCGGGGCCCGCCGCACTTTCCAGCAGGCGCAGGCTGGTCGTCCCCACGGCGACAATGCGCCCACCCCTGGCCCTGGCGGCAGCGATGGCCTCGGCGGTTGCTGCCGTCACCTCACCATATTCGGCGTGCATGAGATGGTCTGCCGTGTCATCCGCCTTTACCGGCAGGAAGGTTCCAGCCCCCACATTCAGGGTAACGGCCGTCATCTCCACCCCCCGGGCAGTGATGGCGGCCAGCAACTCCGGGGTGAAATGCAGGCCCGCCGTGGGCGCCGCGACTGAGCCTTCGACCTTGGCGAACATGGTCTGATAATCGTCGCGGTCGCGGGCATCAGGGGCGCGACGGCGGGCAATATAGGGTGGCAGGGGCATGGTGCCGGCTTCGGCAAAGGCCGCCATCAGTGCGGGGCCTGCCAGCGGGAAGGCAAGCGTAACCTCACCCCCCTCACCTCGCCCGGTAACCTGGGCTTCCAGACCGCCATCAATCACGACCCGGGCATCAAGGCGAAACTTCTTCGCGGGCCGCACAAAGGCCGTCCAGGCGTCAGCGCCTACGGCCTGATGCAGGGTGATCTCCACCCTCGCCTCACCAATCCGTCCCGAGAAACGGGCGGGTATCACCCGGGTGTTGTTGACCACCAGCAGGTCGCCAGGACGCAGCAGGCCCGGCAGGTCGCGGACGATCAGGTCGTCCAGATGGTCTTGAGCGGCAACCAGCAGGCGGGCTGCGTCGCGCGGTTCGGCTGGCCTGAGTGCGATGCTCTCCGGCGGCAGATCGAAATCAAAAAGATCAACTTTCATGGCCCGCCCAAAACTTCAGGGGGCGAATGGCGCCGTCCCGAAGGACGACGCCGGCAAGCCTGGTCCCGCCCGTGATCACTTCACGTCGGCGGCGACCTTCATGCTGATGATCTTGTCGGGATCGGTCACGGCGCCGCTGCCGGGCGCACCGCGCTTGATGGCGTCGACGTGATCCATGCCCTCAACCACACGGCCCCAGACCGTGTACTGGTTGTCGAGGAACTGGGAGGGCTGGAAGCAGATGAAGAACTGGCTGTCGGCGCTGTTCGGGTCGTTGGCGCGGGCCATGGAGACCGTGCCGCGCAGATGCGGCTCTGCGTTGAATTCGGCCTTCAGCTTCTTGCCGGAACCGCCCATGCCGGTGCCCGTCGGGTCGCCGGTCTGGGCCATGAAGCCTTCGATCACGCGATGGAAGACGACGCCATCATAAAAGCCCTGGCGCACCAGTTCCTTGATGCGGGCAACGTGGTTCGGCGCCACGTCGGGGCGAAGCTCGATGACCACGCGGCCATCCTTGAGCTGGAGATAGAGGGTGTTTTCGGGATCAAGGGCCATGGCGTGTGAACTCATCAGGAAGACGCCCAGAAGGGCAAGGAGAAGACGTTTCATGGATTTGCTACCGTCGTTCGGTGGCCGGCTGCCGGTTCAGCCGCTTTTGCCACTGTTTTCCGCCAGCCGGTCCGAAAGACGTCCCGCAATATAGGGCGAGACGAAACTGGTGATACCGCCGCCAAGCCGGGCGATTTCCTTGACCAGGCGCGAGGCAATGGCCTGGTGCTGGGCATCCGCCATGAGGAAGACGGTTTCGATGTCAGAGTTCAGCTTCGAGTTCATGCTCGTCATCTGGAACTCGTACTCGAAGTCAGACACGGCCCTGAGGCCGCGGATGATGAAATTGGCGCCGATCTGCTCGGCATAGCTCATCAGCAGGCCGGAAAAGGCCCGGACCTCGATCACGGCCTTGCCGTCACCGGCAAAGGCGGCGCACTCGTGGCGCACCATTTCGGCGCGCTCTTCGAGATTGAACATCGGGTTCTTGTCGGCATTGATGGCAACCCCGATCACCAGACGGTCAACCAGCTTGACGGCGCGCTTGATGATGTCGAGATGGCCAAGGGTCAACGGGTCAAAAGTGCCCGGATAAAGACCTACGCGGTTCCTGCTCACGGGCGCTGTCCCCTCAATCACCGGTCACGCCACGCTATGAGCTGCCGGTTGCTTGGTTATGGTCCGGCCTGTTGAGATCAGGCGCGTTGGCCTTGCCAGAAGTCCCGATCCCGAACTTTCCGTAAAGCTCAGGCTCAGGCCCTCTTCCCCTCGGCTAGGTGGGGGATATCCCGGACCGGCGTGCGGATCAAGCGTCCACCGGTCCGGGATGCCGACTCAGGTGAGTGCAAAGCCCGCAAAGCCGCGCGCCCGCACATCATCACAAAGCTCGCGATAGGGGCCAACGCCACCGGCATAGGCCAGCAGGCGGCGCTCCTTGCCGGCCACATTGGCGCCCGTGTACCAGGAATGGTTGGTCTGCGCGACGAGGGTGATCTTTGCCACTTCGTCGTTGTGTTCCAGCCACTTGGCCTCGGTCTCTGCCATGGGCTCCAGGGCGCGGGCGCCCTTGGCCCTTACATGGGCGATGGCGTCAGAGATCCAGTCCACCTGCTGGTCGAGGCAGGTTGGCACATTGCAGAAGGCGGCCGCCGGGGAATAGGGGCCCATGGTCATGAACAGGTTCGGATAGCCGTGAACCTGCAGGCCCATGGTGGTGCGGATGCCAGAGGCCCAGGCGTCACGGATGGTCACCCCTGCCCGGCCGCGCACGTCGATGCTGGTGAGCGCCCCGGTGCCGGCGTCAAAGCCCGTGGCATAGATGATGACATCGAAGTCGTGGTGGCCAGACGCTGTCTGGATGCCCGTCGCATCGACATGCAGGATCGCGTCTTCGTTGACGTCTACCAGATGCACATTGGAGCGATTGAAGGCTTCATAATAGCCGGTCTCCAGGGGGACGCGGCGGGTGCCAAAGCTGTGCCCCTTGGGAACCAGCTTGTCTGCCACCTTCGGATCGTTGATCCGGGCGCGGATACGGTCGCGCACGAAGTCGGAGAAGATCTCGGCAACACCGGCGTCGAAGAAGACGTCGCCAAAGGTGCCCATCCAGAACTTCAGCGAGCCATCGGCCCAGCCCTCTTCCATCACCCGCTGGCGTTCCTCGGCCGGCAGTTCAGCAAAGGGGCGCGGGTCGAAGTCAAAGTCGAAGCCGGCGAAGGTCTTCTGGACGTGCCCCTTCATCGCAGGGTAGCCGGCGCGCATGGTGGCGCGGTCGGCATCCGTCAGCTTGGGGTTGCGCATGGGAATGGTGTAGTTGGCCGTGCGCTGGAACACGGTCATCTCGCCAACGCGGTCGGCAATGGTCTGGATAACCTGAATGCCCGTGGCGCCCGTACCCACAACGGCCACACGCTTGCCGTCAAGGTCGATGCCCTCGCTCGGCCAATGGCTGGTGTGGCAGGTGACGCCCTTGAAGGTCTCGTGCCCCTTGAAAGGCGGCGGCAGGGGGACCGAGAGGCCGCCCGTGTTCATCACCAGGAACTGCGCGCTCAGGCGCTCACCCTTGTCGGTGGTGACCAGCCAGCGCTCGCTGGCATTGTCGAAATCAGCCGACGTCACCCGGGTGCCGAAGGTGATGTGCTCGCGCAGGCCAAAGCGGTCGCAGACATGGTTCAGATAGCGTTCGGTCTCGGGCTGGGCGGGGAAACGCTCGCCCCAGTTCCATTCCGCCAGCAACTCGTCAGAGAACCAGTATTGATAGAGATGCGACTGTGAATCCACCCGGGCGCCGGGATAGCGATTCCAGTACCAGGTGCCGCCAACGCCGTTGCCAGCCTCGAAGCTGCGCACATTCAGGCCCTGCTTCAGCAGCCGGTGCAATTGGTAAAGGCCCGCAAAGCCGGCCCCGACAACAACGGCATCAACCTGCTGGGGTGCAGTCTGCATCTCACTCATGACTATTTTCTCCTCCCGCCACATTCAAAGCAGGTGGTCAGGCAACAGGACAAGTCAAGGCCAGCAGTACCGGCCTTGACCGCAAACAGACGGAGGCCTGGCTCAGAACGGGATCTCGTCGTCGAGGTCGGAGGGGCCACCACGTCCGCCGCCTGAGCTGGGCGCCGGGCTCCTGCGGGCTGCCGGACGGTCGCCATAGTCATCACCGCCGCCGCCACCACCGCCATAACCGCCACCACCACCGCCACCGCCGCCTTCGTTGCGGCCGTCAAGCAGGGTCAGGGTGCCATTGAAGGCGCCAACCACGATTTCAGTGATCTGGCGCTCCTGGCCGTCCTTGTCGGTGTATTTGCGGGTCTGGATCTGGCCCTCGATATAGACTTTCGAGCCCTTGCGCAGATATTGCTCGGCAATCTTCGAGAGATTGTCGTTGCGCAGGACGACGCGGTGCCATTCGGTCCGCTCCTTGCGCTCGCCCGTTGCACGATCCTTCCAGTTTTCTGATGTGGCCAGGGTAAAGTTCACCACCTTGCCACCATCCTGGAACGTGCGGGCCTCAGGATCCTTGCCCAGGTTCCCGACCAGGATGACCTTGTTGACGCTGCCTGCCATTTTCCTACCTCGTCTTGGTGTCGAAGGGCCTTGTCCAAGCGCAGCCGAAGGACCGCACGGAACGAAAAGAGAACACTATCACGGCCAAGGGCCATCGATCCAGCGCAAGATCAGACTATAATCAGGCAGACCTTATTGCCACCCGGCAACAGCCGATCCTGCTGCCGTTTCCACACCCGTGCCGCCGAGGGCCTCAAGCACATGAACAAAGCCATCACGATCCGCGGTGCCCGGGAACATAATCTGAAGAATCTTGATGTTGATATCCCCCGTGATTCCCTGGTGGTGATCACGGGCCTGTCCGGCTCGGGCAAATCCTCGCTGGCGTTCGATACCATCTATGCTGAGGGCCAGCGGCGTTATGTCGAGAGCCTGTCGGCCTATGCGCGCCAGTTTCTGGAACTGATGCAGAAGCCCGACGTGGATCATATCGAGGGGCTGTCGCCGGCAATTTCCATTGAACAGAAGACCACCAGCCGCAATCCCCGCTCCACCGTGGGGACCGTGACGGAAATCTATGACTATCTGCGCCTGCTCTATGCCCGGGTCGGCGTCCCCTATTCGCCGGCCACGGGCCTTCCCATCGAAAGCCAGACCGTCAGCCAGATGGTGGACCGGGTGATGGCCATGAAGGAAGGCACGCGCCTGTTGCTGCTGGCGCCCATGATCCGGGGCCGCAAGGGCGAGTACAAGAAGGAAATCGCCGACCTGATGCGGCGCGGCTTCCAGCGCGTCAAGGTGGATGGCACGCTCTATGAAATCAGCGAGGTGCCGACCCTCAACAAGAAGCTGAAGCACGACATCGACGTGGTGGTGGACCGCGTGGTGGTGCGCGACGGCATGGCCAGCCGCCTGGCCGACAGTTTCGAGACGGCCCTTGAGCTGGCCGATGGCATAGCCATTGCCGAGAGCCCCGATGGCGAGACCCGCACCGTGTTCTCCGCCAAGTTCGCCTGCCCGGTCTCGGGCTTTACCATCGACGAGATCGAGCCGCGCCTGTTCTCGTTCAATAATCCCTTTGGTGCCTGCCCCTCTTGTGACGGTCTGGGTGCGCAGCTCTATTTCGACCCGGCCCTGATCGTCCCCGATGAACGGTTGAGCCTGAAACAGGGCGCCATCGCCCCCTGGTCCAAGTCGACCACGGCGTTTTATGTGCAGGCACAGGAAGCGCTTGCCCGGCACTTCAAATTCTCCATGAACACGCCGTTCGAGGATCTGCCCGAAAAGGCCCGTCAGACAATCCTCTATGGGTCGGGCACCGACCCCATCACCATGACCTATGAGGATGGCCTGCGCCGCTTCAACACCACCAAGCCCTTTGAGGGCGTGGTGAACAACATGCAGCGCCGCTGGAAGGAAACCGAGAGCAACTGGATGCGCGAGGAACTGGAGCGTTACCAGTCCTCCGCCCCATGCGAGACCTGCGGCGGCCATCGCCTGAAGCCTGAGGCGCTCGCCGTCAAGATCGGCGGCCGCCACATTGGCGAGGTCACCGCCTTGTCCATCGCCAAGGCGGCGGACTGGTTCCTGACCCTGCCGGCAATCTTCAGCAAGAAGCAGAACGAGATTGCCCAGCGCATCCTGAAGGAAATCAACGAGCGGCTGGGCTTCCTGAACAATGTGGGCCTGGAATACCTGACCATGGCCCGCAATTCGGGCACCCTGTCTGGCGGGGAGAGCCAGCGCATCCGTCTCGCCTCACAGATCGGCTCGGGCTTGACGGGCGTGCTTTATGTGCTGGATGAACCCTCCATCGGCCTGCACCAGCGCGACAATGCACGCCTGCTGGAAACCCTGAAGCGTCTGCGCGACCTTGGCAATTCCGTGATCGTGGTGGAGCACGACGAAGACGCCATCCGCACCGCCGATCATGTCATCGACATGGGGCCGGCTGCCGGCGTTCATGGTGGCGAGATCATTGCCGAAGGCACCCCGGCCGAGATCATGGCCAACCCGCGCAGCATCACCGGCCAATATCTGTCCGGCGCGCGCGAGATTGCGGTGCCCGCCAGCCGCCGTCCCGCCCAGTCCGGCCGCATGCTGACGGTGGTGGGGGCGCGCGCCAACAACCTCAAGAATGTTACCGCCAACATTCCCCTGGGCACCTTCACCTGTGTGACGGGCGTATCGGGCGGCGGCAAGTCCACCCTGATCGTCGAGACCCTGTACAAGGCCATTGCCAAGCGGCTAAACGGGGCGCGCGTGCCGGCCGCCGAGCATGACCGCATCGACGGGCTGGAGCATCTCGACAAGGTGGTCGACATCGACCAGTCGCCCATTGGCCGCACACCCCGCTCCAACCCGGCCACCTATACGGGCGCCTTTACGCCGATCCGCGACTGGTTTGCCGGCCTGCCCGAGGCGCTTGCCCGGGGCTACAAGGCGGGGCGATTCAGCTTCAACGTCAAGGGCGGGCGCTGCGAGGCCTGCCAGGGTGACGGCGTCATCAAGATCGAGATGCACTTCCTGCCTGACGTCTATGTGCAGTGCGACGTCTGTAAGGGGAAACGCTACAACCGGGAAACGCTGGAAGTTACCTTCCGCGACAAGTCCATTGCCGATGTGCTGGACATGACGGTGGAAGACGGCTGCGAGTTCTTCAAGGCGGTGCCCGCCGTGCGCGACAAGCTGGAGACGCTCAAGCGCGTCGGCCTTGGCTATATCAAGGTAGGCCAACAGGCGACCACGCTGTCGGGTGGTGAGGCGCAGCGGGTAAAGCTGGCCAAGGAACTGTCCCGCCGGGCCACCGGCCGCACCCTCTACATTCTCGACGAGCCCACCACGGGCCTGCACTTCGAGGATGTCAGAAAGCTGCTGGAAGTGCTGCAGGCCCTGGTGGACACGGGCAACACGATCCTGGTGATCGAGCACAACCTTGAAGTCATCAAGACCGCCGACTGGATCATCGACCTTGGCCCCCAGGGTGGCGACGGGGGTGGCGAAATCGTGGCCGAGGGCACGCCCGAGGATGTGGTGGAGGTGGCACGCAGTTTCACCGGCCAGTACCTGGCGCCTCTGCTTGTGCGCCGCAAGCCGGCCACCCCGGCCCCCCGCAAACGCACCCGTACCAGCCGCTGAGACCCGCGACGGAACAAATCTGAATTTGGGGCCTTTTATTTGCCTTCGGAGGATATGGCTATGGATGTACGCGATTATGTGGCCCACGACGCAGTCGGGCTTGGCGAACTTGTGACGCGCGGCGAGGTCCACCCCAGCGAGCTTCTGGAGACGGCAATTGCGCTGGTCGAAAAGCACAATCCCATGCTTAACGGCGTCATCCATGAATTCTATGATATCGCCCGGCTGGAGGCCTCTGGCCCGCTGAAGGATGGCCCGTTCAAGGGCGTGCCCCTTTTGCTGAAGGACATCAATGCGCTGGTTGCAGGCGTGCCGACGGCCCAGGGCTCACGCTTTCTTGAGGGCATGATCAGCCCCCATGATTCGGAACTCACCGTGCGCTACAAGCGCGCCGGTTTCGTGCCCTTCGCCAAGACCAATGTGCCGGAGTTCGGCATCCTGCCGACCACGGAATCAAGCTTCTATGGCCTGGCCCGCAACCCCTGGAACCCACAGCACTCCACTGGCGGCTCGTCTGGTGGGTCGGCGGCCATGGTGGCGGCGGGCTGCGTGCCGGTGGCGCACGCCAATGATGGCGGTGGCTCCATCCGCATTCCGGCCTCTGCCTGCGGCCTGGTCGGGCTGAAGCCGACACGGGGGCGCAATCCCCTTGGCCCCGATCTGGGCGACGTGATGGCTGGCTTTGTGGCGGAACATGTGGTGACGCATACCGTGCGTGATACCGCACATGTGCTGGATGCGACCGCCGGCCCCGATGTGGGCGACCCCTATTGGGCGCCGCCCCCGCACCGTCCTTTTGCTGAGGAACTGGCGATCCCGCCAGGGCGCCTCAAGATCGCCTTCAGCACCAAGGACATGCAGGGGCGCCCCCTGCATCCTGAGTGTGTGGCGGCAGTCGAGAAGACGGCGCACCTGCTCTCAGGCCTTGGCCATGAGTTGATCGAGGCGCAGCCGGAAGTGAATGCAGCCCTGATGGGGCATGCCTTCCTGACCATCTACACCAGCGCGTCGGCTGCCCTGGTGCAGGCAACCGAGATGCTGGCCGGCCGCACGCCAGAACGACAGCTGTTCGAGCCCCTCACCTGGTCGATCATCGAACGCGGACGCACCTTCTCGGCCGCGGACTATCAGATTGCGGTCGCCTTGCTGCAGCAGATGAGCCGCATGGTCGCCCATTTCTTCCAGACCTATCCCATCTTCATGACAACCGCCCTCACCCGGCCGCCAGTGCCCGTCGGCGAAATCAATGGTGCCTCGGCCGATGTGGACGAGGTGATGGGCCGCTCTGGCGACTACATCAGCACGGCCATGTTCAATGTAACGGGCCAACCCGCCATGAGCCTGCCGCTGCACTGGAGCGCCGATGGTCTGCCGGTGGGTGTGCAGTTTGCCGGCCGCTTTGGCGATGAAGGCCTGTTGATTCGTCTGGCGGCCCAGCTGGAAGAGGCGCAGCCCTGGCGGAACCGGCGGCCGCCCGTGTTTGGCTGAACGGTCGGAATCTGCTGCAACCCTGCGTCAGGAATTGGTCAGCTTGAACCGATTGCCGACCTTCACAAAGCGACCCTCGATCGTGTAGGAGCGAATGCCCTGCGCGGTGCCGAGGGTCGCCGTGAAACGGCAGTTCCAGCCCATCTTATCTCCCGCCGCAGAACATTCATGACGCGACAGGGCGATCAGGGACATCAGGCGGAATGGCTTGACCTCTGAGGGGGCGTTTTGCACCACATCCACCAGGGCAGATCGCACCGCGTCGGTCATCTCGGCTTCGGTTGGTGCCGTTTCGCCACAGGCCGTCAGGCCCAGGGCAAGAAAGCACCCGAGAACGGTCCTGACACTGGCGCACCGATGCTGCATCCCCAACTCCAACACGGATCAGGAGCGCAGCATGCCGCCACATGCTTAAGGAATTCTTTCCGCCGCACGTGATTTAAGGCGCTGCGCGTAAAGGACGCGGGCACGCCCCTCGAATGCGGCAACCATGCGCCGCACCGCCTCATCAAACAGCAGGCCGATAAGCTTGCCGAGAATACGATTGCGGAATTCGAAATCGACGTGAAAGTCGATTTCCGTCATCGTCGGCCCTGCGGGGCGGAAGATCCAGTAACTGTCGAGATATCTGAATGGCCCGTCGGCAAAGGCCACATCAATCCGTCCTGGCCGGTCGAGGCGCACCCGCGACGTGAATCGCTCGCGGAAGGACCGGAATCCGATGATCAGATCGGCCACAATCTCGGTCTCGGTGCGCGAACGAATTCTTGCCCCCACGCACCAGGGCAGGAACTCCGGATACTTCTCGATATCGGCGACAAGATCGAAAAGCGCGTCGGCGGCATAGGGCAGGCGCCGGGTCTCGGTATGACGGGGCACAGCCTCAGCTTCCGCCCAGCTTCGCCTCACGCGCGGCACGCAACCGCACGAAGTCTTCACCCGCATGATATGACGACCGCGTCAGCGGCGAGGCCGACACCATGAGGAAGCCCTTGGCCCGGGCCATCTGCGCCAGACCGTCAAATTCATCAGGCGGCACGAAACGGTCGAGTGCGGCATGTTTGGGGGTGGGCTGCAGGTACTGGCCGATGGTGATGAAATCCACATCGGCCGCCCGCAGGTCATCCATGACCTGCAGCACTTCAGGGCGCGTCTCGCCAAGGCCGACCATGATGCCCGACTTGGTGAACACCGTGGGGTCCAACTGCTTGACCTGGTCGAGCAGGCGCAGGGAATGAAAATAGCGCGCGCCCGGCCGGATGGTGGCATAGAGGCGCGGCACGGTTTCCAGATTGTGGTTGTAGACATCGGGGCGCGCTGCCACCACGGCTTCAAGGGCGCCGGGCTTGCGCATGAAATC
>CANCOY010000019.1 GCA_947379865.1 Acetobacteraceae bacterium
CCCTATGTAATTGCCTTCGTGGCGCTTGCCGAAGGCGTGACCATGATGACCAACATCGTCGACTGCGATGTGGACAGCGTGCGCATTGACCAGCCCGTGCATCTGGTCTTCAAGCCCAGCGAGAGCGGCCAGCTGGTGCCCATGTTCACACCCTGAGGGGTGTTGAGATGGCTTAGGTCGCATACCTGCGAGACCGGCACCCAAAGCTTATGCCGCGGGGCGCCGGCTCGTCAGTATCGGGGGCTGCCTAGTGCCAGAGCAGCGGAATGCCCGGAATGCTGGGGCCGCTCTTGCTGAGGCTTGGCATGCCGGCGAAGGGCGAGAACGAACGCCCGCCGGCCGTCAGCATGGGCATGCCCAGCAGGCTTGTAAGATTGACGATCTTGGTAAGCAGGACGGGCACGCCCCAGAAATTGGAGAATGAGGCTGAATCCGGCAGCAGCACTGGCATCATCAGGGCGCTGGAGATCGGCGCGGCGTCATCCCATTCGTACATCCCGTCACGGTCGACGCTGACGCCCGAGGGGATCGGCCCATGGCCGTCCATGATGCCTTCGGCCCGGCGAACGGTGCCAAAGGGGGCGTGGGCCGAAACCAGGGTGCCGCCGGCCAGGATGCCCTTGGCAAAGACCTTGGCATATTCCTTGATCACCATGCCGGCCATGATGGCCCGCACAATGCCGTCTTCATTGCTGGCGGTGGACGGCCCAACCTCTGTGACAAGGTCGAAGCCCGCCTGGCGCAGTTCGGCTGCTGCCTTGGCCGCCGCTTCGGATGTGCCGTACATGCGGCAGATTGCGTCGCTCATTTTTCCTCTCCTTGGGGTATTGGCCTCAGGTCAGCGGATAGGTGGCCTTGAAAAGGGGGTGCAGTTATCCCATTGCGCCGCAACAGCGGCCACATTGCCGCCAGAGTAGCAAATAGCAGGATAATTTCGAGCCCATAAACGGCGTGATAGCCGGCCGCCGGCCCCAAATTATTGGCAGGGGCGTGGTGATCCACCACATCGCGGATGATACCGCCCAGCGCAATCGCCACCCCAGCGGCGGAGGCCTGCACGGCACCCCAGGCGCCAAGGGCAAGGCCTGCCTGATTCGGCGGCGCCAGGTTCATCGTGGCGGTCAGCGTGCCGTGGCTGAAGAGCCCGGCACCAAAGCCGATCAGCCAGGTGCCAAGAGCAAACAGGCCCGGCGAATCAAGCGGCGCTGAGGCAATCACCAGGGCAAAGGCAGGCAATCCCGCCAGGGCGCCCTGGCTTGCCAGCCGAAAGGGGTCCGCCCCCTTGCTGAGCACATGAGAGGCCAGTCCAAAGCCCATCAGGCCGCCGACAGCCAGGGTTGCCGTCAGCATGGTGGTCTGGCCCACCGCGAGCTTGAGGATTTGCCCGCCATAGGGTTCAAGCAGGATGTCTTCCATGGTGAAGGCCATGGTGCCGAGGCCCAAGGCAATCAGGCGCGGGATCGCCTGGTTGCCCGCAGTAAAGCGTGCCCAGGAGTCAATAAAGCTGGGCTCCACCCGGGCAACCTGGCCCCGACGGGCATGGCCGCCCCGGGCCTCCTGCTTCCAGGTGGCGATGGCATTGAGAACAAGGGTCAGGACGGCCGCACCCTGGATCACCTGCACAAGGCGGCCGGGGTTGAAGTCTGCCAGCAGGGCGCCAAAGACAATGGCGCTGGTGATGGTGCCAAACAGCAGCATCACATACATCAGGCCGACAACCTTGGGCTGCAGCTCTTCGGGCGTCAGGTCGGTGGCCAATGCCAGGCCAACAGTCTGGGTGGTGTGCAGACCGGCGCCCACCAAAAGAAAGGAAAGCCCCGCCGCCAGCTGGCCGACCCAGGCGGGCAGGGCGCCTGCATTGCCCCCGCCAGACAGCACCAGCAGGGCAAAGGGCATGATCGCCAGCCCACCAAACTGCACCATGGTGCCGCGATAGATGAAGGGGACGCGCTTCCAGCCCAGTTCCGACTGATGATTGTCAGAGCGAAAGCCAATGATGGCGCGGAAGGGCGCAAAAAGCAGGGGCAGCGACACCATGATCCCCACCAGGGACGCTGGCACGCCGAGTTCGACAATCATCACGCGATTGAGGGTGCCGATCAGCAGGACAACGGACATCGCGACCGAGACCTGAATCAGCGAAAGCCTGAGGAGGCGTGACAGGGGCACGTCCTCGGTTGCCGCATCTGCAAAGGGAAGATAGCGCATCCCGACCTGGGTCCAGGCCCTGATCATCCTTTTGCTAATCGGATTCATCCGTTTGACCCTACCTGGACAAGGCTATCCCCTGGTGGACGCCTGATCACGCGACGAGGGAAAGAATGGTGACCGGGATTCGTGAACCCCGGTCACCAGATCGATCGTCTGCAACTGAGCCGAGCTCAGTTTGCTGCGGTCGATGTTTCTGTCGCTGCCAGCGTCGTGGCCTTGGGGGCAACGGAGATGACAAACGAGGCCTTGCCGTCGGCAGCCGGGGTCATGTTGACGGCGAGCGCATGCGACGACGTCTCCATGTTGGTGGCAACCGGAGCGATTGTGCTCTCGGCAGCTGCGCTCGCCTTGTGGCCGCCCTGGATGAAGGACGAGAACCAGGTCGAGTGCGACAGCACCGAGGCGTGAACGACGAGCGACGTCAGAGCGACGCTGCCGAGGAAGAGTGGCAGACCCACAGAGGGGTTAACCACGCACCAGATCCTACCTTGATTCATGCTGGGATCCTTTTAGTGAAGCCAGGGCGAATAGACATAGGCGAGGAAGTGAGCGATCGCCGAGATCACGAAAAACACGCGAGTCCCGTCGATCAGGTGCTTGTGGAGTTCCTCTGACTCCCGGATGGTCAGGCCGGTCGGCCAGACCCTGTTCGGATCATCAATCATTTATTGACCTCCCTTTCATGTGTGAACACACATGTGCAGATGAATCACTTGCGTTTCCCTTGAAGAAGGGCTCTTCCGCGATGATCTGCACCACATCGCGGTAACAAGTCTCGAATTTCGCGACGCTTACTCCTTTCACACTTCAGGAAGTGGTCAGGATTCCACGTACGCAACGGGCCAGAGGGCACGAATACCTAGTCTCATCGGGGGGATGGGCCTCAGTACTCAAACCGTGTTCCGCTACCGCAGGCGGCAAGTTGTCCTCCTACGGCAGGTGTCAATTTAAAGTGACGGTTTCGTATGTCAATACAAAATGACGCACCCCCCTCGGGTCGATACAGCAAAATCATGCAGAGACTGCCCGCACTGCCCGACAGGCGTGCGGCAACACCAGCGGCAGACGCCGGTCCATCTCATCATTTCAGGGGGTTAAGAGGTGCCGTCTGGCCCGGCGCCGGTCCGGGCCAGAGCTGGCAGGGCCTACATGCTGTTGCGGGCCGAGATGCCGCCATCAATGGTGATGATGGTGCCGCTGGTATAGCTCGCCCGGTCCGAGGCGAGGAAGACGATGGTATCGGCAATCTCCTCCACCCGGGCAGCGCGGCCCAGGGGGAAGCGGCGGGTGAATTCCTCCCAGCGGCTGTCGTCGCCAAAGGCGGCGCTGGCCCGCGTCTTCATCAGGCTGACGATGCGGTCGGTTGCCACCGGCCCGGGGTTGACGCCCAGCACCCTGATTCCATCCTCAAGGCTGCGCCCGCCCAAGGCGCGGCTGAACGCCATGAGGCCCGCATTGGCCGTGCTGCCGGCGATATAGTCGGCGTCGTGCCGTTCGCCGGCGGCACCGATGTCGTTGATGATGACCCCGTGCCCGCGCGCCTTCATATGGGCATAGATCGCCCGGCTGAGGTTGATGTAGCCAAAGACCTTTAGCTCCCAGGCGGCCCGCCAGGTGGCCTCGTCCACACTGGCAAGATTACCGCCGGGAATGGCGCCGGCATTGTTGACCAGCACGTCCACGTCCGTACTGGCGGCCGCGAGTTTTTCGAGGTTTGCCGGAACCGTGAGGTCCATGGCAAATACCCGCACCTCCGCGCCCAGCCCCCGCGCCTCAACCGCAACGGCCTCAAGCGACGCTGCATCCCTGGCAACAAGGGAGAGGTTGCAGCCCTCGGCGGCAAAGGCCAGGGCGCAGCCGGCACCAATCCCTTTTGAGGCCCCGGTGATCAGCACCCGGCGCCCGGTCAATCCCAGATCCATGAGTCAAATCCTCTCCGTCGCCCTGCGGGCTGCTTCAGCCAGGCTGTTTGCGCATGAAGGTGCCGGTCCGGGCCATGGCCCCGGACGTTCCGGCACCATGGCCAAAAAGAGATGCCAGACATGGGGCATTCTCTGCCCGGCGGCCTTTTCAGTCTGCCCCAAACGGTAGCATCCTGCCCGGGCGCCTGCCACGGCGGGCCTGATCAGGTGGGCCGGGCCGGACATCTGCACCGCTGGCGAGAGAAATGTGTGAGTGACATGACGTCTGCCCCCCCTAAGCCAAGGCCCGGCAACCGCCAGCGCATCATCGAGGCGACCGTCAGCCTGATGAACGAGCAGGGTGGCGCCGTGGGCACCTCCCAGATTGCGGCCCATCTGAGGATCAGCCCCGGTAACCTTTATTATCACTTTCGCAACCGCGAAGAGATTCTGCGCGAGCTGTTCGATGCCCTCAGCCGCGATCTGGACGCGGTGCTGCATACGCGTCGCGAGGAGACGATCACCGCCGAGCGGCTGGCGGCCTGCTATATCGGCGGTACCCGCGTGCTCTGGCGCTATCGCTTCTTCTTTGCCGCCGCGATGGAGTTCATTGTTCGGGACGAGAGCCTGTCCCAGAAGTATCAGGCGCTCAGCACCCGCTCCAAGGGCTTCATGCGGCTGATCATCCAGGGGGCGGTGAAGGCGGCGCCCGGCCAGTGCCGCCTGACAGCGCGGGAGTGCGCCCATCTGGCGGAAACCATGTGGGTGCTGTGGGTCAGCTGGCCGCGTTATTCCGAACTCAGCCTGCCCGGACAGGCCATTGCCGAGGCGGATATCGGCCGGGGGCTGGAGCAGATCTCGCTGCTGCTCTCCCCCTATCTTGATGCGGCATTCTTCAGGAAGACGACCCGCCTGCTGCACCGCTTTGTGGCAGAGCTGGGACCGGCAGCGGCTTGAACAGGCCTTTTGGATTGACAGCCGGATTTTACCCGGGGCATGCTGAGGATTAGAGTAAATACTCTAATTAAGAACGACCAGAAAACTGGCGGGCACAAGGGGGAAACATGGGCAACAGCCTGACGGGCCGACATATCGTGGTCACCGGTGCCGCCTCTGGCATGGGCCATGCGACGGCCCTTGAACTGGCAGCCAATGGCGCCAGCCTGGCGCTGTGGGACATCGATTTGCCTGCCGCCAGCGCCCTTGCCACCAGCCTGCGGGACCAGGGCACCAACTGTCTTGCCCTCGGCGTTGATGTCAGCCGCGATGCCGAGGTGGCGGCGGCCATGCAGCAGTCGGTGGCGCACCTCGGCCAGATCGACGGCGCCTTCAACAATGCGGGCATCGGCATGCCGACAACCCCTTTCGAGACGCTCAGCGAGGCTGAGTTCGACCGCATCGTGGCGGTTAATCTCAAGGGCGTCTGGCTGTGCATGAAGCACCAGTTCCAGCACATGCGGGGGATTGGCGGTGGTGCCATCGTCAACAATGCCTCGGTCTCGGGCCTTGTCGCCCTTGCAGGGCAGGGCGCCTATACGGCGACCAAGCATGGGGTGGTCGGGCTTACCAAGGCCGCTGCCGTGGAAGGGGCGGCGGCCCATATCCGGGTGAACGCCATCTGCCCCGGCGCGGTGCGCACACCGATCCTGCAGCACCTTGAGCAGGCCGGCATCACCGAGGCGGCACTTGCCGGCATGTCGCCCCAGGGCCGCATCGCCGAGCCGGTGGAGATTGCCCATGCGGTGGTCTGGCTGCTGTCCAAACAGTCCAGTTTCGTCACCGGTGCGGCCCTGCCCATCGATGGCGGCTGGGTCGCCCAATAGGCACGCGAGGAAATCCAGATGACAACAACAGGGGATGCCGGCCTTTCCGGCACCACAGGCGACTGGTGCGGCGCCGATCCGTTCGAGCCGTCGTTTCGCGACAATCCCTATCCGGCGCTGCAGGGCCTGCGGGCGCGCGAGCCGGTGAACCTGACCCCGGTCAACACCTGGCGCATCAGCCGCTATGATGATGTCTCGGCCGTCTTCAAGGGCGCCAAAACCAGCATGACCCTGGCCGACGGGTCATCACCCAATTTCGACCCGCTCGACATTCGCGGCAGCTTCCTTGAGTTCATGCTGAACAAGGATGGGCCAGCGCATATGCGCCTGCGCCGCTTGGCCACCCTTTCCCTCAATGCCAAGACAGCGCGTCTGATGGAAAACGAGGTGCAACTCTCGGTTGCAGCGGCCATGGACACGGCGCTCGCCCAGGGTGGCATGGATGTGGTGCGCGACATGGCGCATTTCGTGCCCTCGCGCATGATCTGCCAGATCATGGGCATTCCAGCTGAAGACCGCGCCCTGTTCGACGAATGGACGGCGGCCCGCACCAATGCCTTCTTTGCCAAATTCCTGCCGCCCGAGGTGCAGCAACGCACCCGTGATGCCGGCAGCGCCATGGCCGATTACTTCGAGGCGCTGGTGGCCATGCGGCGCAAGTCGCCCGGCAATGATCTTGTCAGCAGCATGATCAGTGCCGAGGCCGACGGTGAGAAACTGGGGGATGACGAACTGGTGGTGCAGGCCATCGGCATCATCATTGCGGGCTACGAGACCACCATTGGCCTGATCGGCAATGGCCTGCGCGCCTTCCTCGATCATCCGGAACAGCTCGACAAATTGCGCGCCAATCCGGCGCTGATCAACAATGCCATCGAGGAATGCCTGCGCTTTGATACGCCGATCCTGTTCAACTGGCGTGTGCTGGCGGAACCCTTTGAGGTGGGGGGAACCCTGCTGCCGACCGACGCGGTGCTGTGGCCCATGCTGGGTGCCGCCAACCGCGACCCGGCACGTTTCCCCGAGCCTGATCGCTTTGATATCGAGCGCAAGGACGTCGCCCACCAGGCCTTTGGCGGCGGCAGCCATTTCTGCATCGGCAGCCAGCTTGCCCGCATGGAGGCCCGCCATGCCATTGGCCAGTTCGCCGAACGCACCCGCGGAATTGCCATCCGCCAGGGCAAGCTGGAATGGTCGCACTCGTTCTTCCGTGTCATGGCGCACCTGCCCATCACATTCGCCTAGGATCCTGGAGGATTACGCCCATGACCATGCCGACGCTTGAAACCCGCTGGCTGATGACCCTGCGGGGCCGCATCACCGCCCCCGTCGTTGTGCCGCCCATGCATGTCTTCAACGTGGAAGAAGCCAGCCTCAGCAGCCCGCGCATCAACGCAAAGGCGGTCAATCCCAGTGGCGACTGGGTGCGCATCCAGGCCAATGGCAACTGGAAGCTGGACGTACGCCTGATGTTCCAGACGGACGATGGCGAGCACATCTATTGCCACTATAACGGCGTGCTGCGCATGGACCCGGGCCTGGGCGACCGCCTGGCCTCGGGCGAGGCGATCCCCGGCAGCGACATCTATTTCCGCAGCGCCCCCTTCTTCGAGACAGCTTCGAAAAAATATGCCTGGCTGAACGACATTCTGGCGATCGGCAAGATCACCAGCTTTGGCGGCGGCGAGGTGGTGTACGAGCTTTTCGAGGTTTTGTAAGTCCTGCCTGAAATGTGTCGACGCGGCGCCGGAAAGAGTCGACCGGGCGGCTACAGGTGATATCGTCTGTGCCTGCGTCAGGTCTTGCGGGCCGGTGCCAAGAAATTAACGGCCCAGAAGTTAACGGCCAAAAAATCCAGGGAGGAGTCAACATGTCCACAGCGCGCAAGCTCAGGGTTGCCATTGTCGGGGCGGGTGCTTCCGGCATCATGTCTGTCATCAAGATGCGCGAGGCGGGGATCGACGACATCACCGTCTTCGAGAAGGCCGCCTCGCTGGGCGGCACCTGGCGGGATAACCGTTATCCTGGCCTGTCGTGCGACGTGCCCTCCCATCTCTATCGCTATTCGTTCGAGCCCAATCCCGACTGGAGCCATGTCTGCTCGCCGGGGCCAGAGATCCTTTCCTACCTGAAACAGGTGGTAGAAAAGCATGATGTGGCCCGCCACATCCAATTCTCCAGCGAAGTGACCAAGGCGGAATTCAACGCTGGCAAGTGGACCATCGAGACAACCCAGGGGCCGCAGGGCGCTTTCGACGCCGTGCTGGTGGCGGTGGGTGTGCTGCACCATCCGGTCTATCCCGATATCCCGGGTCTCGACAGTTTTGCCGGCCCGGCCTTCCACACCTCGCGCTGGGACGACAGCGTCTCGCTCAAGGGCAAGCGGGTGGGCATCATCGGCACCGGGTCAACCGCAACCCAGATCACCGGCGCCGTGATTGGCGAGGTGGCAAACCTCAGCCTGTTCCAGCGCACCGCCCAGTGGGTCCTGCCCCTGCCCAACACGCCCATCCCGGAAGAGGAGAAGGCGGATTACCGTGCCAATCCCGGCAAGCTGGATGCGGAATACGGCCGCCTGGCCAAGGAGTTCAACAGCAACTTCGCCGCCGCCGTGGTGGGTGCCAATGACGAGGCCTATCAGGGCATGGTCATGGCCTGCCAGTCGAACCTTGACCGCGTGAAGGACCCCGAGCTGAAGGCCAAGCTGACGCCTGATTACAAGGTCGGCTGCAAGCGCATGATCATGTCGGACATCTTCTACGAGGCGGTGCAGCAGCCCAATGCCGAGGTGGTGACCGACAAGATCACGGCGATCGAGCCGGGCGGCGTGCGCACCGCCGATGGTCGCCTGCACGAACTTGACGTGCTGGTGCTGGCCACCGGCTTTGACACTCATCGCTTCGTGCGGCCCATGAACGTGATCGGCCGCGAGGGCCGCCGCCTGGACGAGATCTGGTCGGGTGGCAACGAGGGCTATCTGGGGGTCACCGTCCCCGATCTGCCCAACTGGTTCATGATCGGCGGGCCGAACAGCCCCATCGGCAATTTCTCGTGGCTGATGACCGCCGAGAACCAGTTCAACTATGCGATGAAGCTGATCGACAAGCTGCGCTCGGGCAATGTCACCGAGATTTCGCCCAAGGTGGAAGCCGTGCGCGCCTTCAATGCCGCCGTGAAGGCCAAGATGCCCGACACCATCTGGGCGACCGGCTGCAACAGCTGGTATGTCGACAAGAACGGCCATGTCGCGTCCTGGCCCTGGACCTATGAGAAGTTCGAAGCCGACATGGCCGAGCCCGTGCTCGACCATTACGAAATGGCCTGAACGGACCGGGGCAGGAGCGAACCATGACAACATCCGAACTCGACCAGGTGCTGGCCATGGTCCGCGCCGCGCCCTTCACCAGTGACCAGCCCGTGGCCACCGCCCGGGCTGGCATGGACAGCATGGGCGATGCCTTTCCCGTGCCGGCAGGGGTGAGGGTTGAGACCATCACCCTGGGCGGCCGCCCGGCAGAACGGCTGACGGCTGCTGGACAGGCGGGGGCCGGCAACGGCCCCGTCTTCCTCTATCTCCACGGCGGCGGCTATGTGATTGGCTCGCCCAAGTCGCACCGCCATCTGGCGGCGCAATTGGCCCTGGAAACGGGCGGCGTGGTCTATGTCCCCGATTATCGCATGGCGCCGGAAGACCCCTTTCCGGCCGCTGTGGACGATGGTCTGGCCGCCTATGCCGAACTGGTGGGCCGATACGACCCGCGCCGGCTGGCCGTAGGCGGCGATTCAGCCGGCGGCGGCCTTGCCTTTGCCACCCTGCTGGCCGCCCGGGACAAGGGCCTGCCCATGCCCGGCGCTTTGGTGGGCATCAGCCCCTGGGTAAATCTGGGGACGGAGAACGCCAGCTATGACCGGCTGGCGGGCGTCGACCCCATGCTCTCGCGCCAGGTGATCGCTTATTTTGCGCCGCGCTATCTGGGCAATACCCCGGTGCGTAACCCCGCCGCCTCTCCCCTGTTCGCCGACCTGCGCGGCCTGCCACCCACCCTGATCCAGATCGGTGACCGGGAATGCTTTTTTGGCGACGCCACGGATCTGCACGAGGCCTTGCTGGGCGCGGGCGTCGATTCGGAACTGGTGGTCTGGAAGCAGATGTTCCACGTCTGGCACCTCTACTGGCCCCTGCTGAGCGAGGGCCGCGCGGCGATTGCCGAGATCGCAGCCTTTGTGAAGGGCCGCTGCGCCGCCTGAGGCAGGACTGTCTGGTCGCCGGGTGTTGCCCGGCGACCCATTAGGTATACTGCTACCCAAAGGCGCTCTTGGCGCCACCCATTGTCACGACCCGGAGAGTATCATGGCAGCGCAGACCTCGGCCGACCTTGGCTTTGATCCCCAGGCCCTGCGTGAGAAATACCGGGTGGAGCGTGACCGCCGCCTGCGCAAGGACGGTTCGGCCCAATATGTCGAGATCGCGGGCGATTATGCCCAGTATCTGGACGACCCCTGGGCAGAGCCCGGCTTTACCCGCGCGGCCCTGAAGGAAGAGGTTGCGGTGCTGGTGATCGGCGGCGGCTTCAGCGGCCTGCTGGCGGCGGCGCGGCTGAAACAGGCCGGCATCACTGATGTGCGCATCATCGAGAAGGCGGCGGATTTCGGCGGCACCTGGTACTGGAACCGCTATCCCGGTGCGGCCTGCGATACCGAGAGCTATATCTATATGCCGCTCCTGGAAGAAACCGGCTATATCCCCGAGCGCAAATATGCCCGGGCGCCGGAACTGCTGGAGCATTCGCGCCGCATCGGCCGGCATTTCGGCCTCTATGAAAAGGCCCTGTTCCAGACCGAAGTGCGCGAAATGCGCTGGCAGGAGGATACCTCGCGCTGGCTGGTGACAACCACGCGCGACGATGCCTTTAGCGCGCGCTTTGTGGTGCTGGCGGGCGGCCTGCTGCACCGGCCCAAGCTGCCGGGCATTCCCGGCGTGCGCAGCTTCAAGGGCCACAGCTTCCACACCAGCCGCTGGGATTATGAGTACACCGGCGGCAGCTCGCTGGGTGGCCTCACGGGCCTTGCTGACAAGCGGGTCGGCATCATCGGCACGGGTGCCACGGCGGTGCAGTGCGTGCCCCATCTGGGCGAGGGCGCCAAGGAACTATATGTGTTCCAGCGCACGCCATCCTCCATTGATGTGCGCAACGACCGGCCAACGGACCCGGAATGGGCAAAGTCCCTGAAGCCCGGCTGGCAGAAGGAGCGGATGGACAATTTCTCCACCGTGGTCTCGGGCGGCGATTTCGAGGTGGATCTGGTCAACGACGGCTGGACCGACATCATCGGCAATATCCTGCTCTCGGCCCGCCGCAAGGCCCAGGCCGGCGAGGAGGTGCAGGATCCCGCTGCCCTGATCCAGCTGGCCGACTATCAGAAGATGGAGCGCGTGCGGGCGCGGGTTGACGAGATCATCAAGGACAAGGCCACGGCCGAGGCCCTGAAGCCCTGGTACGACCAGTTCTGCAAGCGCCCCTGCTTCCACGATTTCTATCTGCCCACCTTCAACCGCCCCAGTGTTCATCTGGTGGACACCAAGGGCCAGGGCGTGGAGCGCATCACCGAGCGTGGCGTGGTGGTGGATGGCCGGGAATACGAACTCGACTGCCTGATCTACAGCACGGGCTTTGAGACCAGCACCGACTATACCCACCGCATCGGGTTCGAACTCTATGGCCGGGGCGGCCAGACCCTGACCGACAAGTGGAAGAACGGCACGGAGAGCCTGCACGGCCTGTTCACGCGCGGCTTCCCCAACTGCTTCATCGTGGCCACCATGCAGACCGGCATGAGCGCCAATTTCCAGCACATGCTGAGCGAGCAGTCCAAGCACATCGCCTATGTGGTGAAAGAGGCCACCGCCCGCAACATCAAGACGCTGGAGCCCGAGGCCGAGGCTGAGGCCAAGTGGGTCAGCACCATCGTGCGCCAGGCCACCATGGCGGCCCCCTATCTCGCCGAATGCACGCCGGGCTATTACAACAACGAAGGCCAGATGAGCGAGAGGACGGCCAAGAACGCCTCCTTTGGGCGTGGCCCCGTGGTGTTCATCAAGATGCTGGAAGACTGGCGCGCCAGCGGCACCTTCCCTGGCCTCGAGACCAGCTGAGGGGCTCCGGCCCCCGGCCGCTTTCATTCTTCCCCCCGGATGAAATGAAAAGCTTGCAAACCGTACGGTAGCGTACTGAAATCGCGGTGGCGAAAACGCCGCCGCGACGCACCGGTCCGGGTACCTGTGCCTGCGGCTCAATCGGGGGGAAAAAATGTTCGATGCTGTCCAGAAGCGCATGGTGAGCCATGCCCTTGTCATCATGCTTGTGGCTTTCATTGCGGGCCTTGGCCTGCTGTCCAGCCTGATCGGGGGGATTGAGCTGATCCCCGGCCAGATCATTGCCCTTAGCCTGCCGGGTGAGCCGGGTGCCTGGGCGCGCGCCCATGTGGGTGGCATCACCAATGCCATGTTGGTGATGATCATTGCCCTGATCATGCCGGGCATGGGCATCACCGGGGCGCTCGCCAGCCGGATTGGCTGGATGTTCATTGGCACCGCCTGGGGTTTCACGGTGTTCTATTGGGCGGCCCTGTTTGCCCCCAACCGCGCACTTACCTTTGGCGCCAACAAGTTTGGCGAGGCCAATCTGGCGGCCATGATCGGCCTTCTGCCGGCGCTGGTTTTTGTGGTCGTCTCGCTGGCCGCCGTCATCATGCTGATCCGCGTCGCCCTTGGCGGCAAAAAGGCCTGATACCTGTCATCAGTTCACGAAGCTTAGAGGCTTGTCATGCTGCCCAGACGTTCGATCCATGATGCCACCCACGACCAGCTGCGGGAAAGCGTGCGGCGCTTCCTTGCCCGCGAAGTCGCCCCCTCCTTCCAGGCCTGGGAGGAGGCGGGCATGGTGGATCGCTCGTTCTGGCAGAAGGCCGGGGAGGCAGGGTTGCTCTGCCCCCAGGCACCGGCGGAACTGGGTGGGTCCGATGCCTCGTTCCTCACCAATGCGGTGATCATCGAGGAAATGTTCTATTCGGGCTTCACCGGCCCCGCCACCGACATGTCGGTGCACAATGATGTCTGCGCCGGCTATATCATGAGTTACGCCACGGACGAGCAGAAGGCCCGCTGGCTGCCTGCCATGGCCCGGGGTGAACTGGTGGTGGCCATCGCCATGACGGAGCCGGGTGCCGGCAGCAATCTGCAGGGCATCCGCACCCGTGCGGTGCGCGATGGCGACGACTATGTGATCAGTGGGCAGAAGACCTTCATCTCCAACGGCCAGCACGCCGACCTTGTGATTGTGGTGGCCAAGACCAAGCCCGAGCTTGCCGCCAAGGGGGTGAGCCTGATTGCGATGGAAACCAGCCGTCCCGGCTTCCGGCGGGGCCGCAACCTCGACAAATTGGGCCATCTGTCGGCCGACACGTCGGAGTTGTTCTTTGACGAGGTCCGGGTGCCTGCCTCCAACCTGCTGGGACCGCCCGAGGGTGGCTTTGGCGTGTTGATGTCGGAACTGCCACAGGAACGCCTGGCCATTGGCCTGCAATCCATGGCCCAGGCCCAGCGCGCTTATGACATCACGGTCGACTATGTGCGCGAGCGCGAGGCGTTCGGCGCCAAGATCGCGGAATTCCAGAACACGCGCTTCCGCCTGGCGGACCTCAAGTCCGACCTGATGGTGGGCTGGGCCTATATCGACCAGTGCCTGCGCCAGCACGAGGAAAAGGCGCTCTCCAACACCGACGCCTCCATCGCCAAGCTGTGGTGCACGGAAATGCACGGCCGCCTGGTGGACACCTGCGTCCAGTTCTTTGGCGGCTATGGCTTCATGCGCGAATACGAGATCTGCCGCCTTTATGCGGACGCGCGGGTGTTCCGCGTCTATGGCGGCACGTCAGAGATCATGCGCGAACTCGTCTCGCGCAATCTCGACATCCGCTAGGGATCAGTCCTTCAGCGTGCGCGCGCGGGCCGCGGCACTGGCGTGGCCCGCCGCAACACCACCGCCGTCCACTGTGTCGTTGTGGGCGCCTGAGCGTTCGGCTTCAAGCGCCAGGCCCTGGGCCAGCGTCATGGACAGGCCATCGTCGATCAGGGCCTTGTAACCCCTGACGACTGCGGGCATGGCATTGGCGACATCATGGGCCAGCGCGCGGGCCACCGGCATTAACTCATCCGGTTCCACCACGCGGTTGAGCAGCCCCAGTTCAAAGGCGCGCGGTGCATCAACGAAATTGCCCGTCAGCGAGAATTCCTTGGCGCGATAGGGGCCGATGGCGCGGGCCAGGCGCTGGGAAATGCCCCAGCCCGGCAATAGGCCAATGCGCACATGGGTATCGGCAAAGCGCGCCGTGCGCGAGGCGAGGATCATGTCGCAGGCCAGCATGATTTCCATACCCCCCGTGATCGCCAGCCCGTTGATGGCGACGATAATAGGCGTACCGCAGGCCTCAATCGCCGCAACCGGATTCTTCGCCTGCTGGACGCCCAGACCGCCATCGTTCGCCAGTTCCTGCAGGTCGAGGCCGGCGGTAAACGCCCGCTCGCCAGCGCCGGTCAGCACGATGGCGCCAATGTCGGGGTCCGCATCCAGGGCGGTAATGGCATCAGACAGCGCATTGCGCAGGGCAACCGACAGGGCGTTCATCACCCGGGGCCGGTTGAGGGTGAGAATGGCAATGCGGCCATCCCGCTCCACCAGCAGGACGTCTTCGCCCTCCATCATGGGGCCACCTTGCGGCGGCTGAGTTCGCGGCGCATCAGCCAGGCCGTGCCATCCAGCCAGATGGCCCAGATCACCATGGGCAGGTAATAGGCGGCGAGCCCATGAAAGGCAAAGGGGCCAGACTTGGTGAAAGCCGGCCCATTGGCCGTGACCAGCAACAGCCCACCCACCACACTGCCCCAGGACCACCAGCGCGGCATCCAGGATTCCTTGTCGGCCAGACCCACGGCGGCGGTCACCAGCATCTGCACCGTCAGGGCGATATAACCAAGCAGGAAGCCAAACCAGGAGGCGTCATTATAGAGCACGGCAATATCGGGCGACGCTTCGGCGCGATAGCCCGCCCCAATCCACAGACAGCAGCTGAGGATGACCAGCACGATCACACCATAGCCACCGCCCGCCTGGGCAATGGCCATCACCGGCGCGCCGCGCTCGGCCTCTGCCAGCATCACGCTGAGCTGGGCGATGAAGATGGAGAGGAACCCGGTGGCAATGAGGAAGATGGAACAGCCAATGGCCGTAGCCTGCTGGTGCGCCACAAACCAGTCCTTGGTTGCGACGGCGCCAAGATCGGCGGGCACCGGCACCAGGCCTTGGGCAAAACCGAACCAGCCGATGATCGTCAGTACCGTGAAGATGGGCGCGCACCAGCAGGCAAAGACCTGATGACGGTGGGACGCTTCAGCAGAAATCGCCATGGTCATATCCTCCCGGTACAGAGAAAAATGGATCAGCCGACGCCGCGACCCTGGCTTTCCCAGAAAGGCTGCCGCAGGTCTTTCTTGGAGATCTTGCCGCTGCCTGTCATGGGGAAGCTTTCCATGAAGGTAATGGCCTTGGGCACCTTGTAGCCCGCCAGCTTCGCGCGGCAGAAGGCGATCAGTTCGGCCGGGTCCAGTGTTTGGCCACCTTTTGGAATGACGCAGGCCGATACAGCCTCGCCCCAGCGCTCGTCCGGCACACCGATCACGGCAACCGCAGAGACGCCGGGGTGGGTGGAGAGGACATTCTCGATCTCGGCGGAATAGACATTCTCGCCACCGGTCACGATCATGTCCTTCAGCCGGTCGTAGATATAGTAAAGCCCCTCGGCATCACGATAGGCGACGTCACCCGTGTGATACCAGCCGTTGATGAAGTTGGCCGCCGTCGCCTCGGGCTTGCGCCAATAGCCGATGGCCAGGGCTGGCGTGCGCACCAGAAGTTCGCCTGGCGTGCCATCAGGCACATCCTTGCCCGCATCATCGACAATGCGCAGGGCAATCAGGGGGATGGGACGGCCACAGGATTTCAGCTTGGCCTCGTCATCCAGATCATGCTCGTCGGGGCGCAGCAGGGTGACGGCGCCCACCATCTCGGTGGCGCCATAAAACTGCATGAAGCGGCAGGGCATGGCGGCAATGGCCCGCTTGATCAGCCCCAGCGCAATGGGCGAGCCCGCATACATGGTCAGGCGCAGGGACGAGAAATCGGTTTCCGCCGCCTTGGGATGATCGAGGATCATCTGGATCATGGCCGGTGCCACCACCAGAATGGTTGGCCTTTGCTGTGCGATTGCCTCCAGCACCTGGCCGGGATCAAACTGCCGCAACACGATCAGGTTGACGCCATTATAAAGCAGTTGCAGCGACAGGCCGATGCCCAGCAGATGAAAGTTCGGCAAGGCGAACAGATAGCGGTCATCATCAGCCCATTGCAGGCTTGGCTCAAAATGCTCGCACAGGCGGATGTTGTTCAGGCCACCATGGGTGATGACCACACCCTTTGGCACGCCAGTGGTTCCAGACGTGTACATCTGGATGGCGCCATCGTCGAGCGAGTGGGCAGACCTGTCGGGGGTTCCCTGCACCGCGCCGGCGCACCAGGCGGTGATGGAGGCATCGGGCCGCTCCATGTCGAGCACAAGCAGCTTCGGCGGGGATTGCAGCCGGGCGGTGGCAGCCGTCCACATCTCCATGAATTCCTGCTCGACAAAGGCAAAGCGCGCCTCGCTGTCGAGCACGATGGGCGCCAGTTCCGCCACCGCCAGACGCCAGTTCAGGGGCGTGAAACAAGCCCCCGCGCGTGATGTGCCAAACAGGGCCATGAAGAAGGCGTCGGAGTTCTTGCCGAGATAGGCGACCCTGTCACCCGCCCGCACGCTGGCAGAGGCCAGCGCATTGGCCACCGCGCTGGCGATGGTGTTGAGCGCGCCAAAGCTTGTCTCACGCCCCTGATAGGAGAGGGCAAGACGCTCTGGCTGGTGGCGCGCATAGTAGTCGGCGATATCGTCAACGGTGCGGATCTCGGGGTATACCCACATGGTCCAGCCTCTCCTGATCTCAGATGCGGCTGTGCCGCGCAGTCTCATAGTCGGCGGCAAGGCGGGCAAGCCAGTCCCCGGCGCTGCCACGCGACGTCACGGGTCCAATGCCCTGGCCCGCACTCCAGATATCGCGCCAGGCGCTTTGGCTTGAGCCGGTGGCGCCGAAGTTGCGCGGCTTTGCCGGGTCGCGGGCGGCGTCGGGATCAATGCCTGCCTCGGCCAGAGAGCCGCGCAGGAAGGTGGCGCGCACGCCCGTAACAGCCTCGGTTATGGCAACGTCATCAGAACAGCCAGCCACCACCATGTCCTTGTGGCCAGAGGCGGTATCGGCCTCATCACACGCAAGGAACGGGCTGCCGACATAGACGAAATCAGCCCCCATCATCCGCGCTGCCGCAATCCCGCGCCCGGTGGCGATGCAGCCCGACAGGGCCAGGGGTCCATCCCACCAACTGCGGATATCCTCAACCAAGGCAAAGGGAGAGACGCCCCCCGTATGGCCGCCGGCACCTGCCGCCACGGCGATCAGGCCATCGGCGCCGCCTTCGGCCGCCTTGCGGGCGTGGCGGTTGGTGGTGACGTCGCAGAAGACAAGACCGCCATAGGAATGCACCGCCTCGGCAATCGGGCCGGGGGCGGCAAGGCTGACGATCACGATGGGCACGCGGTGCGCCACGATGGTCTCAAGATCGGCCGCCACCCGCTCGTTCGTGCGATGGGCGATCTGGTTGATGGCAAAGGGGGCAGACGGACTTTCCGGATGCGCCAGGTCATGCTCTGCCAGGGCCTCGGCAATGCGCGCAATCGCGGGGCCAAGGGCCTCCTGCGGGCGGATGTTCAGCGCCGGCATGGAGCCGATTACGCCCGCCTTGCACTGGGCGATCACCAGTTCTGGCGTCGAGGCAATGAACATCGGCGCCCCGATCAGGGGCAGGCGCAGACGCCGGCCCAGCTGCTCCGCCGCCTCGCGGGAGCCAAGGCGGCTCACACCGGATCCCAGGTAAAGACGTCGGCCGAGCGGTCGAGGGGATAGAAATCCGGCTCGAACATGGGGAAGACGCGGTCGATTACCGTATCAGGCGTCCAGCCATCGCCGGAATGGGCGGTGCGGATGGGGCGTGGCTGCGAGAACAGGAAGATCTCGTTGTTGCGCACGCCAAAAATCTGCCCGGTTACATGGGCGGCCTTGTCGCTGCACAGGGCCACCACAAAGGGGGCGATGCGTTCCGGCTGCAGGCGGCGCAGGCCCTCCACCCGCTTGATCTGTTCGGGCGTCTCGGCGCGGATTGAATCGATCATCCGTGTCCAGGCAAAGGGGGCAACCGCGTTGGAGCGCACGCCAAAGCGCTGCATGTCCATGGCGATGGACTTGGAAAGTGCGGCCACACCGAGCTTGGCCGCCGAATAGTTCGCCTGCCCGAAATTGCCGATCAGGCCAGAGGTAGACGTCATGTGCACAAAGGCACCGCCGCCCTGTTCCTTGAACCACGGCGCCGCCGCGCGGCTTACGTTGAAGCTGCCCTTCAGATGCACCGCCACAACCGCGTCGAAATCTTCTTCCCGCATCTTGTGAAAGATCACGTCGCGCAGGATGCCGGCGTTGTTGACCACGGCATCAAGGCGGCCAAAGGCGTCCACAGCGGCCTGCACCATGCGATGGGCACCGTCCCAGTCGGCCACGCTGTCGGCGTTGGCGATCGCCCGGCCACCGGCGGCCTCGATCTCGCGCACCACATCCATGGCCGGGGTGGTGCCGTCGCCATCGCCCGTCAGGGAGGCGCCAAGGTCGTTGACCACCACGGCGGCACCGGCGGCGGCCAGTTCAAGCGCAATGGCGCGGCCAATGCCACGGCCGGCGCCCGTCACCAGGGCAACCTTGCCCATCAGCAGATCTTTTCCACCCGTCATGGGCTGGTCCTCTCGGCAAGCAGGAATGCAGGGGTCAATAGGACTTGGGAAGTTCCAGCACCTTTTCCGCCACGAAGCACAGGATCAGTTGTTCCGTGATCGGCGCAATGCGGGTGATGGTCACCTCGCGCAGCAGGCGCTCCACATGATATTCCTTGGCATAGCCAAAGCCGCCGTGGGTCAGCACCGCCTGCAGGCAGGCATCATGGCCGGCGCGCGCTCCCAGGAACTTGGCGCTGTTGGCCTCGGCGCCGCAGGGCAGGCCCGCGTCATAGAGGCCGGCGGCGCGCATGGCCATCAGATAGGCCGCCTCCAGATACATCCACTTCTCGGCGAGCGGATGCTGGATGCCCTGGTTCTGGCCAATGGGGCGGCCAAACACCACGCGCTCGCGGGCATATTTGGTGGCGCGGCGCAGGGCATCCTGCCCCATGGCAATGGCCTCCACCGCCACCAGCACGCGTTCGGGGTTGAGGCTGTCGAGGATATAGGAAAAGCCCCGGCCTTCCTCGCCGATGCGGTCCTCGTCGGGCACGAACAGGCCATCGATGAAGACGGCGTTCGAATCCACTGCCTTGCGGCCCATCTTGGGGATGCGCCGCACCTCCACCTTGGAACGGTCGAGGTCGGTATAGAAGATGGTGATGCCATCGGTGGGGCGGCGGCAGTCTTCCAGGCGGGTGGTGCGGGTCAGCAGCATGACCTTGTTCGCCACCTGGCCGGTCGACGTCCACACCTTCTGCCCACGCACGATGTAACCACCGGGAACCTTCTCGGCAAAGGTCTTGATGGCTGTGGTGTTGAGGCCGGCGTCGGGCTCGGTAAAGCCAAAGCAGCAGCGGTCCTCGCCCGCGATCAGGCGGGGCAGCCAGCGCCGCTTCTGGTCTTCGGTGCCATGCACCAGGATCGGGTGGGGGCCAAACAGGTTGACGTGCACGGTGGAGGCTGCCGCCATGGCGCCGCCGTGGCTGGCCACTTCGTGCATCATGATGGCCGCCTCAGTCACGCCAAGGCCGGCGCCGCCATATTCCTCGGGCATGGTGATGCCAAGCCAGCCGGCATCTGCCATGGCCTTGTGGAAGGCAAAGGGAAATTCGCCGTCCTCGTCGCGGTCCAGCCAATAATCATCGCCAAAGCGCGTGACGACAGCGCGCACGCCCTCGCGGATGGCGCGCTGGTCGTCGGTTTCCTGCAACTGGTGTCCGGTCATGGCTTCAGCCCTGCGCAAGGCCGGCCAGCACACGCTCGGCCCGCTTGAGGTGGGGAATATCGTACATGCGCCCGTCGATGCCGACGGTGCCGGCATCAGGGGCGGCGGCAAAGGCGGCGATCACACGTTGCGCCTCGGCGATCTCTTCCGCGCTGGGGGAAAAGGCGGCGTTGATCACGGCGATCTGGTCCGGGTGGATGGCGATGCGGCCGGTGAAGCCCTCACGCCGGGCAGCCCGGCAGTTGCGCGCCAGCCCTTCAGAATCGCGAAAATCGGCATAGAGCGTATCAAGTGGAGCCACATCAGCTGCACAGGCCGCCAGCAGGCACAGGGAACGGGCAAGGCCGAAGACGGGCAGCCAGCTGCCATCCTCATGCTTGTTGTCCATCGAACCCAGCGCCGCCGACAGGTCCTCCGCCCCCCAGGTGAGTGCCACCAGGCGCGGATGGGGCGCACAGTAACCAGACAGGTTCAGGACCGCCGCCGGCGTTTCGGTGGCCACCACCAGGATCTTGACCGAGCCAGCCGCTAGCCCCGCGCGGGCTTCCAGCGCGTCAAGGCAATGGCCCAGTTGCACCACCTCGGCGGTCCCCGCCTTGGGCAACACAATGCCATCAAGCCCGGGGCGCACGACCGCCGCCAGATCGCCCAGGGCCAGGCCCGTCTCGAACGGGTTGATACGCACCCAATGGGAAAAGCTGGCGGCCGGATCGCGGTTGTCGAGCCAGCCAGAGACGATGTTGCGTGCCTCCGCCTTCTGGGCGGGCGCCACGGAATCTTCCAGGTCAAAGATCAGGCCATCGGCGCCAGAGGCAGCGCCTTTGGCAAATTTGCGCGGGCTGTCGCCGGGAACGAACAGGAGGGAGCGCAGTCTCATGCGGGCTTCCCCATCATCAGGGCGGCGCGGCGGCAGACGGCAACCACCTCGTTACGCTGGTTCAGCGCCGTGTGCTCGAAGGTGACGATGCCCTGGCCGGGGCGCGAGGCGCTGGCGCGAACAGCGATCACGGCGGTCTCGGCCCGGATGGTGTCGCCGGCAAAGACGGGCTTGGGGAACTTGACGTCCTCAAAGCCCAGATTGCCCACGGTGGTGCCGAGCGTGGTGTCCTGCACGCTGAGGCCCACCAGCAGACCCAGCGTGAAGATGCTGTTCATCAGCGGCTTGCCGAACTCGGTCCGCGAGCTGTAGTCGTGGTCGATGTGCACGGCCGCCGGATTATAGGTGAGGGAGGAGAACAGAAGGTTGTCCATGTCCGTCACGGTGCGGCGCACCTCGTGCACGAACTTCTGGCCCACTTCGAATTCGGTGAAATATTTGCCCGCCATGGTTCAGTCCCCCAGCCGTCCCAAAATGGAGACGGCAGCCACGCTGTTAAAGGGGGCGCCGCCCAGATTGTGCGTCAGCCCCAGATTGATGTCGCCCAGCTGGCGATCACCCGCCCGGCCAAGCAACTGGGAATAAACCTCATAGGCCATGCGCAGGCCAGAGGCCCCCACCGGATGGCCAAAGCATTTCAGCCCGCCATCGGTCTGGCAGGGCACGGCGCCGCCCCGGTCATAGCGGCCGTCGAGGATGTCGAACGTCGCCCGCCCTTCGGCAGACAGGCCCAGGTCCTCCATGGTCACCAGTTCGGTAACAGAGAAACAGTCGTGCACCTCCACCAGGCCAAGGCTCTGGCGCGGGTCGTGCACGCCCGCCTCGGCATAGGCGCGGGCGGCCGACAGGCGGGTGTTGCGCACATAGGAGCCATCCCATTCGCCATATTGGCTTTCCCAGCCATGGCTGCCCGTGACCTGCACCGCCTTGACGCTGACGAGGTCAGACTTGCCAAGGCCGCGGGCGATATCGGGCGTTGTCACAATGGCACAGGCCGCCCCATCGCTGACGCCGCAGCAGTCGAACAGGCCCAGCGGGTCGGCGATCATCGGCGCTTCCAGGATCGTTTCCATGGAAACCGCCTTGCGCAGATGGGCCTTGGCATTCAGGGCGCCATTCTGATGGCTCTTCCACGAGACATGGGCCATGGCACGCTTGAGGTCCGGGGCAGAAATCCCGTGGCGGGCGGAATAGGCGCCGGCCAGCTGGGCAAAACCGCCGGGTGCCGAGCCATAGGGCATCCACAGATCATTGGCGAGGCCCTTGGTGCGCAAAGGCAGGCCGCCATAGCCCGTGTCCTTCAGCTTCTCCACGCCCAGCGCCAGCGCAATGTCGCACGCACCCGCTGCCACCGCATAGGTGGCGGCCCGCAAGGCCTCGGTGCCCGTGGCGCACATGTTCTCCACCCTGGTGACGCTGATGGGGCCAAGGCGCAGGGCGGTGGCAAGGGGCAGGGCTGAATTGCCGACATTGACATCGTCGAGCGCGCTGCCCAGCCACGCCGCCTCGATCTCGCCCGGATCAATCCCCGCGTCCCGCACGGCTTCGGCAAAGGCCTCCACCATCAGGTCTTCGGAAGCGCAGTCCCAGCGCTCGCCAAATTCGGAACAGCCCATGCCCAGGATGACAACCTTGTCGCGAATGCCGCTGGCCATGTTCAAGCCTCCAGATGGGGGCGGGCCAGGGGCGCCGCCTTCCAGAAATAGGTACGGAACCCGCGCTTGCGGTCGGCCGCCTTGATGCGGAAGCGCATGCGCATGGCATCCCCCACCGCCGGGGTGGTGCGGCCGGTGTCGACCATTTCCATCATCACCCGGGCGCCATTTTCAAACTGGATCAGGCCAAAGTGAAAGGGCGGATCGGGTGAGAAATTCAGGCGGTCGGCAGTGATGGAGACAACCCGGGCCGGCACCTCCACCAGGCGGATGTCGTCCTGTGTGTCGATCTCGTGCGAGCCGGGAGAAACGGAGATCCGGCTCTTGGGGAACTGCACCACGCCTGTCTTGCGGCAAATCCCGCCGATGAAGCCATGCATGGCCCGCGCACCGCGCCACAGCACCGAGGCCGGTACCTTTGGGTCAGCCTCGGAACGCGGCCCCCAGTCGAGGTCGACCGCGCCCTCAAGGCTCAGCAGGCGGACATATTCATCAAAGCCATGGCCCTCAGCCAAAGCGGGGCCGGCGCTGGGGCGGGCGGGATTGGCGGTGACGCGGAACACGCCCACATCACAGCCACTGCCAAAGCCCGCCACCAGCACCACATCGCCCGGCGCCGCACGCTCCAGCGCCAGGGCCAGGCCAAACAGGGGCAGGGCGGCGCCAAGGTCGCCAGCGGCGGCCTGAATATCGGCGCAGACATTGGGCGCCTTCAGGCCACAGGCGGCGGCTGCCGCCTTGTAGGTGCCAGAAACAGGGTCTGGCACGGCGGCCAGGGTGACGTCGCCGGGCTTCACACCAGCCTCGGCCAAGGCGGTGCGAATGGCGGGGGCGAGGATTTCCGCCACGGCAATGTCGCGCACCCAGCGCTCTTCGGCGGCATAGGGGGCGGGGCGGCCGGCAGAGGCATAGACATCCACCAGATCGCGGTTGATGGAGGCCTGGCCCAGCAGGCGCGCCAGCCCCTCGCCCGGGCCAACCAGCGCCGCTGCCGCGCCATCGCCCCAGCCAAGCTCCTGGCTGCTGCCGGGCTTTACCGGCCGCCGCTCGCCGGTGGTGACAAGGCTGGTACGACCGCTCTGTCCCAGGCGGTCGAGCAAAGCGGCAAAGCCGGCGCGGCGGCAGCCCGCCACATCAAGGCTGCGGATATCGGGGGAAAGATTCAACGCCTCCCCCACCAGGGTGCCATGGGCACGCTCGGTAAACGGCGCAGAGGTTGAGCCGAAGATGATGGTGCCGGGCGCGGGTGCGTCGGCAGTGGCAAGGCGGGCCGCCTCGACTGCCATGGTCAGGGCGTCTTCATCATGGGCGGCCACGGCGCGGCGGCCCTTTTGCCCGCCTCCCAGACCGGACCAGCGCAGGGCCTTGGCGGCCGCCGTACGGTCAAAGCGCAGCAGGGGCAGATAGGCGCCCGTGGCAAGAATTGCGTTATCGCCCAACGGCGTTGCTCCCCGGCTTTTGTTGTTGTTCAAAAAGTAAAACGCTTGCGTACCGTACGCAAGCATATAATATGGATCTGCTTGAAACGGGGCTCTGGATCGCGGACTGTGCGTCTGTCTGCGGCGCGTGGCGCGGGCATGCATGGCAGGGTCACCGGGGGAACGAATGGCGGATCTGGAAACAGAATTGAGATTTGGCTTTCTGGTGCACGATGTGTCGCGCCTGCGCCGTAACCTGTTTGATCGCGCCTTCAAGCCACTTGGCATCACCCGTTCGCAATGGTGGGTGGTCGCTTTTCTCTCTCGCCGCGATGGCATGCCGCAACGTCAGCTTGCTGATGAACTTGATGTGGGCAAGGTGGCCCTTGGCGGCCTGGTGGACCGGCTTGAGGCGGCAGGTCTCGTTGAGCGCCGGGCCGATGCCGACGACCGCCGGGTCAAGCGCGTGTTCCTCACGCCCGAGGGCAAGTCGCTGGTGGCACGCCTGCGCGACAGCAGCACCGAGGGCGAACGTCGCCTGATGGAGGGGGTTTCCGAAGGAGACCTCGACGTGGCGGTGCGCGTGCTCCGCACCATGAAAGACAGGCTGCTTGGCCTGCTCGGCCCCGATGATGTGGTGGCCGGGCTGGATGAAGATAACGAAAACGACGTGCGCGTGCTGGCCCGCACAGGCAGCGGCGCAGCGCGCGATGAAAAGGGAGGTCGTGGTGAAGGGACTGTCGGGGAAGATCGCCGTCGTAACGGGCGGGGGTAGTGGGATCGGGCGTGGCATCGCGCTGCGGCTGGCAGCCGAGGGGGCAAAGGTTGCCGTCCTCGACCTGAGCGAGAGTGCCGCCGCCGAGACGGTGGCCCTTGCGGGCGGCAACGCGCGTGCCTATGTCGCCGACGTGTCGGACTATGCGGCGGTAACAGCCGCAGCGGACGCCATTGAAAGCGATCTGGGGCCGATCTGGCTCCTCGTCAACAATGCCGGCTGGGACAAGCCCATGCCGTTCCTCAAGACCGACCAGGCCCTGTGGGACAAGATTATCCGGATCAATCTTTATGGTCCGCTGGTAACCCATCATGTTATCTGTCCGCGCATGGTTGCCCAGGGCGGCGGTCGCGTGGTCAACATCTCGTCCGATGCGGCCCGCGTGGGTACCAGTGACGAGGCGGTCTATTCCGCCTGCAAGGGTGGGCTTGTCGCCTTCACCAAGTCCATGGCCCGCGAACTTGCCCGCAAGAACGTGCTGCTGAACGCCGTCTGCCCGGGGCCGACCAACACACCGATGATGGCCGCCGTGCTGGGCGCCGGTGACGATGCCGTGAAGTGGAAGGACGCCATGGTGCGCGGCATTCCCCTGCGCCGCATGGGCGAGCCCGAGGATTACGCGGGCATCGTTGCCTTCCTGGCGTCGGATGATGCCGGCTTCATCACTGGCCAGACACTGTCCGTGTCCGGCGGCATGAACATGATCTGAGGGAAACACCATGTCTGCACAGCCCACCTTCGAGGACGTCCTTTACGAGATCCGTGGCCGCGCCGCCTGGATCACCATCAATCGTCCCAAGCTCTACAATGCCTTCCGTGCCCAGACGGTGGAGGACCTGATCAAGGCCTTCCAGACCGCAGCGGACGATCGCGGCGTCTCTGTCGTCGTCCTCACGGGCGCTGGCGACAAGGCGTTTTGTACGGGTGGCGACCAGTCTGCCCATGAAGGCAATTACGATGGCCGTGGCGTCGTCGGCCTGCCCATGGACGAATTGCAGTCCATCATCCGCGACATTCCCAAGCCCGTGATTGCCCGGGTCAATGGCTTTGCCATTGGCGGCGGCAATGTGCTGGCAACGCTGTGTGACCTGACCATCGCCTCGTCCACCGCCCAGTTCGGCCAGGTTGGCCCCAAGGTCGGCTCGGTCGATGCTGGCTGGGGCACGGCCTATCTCGCCCGTCTGGTGGGCGAGAAGAAGGCGCGCGAGATCTGGTATCTCTGCCGTCGCTATACTGCCGACGAGGCCTGCCAGATGGGCCTGGTGAACAAGGTGGTGCCTGCCGACCAGCTGGATGCCGAGGTTGAGGCCTGGTGCGCCGAAATCTCCGAGCGCAGCCCCACCGCCCTGGCGCTGGCCAAGCGCTCGTTCAACTGTGACACCGAGCAGATTCGCGGCATCAGCCAGTTCGCGCTCAACACGGTGAAGCTCTATTACGCCACCGAAGAGTCCAAGGAAGGCGTGCGTGCCTTCAACGAAAAGCGCACGCCCGATTTCCACAAGTTCGTACGCTAACAAAAAGACAGGCCGCACGGGGTGGGTGCCATGGGCACCCACCTGAACGTGGCGCCAGAGGGGGAAACCATGACCGAGATCATCGCCGCCGTACTCCGCGAAACCGGCGGCCCGTTCACCATCGAGACGGGCACCCTCGAGGCGCCCCGCGCAGATGAAATCCTTGTCCGCGTCCTCGGCGTTGGCCTGTGCCATACCGATCTGGTGGCGCGTGATCAGGTCATTCCCATTCCCTTTCCGGCGGTGCTGGGCCATGAAGGCTCGGGCATTGTGGAGGCCGTGGGCGCCAATGTCCGCAAGGTGGCGCCCGGCGACAAGGTGGTCCTCACCTTCCGCTCCTGTGGCGAGTGCCCCACCTGCCTGCGGGGCGAGCCGGCCTATTGCCACCAGTTTCCAATTCTGAATTTCGCGGGCGTCCGGCCCGACGGCAGCCATCCCATCAGCATTGGTGGCGCTGCGGCCTCTGGCAATTTCTTTGGCCAGTCGTCCTTTGCCAGCCATGCCCTGGCCTATGAGCGCAATGTGGTGAAGGTGGCGGCCGATGCCCCCATCGAACTGCTGGGCCCGCTTGGCTGCGGCCTCCAGACCGGGGCAGGGGCCATCATGCGCTCGCTCGCCTGTCGCGCCGGGTCCTCCGTCCTCATCATGGGCACGGGGGCGGTTGGCCTTAGCGCCATCATGGCCGCCAAGGTGCAGGGCTGCACCACCATCATCGCGTCTGACCCCATGGCCGAGCGCCGCCGCCTTGCCCTAGAACTGGGGGCGACCCACGCCATTGATCCCCGCGCCGGTGACCTCGCCGTTGCGGTTCGCGAAATCCTTCCCCTTGGCGTCGACTATGCCCTCGACACCTCGGGTCTGCCGGCGGTGATCGAAGGTGCCATTGGCTGCATGGCGCCGCGCGGGTCGTTGGGTCTGGTCGGTGTGCCGCCAGCGGCTGACGCCACCTTTGCCACTTTGCTGATTGCCTTCATCAGCCTTGGCCTCAGCGTGCATGGCATTATCGAGGGTGACAGCGATCCCGATGTGCTGATCCCGGAACTTGTGCGTCTGCATGCCGAGGGCCGCTTTCCGCTGGAACGCCTCGTCAAGGTCTATCCCATGGCCGAGATCAACCAGGCGGTCGCCGACCAGCATCACGGTGTCTGTGTCAAGGTTGTGCTCAAGCCCTGAGACGGGCGAGCGGCAGGGAACAGACAATGTCACGGCTAGATGATCTGGAACCGGCAATTGCGCGCACCCTTGCCCGCAAGGCCCTGGTGCGCGACCTTCCACCCTATACCCCCAAGGCAGCGGCAGAGATCGAGGCGGCCCTGCTGCGCCTGCTGGCAGCCCGGGGCCGTGGCAGCGCCGCCGTGCGTAATGTCAGGCGTCTTGCCGGTGGTGCCTCCAAGGAGCAGTTCGTCTTTGATCTGGTCGAGGGCGGCGCGTCTGAGACCATGGTCCTGCGCATGGATCCGCCTGAGAGTGCGGTGGAGACCTCACGCCTGCGGGAATATCAGGTGATCCGCGCCATGGCCGGCGTGGTGCCGGTGCCACCCGCCCGCTTTGTGGATGCCGATGGCAGCCTGCTGGGGCGGCCCGGCGTCATCACCGGATTCATTGGTGGTGTTACCAAGCCGAGTGACGTGACCAGTGCCCGCATCTCTGGCCTTGGCACCGACTTTGGCCCGCTCTGGCGCGGCCGCCTGAAGGAGGAGTTCGTCACCCGCCTGGCCCAGATCCATGGGCTGGACTGGCGCACAGCCGACCTTGCCGATTTCCAGGCGCCTGACGCGGACCCCCTCCAGGCGGCACGCTGGCAGGTGAACTGGTGGGCGCGTGTCTGGCAGGATGATGTGGTGGAACCCCTGCCGATCATCGCGCTGGCCGAGCGCTGGCTGCGCGAGAACCTGCCGCAGACAACCGACCTTGTGGTGGTCCATGGGGACTACCGCGCCGGCAATTTTCTGTTCGACGAACAGGCCGCCCGGATGACGGCCATCCTCGACTGGGAACTGGTGCACATCGGCGATTTCCATGAAGACCTCAGCTGGGTGGTGCAGGGCATCTTTGGGCACCCGGATGATGCCGGCGTGCATCTTGCCAGTGGCCTGTTGCCACGCGACGCATTCCTGTCTGACTACAGCAAGGCCTCTGGCCGCAGCATCGATGCCAAGGCGTTACACTTCTATGAGGTGCTGGGGGTCTGGAAAACCGTGATCCTGAGTGGCGCCACCAGCCTGAGGGCGGCGCGCAATGCCCACAGCCATCAGGATGTGCTGTTGTCGCTGCTGTCCATGGCGGCGCACCGCTTTGCCGCCGAACTGTGCGACCTTCTTGAACGCGGAGCCTGAGCCATGACCCCCTCTGCCGCCGACCGGATGGCCACCATGATGCGCGCCCTGGCTGAGGTTGTGCTGCCCGCCATTGATCCTGCCAACAGCCTTGCCGTGGAACAGGCCCGGCTAGTGCTGGGGCACCTTGCTGTGCTCTCGGGCCAGGGGGATGAGGCGCGGCTTGATGCGCTGGAGCTTGCCAGCGAACAGGATCTGGCGCGGCAATTGCTGGCCCTGCCCGCCGGTGGCCCGCTGAGTGCGGCGGCACTGGCCAATCTGGCGACCGCACTTGCCCAGTCGGCTGATGGTCTGCTTGCCGCCAGCGCCCGTCGCACCGTCTTGCGGCGTGCGTTGGAAGAGCTGATGCGCGCCGCCTCTGACGATGGCTCCGACTCCCTGCGCGCCACCAGCTGGCGCCTGGGTCTGGCCCATGCCCGTGCCCAGGCCGACCGTGCGCGGGTCTGGTATGCCGCCGCCGGCTTTGAGAGTGAGCCGCAGATCTCCATCCCCGAGATGCTCAATGCGCTGGAACAGGCGCGCCGCCCAGAGGAGTTACGCTTGTGATCCATCCCGAAGACGCAGAGTTCCGTCCCCGCCCGGCGGGTGAGTGGCGCTGGTGTGAAACCAACATGTTCCCCTTCTGCATTCCAGAGGCGCGCATCAGCGCCACCATCTATCTGGTCTCGCGCCCGGAACTGGGCGTGTGCATGAGCGACATCACCATCCAGGACCGCATCACCGAGGCCTGGGAAGGCCAGCTCTATGTGGACAACCAGCAGCACCTGCCGTGCCCCACGTCACTGCTGGACTACAGCCTGCCCAACGGTCTGTCGGTCAAGGCGCTGGAGCCGCTGAAGCGCTATTCTGTCCAGTACAAGGGCATCGACGACACCGACTTCGATCTTGAGTTCAATTCCCTGATGGCGCCGTTCGACATGAACGATCCGGCCATGGACCCCTGCGCCGCCGCGCGCCAGGGGGCTGGCTGGGACAAGGCCTTTGCCGGCCATTACGAAATCACGGGCCGCATCACCGGCCGCGCCCGCATTCGTGGCAAGACCTATGACGTCGACTGCATTGATACGCTCGACCGCAGCTGGGGGCCGCGTGGCGAGCGTGACAACAGCAATGCCATCTGGTTCCACGGCAGCTTTGGCGAGGCGCTGACGGTGCACGCCCTGGTGGGCCTCGATCCCGCCCGCACCGCGGAGTTTGGCAAGCTGATCAGCGGCTATGTGCTGGAAAACGGCGTGGTCCATGGCCTTGTCTCGGTCTCTGGCCGGTCAGAGCGCCGGGGTGCCTATCCCATGAGTTCGGAGATCGAGGTGGTCGATGTCCGTGGCAAGCGTTTCCGCTTCACCGGCGCCACTATGAATGCCGGCCCCTGGGGCCCCTATCCCTCGGTGCTCTATCTCCAGTGTTTCATGCGCTGGAACATGGATGGCCTGATCGGCTATGGCGTGCAGCAGGATGTGCTGAGCCGCGCCTATATGTCCCGCAACCGCGACGCCCTCGCCATACTCTGAGACCGGATCCATGGACGCCACCACCCCCTTTCGCGCCGATTGCCTTGCGGGCAAGCGGATTCTTATAACTGGTGGCGGTTCTGGCCTTGGCCGGGAACTGGGGCGTGGCTTTGCCCGCCACGGCGCCGCCGTCTATCTCTGCGGCCGGCGTGAGGGCCTGTTGAACGAGGCGGCGGACGATATCGCCGCCACCACCGGCCACCGCCCCGTGCCCATCGGTTGCGACCTGCGCAGTGCGCCTGCCATTGACGCGATGATGGACCGCATCTGGGCCGATGGCCCGCTGACCGGCCTCGTCAATAACGCCGCCGCGAACTTCATTGCCCCCACCAAGAACCTGACGCCGCGCGGCTATGAGGCGATCCGCTCCACCGTGATGGACGGTTCGTTCTTTACGACGCTCGCCGCTGGCAAGCGCTGGATCGACGGCGGGCACAAGGGGTCGGTTGTCAGCAATCTGGTGACCTGGGTGTGGACCGGCTCGGCCTTTGTGGTGCCGGCTGCCATGGCCAAGACCGCCATTCATGCCATGACCATGAGCCTCGCCGTGGAATGGGCGCGCTATGGCATCCGACTGAACGCCGTGGCACCCGGCCCGTTCCCCACGGAAAGTGCGTGGGAGAAGCTGAACCCCATCCCCGACACCTCGGTGGGCGCCACCCAGTCGTCCACGGTGCCCATGCGCCGCTATGGCCAGATCAGCGAGTTGCAGAACCTGATGATCTTCCTGATGGCCGACGGCGCGGATTACCTGACCGGCCAGACCATCGGTATCGACGGCGGCCATCATCTGGCGGCCCCCAGCACCTTTGCCGACCTCTCGGACCTGACGGACGAGCAGTGGGACAAGGCCCGCGCCGCCATTGCCGCCGCCAGCGAGCGCGACAAGCAGCAGCGCACCGTCTGAGCCGCCAACCCCGAAGGAGAACGTCATGAGCACAAGTTCAATGCGGGTTGAGGTGGCTGAGGGCCTGGCCCGGCTGACCTTCACCCAGGCCGAACGCGGCAACCCGATCGACGGCCCCTTTTGCGCCGAATTCGGCGCCATGGCCGATGAGCTGTCCAGCCGCAGCGACGTGCGCGCGGTGCTGCTGCGGGCCGAGGGCAAGGCCTTCAGCTTTGGCGGCGACATTGGCGCCTTTGTGGCCGATCTCGACGACCTGCCGCGCCTCATCAAGCGCTGGACCTCTGGCCTGCACACGGGCATTGCGCGCATGCAGCGCATGAATGCCCCCATCGTCTGTGCCGTGCAGGGCATCTGTGCCGGCGGCATGGCGGCCCTGGTTTCGGGCAGCGACATTGTGGTGGCCAGCACGGCGGCCCGGTTTGTTGCGGCCTATCCCGGGATCGGCTTCAGCTGCGATGCCTCTGCCTCGGTCATGCTGTCGCGCCGCATGGGCCTTGCCCGGGCGCGCCGCTTTCTGATCATGAACGAGACCCTGGGGGCGGAGGCCGCCCTTGCGGCGGGCCTCGCTGACGAGGTGGTGGCGCCAGAGGCGCTCGACGCCCGGGCCGAGGCCATAGCCGTGCAGCTGGCGGCCGGGCCGACCCTTGCCTTTGGTGAGATCCGCCGCCTGTTGCTGTCGGTGGAAGACCAGCCGCTGGAGGCCCAGCTGGAGCTGGAAGCCCAGGCCCTGTCGCGCATGGCCGCCACGGCGGACGCCCGCGAAGGCCTGACCGCCTTTGCCGCCAAGCGCAAACCCCGCTTCACCGGGCGCTGAGGGGGCCGCTGCCCTACAGATTTCCTTGTCAACGGTTCGCAAAGCAGTACACTAGCGAACGATTATTCAGAGCAGGATGCCGGCCGTGTTTGAACGCAAGCTGTTCCGCGAGGAGCACAACATCTTCCGCGAGAGCGTGCGCCGCTTCATCGCCGAGGAAATCACCCCCTTCCATGCCGAGTGGGAGAAGGCCGGCGTCGTGCCGCGCGAGCTCTGGCTGAAGGCGGGTGCCGCTGGCCTGCTGTGCTGCACCGTGCCCGAGGAATATGGCGGCCTTGGCCTCGACTATCTGTTCGACGTGGTGGTGTTCGAGGAAATGGCCCGTGCCGGCGCCACCGGCCCCGGCTTCATGATCCATGTGGATCTGGTCGCCACCTACCTCAAGACCTTCGGGACCGAGGAACAGCGCCGCAAATGGCTGCCCAAGATGGTGCGCGGCGAGGTCATCGGCTCGCTTGGCATGACCGAACCGCATGCCGGCAGCGACCTGAAGAACATCCGCACCCGCGCCGTGAAGGATGGCGATGACTATGTCATCACCGGCCAGAAGGTGTTCATTTCCAACGGCCAGCTCTGCGACCTCATCGTGCTGGCCACCAAGACGGATTCGACGGCCGGCGCCAAGGGCATCACCCTGTTCCTCGTGGAAGGCAGCCGCGAGGGCTTCCGGCGCGGCCGCAATCTGGAAAAGGCTGGCATGAAGGCCCAGGACACCTCGGAGATTTTCTTTGACGATGTCCGCGTTCCGGCCAGCAACATGCTGGGCCAGGAGGGCCGTGGCTTCCAGATGATGATGACCAAGCTGGCGCAGGAACGCCTCGCCCAGGCCATCCGCTCCGCCACCGTGGTGGAGACCATGCTGGAATGGACGGTGGACTACACCGCCAACCGCAAGGCCTTTGGCGGCACCATTGCCGATTTCCAGAATACCCAGTTCAAGCTGGCCGAAATCAAGACCGAGGCGGTGGTGGGCCGTGTGTTCACCGACCAGTGCATCCAGCAGTTCATGGATGGCAATCTTGATGCGGTGGACGCGGCCATGGCCAAGATGTGGCTCTCCAACCTGCACTGCAAGGCGGCGGATGAGCTGCTGCAGCTGTTTGGCGGCTGGGGTTACATGTGGGAATATCCCATCTGCCGCGCCTGGGCCGATTCCCGCGTGGTCAAGATCGCGGGTGGCTCCATCGAGGTGATGAAGCACATCATCTCGCGCGAGATGTTTGCCGGCTACAAGCCTATGAAGAAGGCGGCAGAATAGCTGCCGACGACAAAGACCAGCGGCAGAATAGCCGCGCACGAACAAAAGCCTCGGAGGAAACGGGAATGACCGACTATCTGCGTTATTACTTTCCGGTGGGCATGTTTGCCGCAGCCTTCCTTGGCTTTGCCCTGGGCGGCAACTGGGTGTGGCTGGGTCTGTTGACCTTCCCCACCCTCGCTTTGGTGGATACCTTGCTGCCCTATGACTTCCGGGCCCGCAGCGTGACGAACCGCAAGTTCGCCAATATCCCCGTGTGGATTTGCGCCCTGGCTGGCCCCGGCCTCTATCTGATGGCGGCCTGGTGGGTGTTCACCGCGCCTGAGGCCACGGGCTGGCAATATCTGGGGGCGGCCTTTTCCTGTGGCTGGCTTTCTGTGTTGCCGCTGGTGCCCGCCACCCACGAGCTTTACCACCAGCGTGGCCGCCTGCACCGCCTGGTCGGCCGCTATGCCCAGGTGTGCTATTTCGATGCCACGCGTGAGATTGCCCATGTGGTGGGCCATCACATCAATGTGGGCACCAGTGCCGACAGCGACACGGCCCGGCGCGGCATCACCCTTTATGCCTTCACGGCGAACGCCGTGGTGCAGAGCACGCGCGAGGCCTGGGAGATCGAGAACCAGGCGCTGGAAAAGCGTGGCCATGCCCGCTGGTCCATCCACCACCGCCTGTGGCGCGCCCTGGCCGCGCAGGCTGCCTTTCAGGGCCTCATCTTCCTGATCGGCGGGCCGGTGGCCAATGGCGTGGCGCTGGGTGGCATGTTCATTGCGCGCTTCTGGGTGGAATCCTTCAATTACTTCCAGCATTACGGCCAGGTGCGGGTGGCTGGCACGCCCATCCGCCGCCACCATGTGTGGAACCATTTGAAGCCCCTGTCGCGCATGTCGGCGTTCGAGATTACCAACCATGCCGACCATCACCTCGACACCTATCTGCCCTATTTCCGTCTGGTGCCGGACCAGAGCGCCATCCGCCTGCCCAGCGTCTTTGTCTGCTTCCTCACGGCGCTGATCCCGCCGCTGTGGCACAATGTGGTGATCAAGCCCGCCCTGAAGCGCTGGGACCTTGAGTTCGCCAATGCCGAAGAACGCGCTCTTGCCCGCGCCCAGAACAAGGCCGCCGGCTGGGAAGACTGGTTCGGCGACGAAAAGCAGGTGGCCTGAGAGGCCAAAGCAGCAAGGCGGGGCGGGCACCTACAGGCTGTACCAGGTTGCCCGCGCCTGCCCGTGCCGCTTTATGCGGCCGGCCGCCACAAGTTCGCGCAACCGCAGCTTGCATGTGTTGCGGTTGCCGCCGGTGATTTCGGCCAGCTGCCCAATGGTCAGCCGCTCGCGCCGCTGCAGGGCCTGCAGGATCAGGCAGGCCAGATCACCCAAATCCGCCTCTGCCGCCTGTGCGCTGCGTTCGCTATCGATCCGGGCCGCCAGACCGTCTTTCTGTTTCTTCAGACAGCGCAGGAAAAAGCGCAGCCACGGCTCCCAGTCTGGCGCCTCGCTCTCCAGCGTTGTCTGGGTGCGGCGCAGGGCGCGGTAATAGAGATCCTTGTTCTCCTCAATCACCCGCTCCAGCGAGGCAAAGGGCACATAGGCATAGCCCGCCCGCAGCAGCAGCAGGCTGGTCAGCACCCGCGATAGCCGGCCATTGCCATCCTGGAACGGGTGGATCGCCAGAAACGTCACCACAAAGACGGCGATGATCAGCAGCGGGTGCATGGCCTCTTCGTCCAGGGCCTTGCGCGTCCACCCCACCAGCGCTTCCATCCTGAGTGGCGTCTCAAAGGGGCTGGCGGTCTGGAACACCACGGCGATCTGGCGGCCCTCGGCATCAAGGGCCACCACATTGTTTGCCAGCGTCTTGTAATTCCCCCGGTGGGCAACATCCTTGTCGCTGTGGCGCAACAGGATCTGGTGCAGCTGGCGGATGTGGTTTTCCGTAAACCGCAGGTCGGAATATGCCTCGAACACAAGGTCCATGGCCTCGGCATAGCCGGCCACTTCCTGCTCGTCGCGCGTCTCGAAGGCGCGGATGGCGATGGTGGCCAGCAGGGTTTCAACCTGTGCATCACTCAGCCGCGATCCCTCGATGCGCGTACTCGACCCGATGCTTTCAATGGTCGCCACCCGGCGCAGGGACTGCAACCTGTCGGGCGACAGCGTCTGCAACGCCTCCCAGCGCCCCTTGAACTCATCGATTTCCGCCACCAGCCGGATCAGGTCCGGCCCCAGCACCAACCTCGGCTCCCGCATCTGCTGCGCACCTTCACCCGTATCGGATACCCGATAATACCCGATTTTACCCGGTTATACCCGATAATATCCAATTTGCGCTGGACGGGGTGAAGGTCCTACTTCCCCCCCATGCTGCGGTCGGTGAATTTGTCGTAGCGGATGGCGCCGGGCTTGATGCCGGCCTGGGTGAATTTGGTGATGGCGGCGTCGATCATGGCGGGGGGGCCGCAGAGATAGGCCTGGGTGCCGGCGGCGCCCACGGTGGCGACGGCGTCGAGGATGAAATCGGTGACAAGGCCGGGGCGTATGGCGGGGTCGGCGGGGGGTTCCTCGCTCAGCGCCGGCCAGAACAGGAAGCGGGCGGGCCAGCGGGCAGCAAGGGCGGCAATCTGCGCCTCGGCATAAAGGTCGCGGCTGGCGCGGGCGCCAAACAGCAGCAGGCAGTCGCGGGTGATGGCCGCCTCGCCCGTGCGGCTGGCCGCCTCTTCCAGCAGGCTCAGCAAGGGGGCAAGGCCGCTGCCACCGGCCACGCAGATGATCGGCCCCTTGCCGTCGCGCAGCCAGAATTCGCCATGGGGGCCTTCCAGGGTGAAGTCCAGCGCCGCAGCCCCGCCGCCAAACAGCAGTTCCGAAAACAGGCCGCCCGGCACCCGCCGCACAAAGGTGGAGACGTCTGTCCGCCCCTCTGGCTTTGGCGCATCGGCAAAGGAATAGGCGCGCCCCTCGGCCTCACCCGGCCAGGTGAACACGCCATATTGCCCGGCACGATAGGTGAGGGGCGCGGCAAGGGTGAAGGTAACGCGCTTGATATCGTGGGTCAGATCCTCGGTGGCGCTGAGGCGGGCGGGGATCCGGGTCACGGGCAGGGCGGCGGCGCCGGCTGTATCCACCTCAATCACAAGGTCGGTCTTGGCCACGGCCTGGCAGGCGAGGATATAGCCCGCCTCCAGCTCTTCCCGGCTAAGGGCATAGCCAAAGTCGGTGATGGCATCCACCCGGCCTTCCACCAGCCGCGCCCGGCAGCTGCCACAGGTGCCGACCGTGCATTCATGGGGAAAGGCGATGCCCAGGCTCAGGGCCTTTTCCAGCACGGTCTCGCCCGCGTTGATCTCGAACGTGGCGCCCTCTGGCTCCAGCCGCACGCGCTTGGGGGGCTTTGACCCGAACAGGGATTTCAACAGGCCCATGGCCGCTCCTCCAGACGCCCGCCGGGGCACGGCAGGGCCGGGCTTGCGTTCGCCAATGTCATTATCGTACGCTAGCGTATCAAAATAATGAGGGGAGGGGCAAGCGATGGTCCCCCTGGCCGCCATCCCACAGCATTATGCCGCCACGGCACCCGCCGCCGCCTGTTTCCGCCAGGATGGCGAGACGCTGGACTGGGCCGGGCTGGAAGCGCGCGCCAGCCGCTGGGCACGCCTGCTGGTGGCGCACGGCGTGGGGCCGGATGCCCTTGTCGCCATGTCCATGGCCAATGGGGCAGAGTTTCTGGCCGCCAGCTTTGGCATCTGGAAGGCCGGGGCCACGCCGGCGCCGCTGTCGCCCAAACTCACGGCGGCGGAGCGGCGCGAGATCCTGGAGATCATGCGCCCGGCCGCGTTCGTCACCGATGACGCCAGCCTCGGCGGCCTGGTGCCGGCCATGCTGGGGGATGTGGGCGAAATAGGTGCTGGGGCCATGCCCGCCCTGCACGTGGCGACCGGCTGGAAGGCCTGCACCAGCGGCGGCAGCACGGGGCGGCCCAAGGTCATTGTCGACCATCGCCCGGCCGCCTTTGATCTCGACTTTCCCTTTCTCGACATGCCACGCGATCAGGTGGTGCTGAACCCCGGGCCGCTCTATCACAATGGTCCCTTCAGCGCCCTTGCCGCCGCCCTTATCAAGGGCAATCGGGTGATCGGGCAAAAGCGCTTTGATGCCGCCGGCGCGCTCGATCTGATTGCCAGCGAACAGGCGGTCTGGGCCATGCTGGTGCCCACCATGATGCACCGCATCTGGCGCCTGCCCGATGAGCTGAAAGACCCGGCGCACCTTGCCGGCCTGCGCCTGGTGGTGCACACCGCCGCCCCCATCGCGCCCTGGCTGAAACAGGCCTGGATCGACTGGCTGGGCGGCGCACGGGTGGGCGAGGTTTATGGCGCCACCGAAGGGATTGTCCGCACCTGGGTGCTGGGCACCGACTGGGCCAGCCGCCCCGGCACCGTGGGCCAGGCCATCGGCGGCACCCGCCTCAGCGTGCGGGACCCTGCTGGCGCAGCCGTCGCCCCCGGCGTGGTGGGCGAAGTCTTTGCCATGCCGCCTAATGGGCCGGGCAGCACCTATCACTATATCGGGGCGGAACCGCGCCGGTCCCATGATGGCTGGGAATCCGTGGGCGACCTTGGCTGGCTGGATGAAGACGGTTTTCTGTTCCTGGCCGACCGGCGGGTGGACCTGATCATCACCGGCGGCGTCAATGTCTTCCCGGCTGAGGTTGAGGCGGCCCTGTCGGAACACGCCGACGTGCTGTCCTGCGCCGTGGTGGGTGTCGCCGATGACGATCTGGGCCAGCGCGTGCATGCGGTGGTGCAGGCGGCCCCCGGGTCGGATCTGGGGGCAGACGCCCTGCTGGCCTTTGCCCGCACCCGGCTGAGTGGCCAGAAGGTGCCGCGCAGTCTGGAATTCCGCGATGGCCCCGTGCGCGATGATGCCGGCAAGGTGCGCCGCGCCACCCTGCTGGCCAGCCCGCCTTTGCCATAACACCGTAACGATCCCTGTTTCTGCCAGACCCTGGAACCCGTCCCATGTCCCTGCCCAGCCTCAGCAATTTCCGTATCGAGATCCCGGCGCCGCGCCTCGCGCACATCGTCTTTGATGCGCCGGGGCGCAGCATGAACGTGTTCTCGGACGCGGCCATCGATGATCTGGGCCACATCGCCACCTGGCTGCGCACCACGACCGAGGTGGATGGTGCCGTGGTCCGCTCGGGCAAGCGGGGCTTTTGTGCGGGCGCCGATCTGGCGGAACTGGGGGAGGCCTATGACATGATCACCGGCGCCCCGGCCGAGGCACGACGGCGGCTGGCCTATGATCATTTCTTCCGCCTCAGCCGCGCCATCCGCCAGCTGGAGACCTGTGGCAAGCCCGTGGCGGCCGCGCTGGAGGGGCTGGCGCTGGGCGGTGGCTATGAACTGGCGCTGGGCTGCCATTACCGGGTGCTGGCCGATGACCCCGCCGCCTTTGTGGGCCTGCCAGAATCCCTGGTGGGCCTGTTCCCGGGTGCTGGCGGCACCCAGCGCCTGCCGCGCCTGATCGGCATGGCCGCCGCTTTGCCCGTGCTGCTCGACGGCAAGCGCCTGGCCGGGGCCAAGGCCCTGGCGGCCGGTGCCGTGCACGCCGTGGTGCCCACGGCCGAGGTGCTGCCAGCCTCTGAGGCCTGGGTGCGGGCCGCCACCGCCTGCCAGCAGCCCTGGGACCGCCCGGATTACCAGCCGCCCGATGCCGCCGCGCTCGCCACCCTGCTGGCCGAGACACGCGCCCGCCTGCTCGCCAGCGTCGGCCCCCATGTGCCAGCGCCTTATGCCATTCTCGACTGCCTTGGCCGTGGCCTGACTGAGCCCTTTGACCGGGCGGTGGAGATCGAGATGGATATCTTCGCCCACCTCATCCAGCGGCCAGAGCCGCGCAACATGATCCAGACCCTGTTCCTCGGCAAACAGGACTGGGACAAAAAGGCCGACGACGCCCTGAAAGCCGAAGCCAA
>CANCOY010000020.1 GCA_947379865.1 Acetobacteraceae bacterium
ATCAACCAGATCCGCCTCAAGATCGGCGTCATGTTCGGCAGTCCCGAGACGACGACGGGCGGCAATGCGCTGAAGTTCTATGCCTCGGTCCGTCTCGACATCCGCCGCATCGGCGCGATCAAGGACAAGGAAGAGGTCGTGGGCAACCAGACCCGCGTGAAGGTCGTCAAGAACAAGGTAGCCCCGCCTTTCAAGGTGGTCGAATTCGACATCATGTATGGCAAGGGCGTCTCCAAGACCGGCGAACTGGTGGACCTTGGGGTCAAGGCCGGCGTGGTGGAGAAGTCCGGTTCCTGGTTCTCTTATGACAGCCAACGCATTGGCCAGGGCCGCGAGAACGCCAAGCAATATCTGGCCGACCATCCTGAGATGGCCGCCTCCATTGAGGCGAAGGTGCGCCAGAATGCCGGCCTGATCGCCTCCTTGATCATCGGCACACCGGAAACCGATGCCGAGGGGACCGAGCCCGACGCCTGATCCTGTCGGCTGCCGGTTGCGGAGTACCAACGCCTGCCCTGCTTTGCCGGGCAGGCGTTTTGGTGTGGGGCGCCCTTTTATGGACACTTAGGGCGCCAGCCAGTAAGAAAGCGGTGGCGGCGCGAGGCCGCCGGATAGCGAGCGGGTGAGCAATGAAAACGGCCAACGAGGTGCGCGGGGCCTTTCTCGATTATTTTGGCCGTCACGACCACCGTGTCGTGACGTCGAGCCCTCTGGTGCCGGCCAATGACCCGACGCTGATGTTCACGAACGCCGGCATGGTGCAGTTCAAGAATGTCTTCACCGGTGCCGAGAAGCGGGACTATGTGCGGGCAACAACGTCGCAGAAATGCGTGCGGGCCGGTGGCAAGCACAATGACCTCGACAATGTCGGCTATACGGCGCGCCATCACACCTTCTTCGAGATGCTCGGCAATTTCTCGTTCGGTGACTATTTCAAGGACGTGGCCATCGAGCTCGCCTGGAACCTGATCACCAAGGAATACGGCCTGCCCAAGGACCGCCTGTGGATCACCGTCTATCATGACGATGACGAGGCCCACGGGTTCTGGCGCAAGATTGCCGGCGTGCCGGAAGAGCGCATCATCCGCATCGCCACCTCTGACAATTTCTGGGCCATGGGCGACACCGGTCCCTGTGGGCCGTGTTCGGAAATCTTCTGGGACCACGGGCCCGACGTGGCCGGCGGCCCGCCGGGCAGCGATGACGCCGACGGCGACCGGTTCATGGAGATCTGGAACCTGGTCTTCATGCAGTACGAGCAGCGCGGCCCCGGCGACCGTGTGCTGCTGCCCCGCCCATCCATCGATACCGGCATGGGCCTGGAGCGCATCGCCAATGTGCTGCAGGGCTGCCGCGACAATTACGACACCGACCTGCTGAAGGCCCTGGTGCTGGCGAGCGCCGATGTCACCCGCTCGGACCCCTTTGGCCCGCATCGCATTTCCCACCGGGTCATCGCCGACCACCTGCGCTCCACCTGCTTCCTGATTGCCGATGGCGTGCTGCCCTCCAATGAGGGTCGCGGCTATGTGCTGCGCCGCATCATGCGCCGCGCCATGCGCCACGCCCATATGGCAGGGGCGGCGGAGCCGGTGATGTGGCGTCTGGTGCCGGCCCTGGTTGGCCAGATGGGTGCCCATTACCCCGAACTGATCCGCGCCGAAGCCCTGATCACCGAGACGCTTCGTCTTGAGGAAACCCGCTTCAAGCAGACCCTTGAGCGTGGCCTGAAGCTGCTGGGCGAGGCCACGGCCGAGTTGCCCGCCGGCGCCGCCCTGCCGGGTGAGGTCGCCTTCAAGCTTTATGATACCTATGGCTTCCCCCTGGACCTTACCCAGGACGCCCTGCGTAACGAGGGCCGCGAGGTCGACCAGCCTGGTTTTGACAGCGCCATGGCGCGCCAGAAGGCCGACGCGCGCGCTGCCTGGGCCGGTTCAGGCGAAGCGGCAACCGAGACGGTGTTCTTCGAACTGCGCGAACATGTCGGGGCCACTGAATTCCTCGGCTACGACACCACCACGGCCGAGGCCCGGGTGACCGCGATTCTCGTCGATGGCAAGCCGGTGGAGCGGGCAGAGCCCGGCGCTGCCGTCATGGTGCTGGTCAACCAGACGCCGTTCTATGGCGAGTCGGGCGGCCAGATGGGTGATGCGGGTGTCATCACCAGTCCAGGCGGCGCCCGCGTGATTGTGCGGGACACGCTCAAGAAGCTTGGCGCCCTGCACGTTCATATCGGCACCCTCGAAGGGGCGGCGCTGAAGGTTGGCGACGATGTGGCGCTGGGCGTTGATGAAGCCCGCCGCGACACGCTGCGCGCCAACCATTCCGCGACCCATCTGCTGCATGAGGCGCTGCGCCGTGTTCTGGGCCCGCATGTAACCCAGAAGGGCTCAATGGTGGCGCCGGAGCGCCTGCGCTTCGACATCAGCCATCCCAAGGCCCTGAGTGATGCCGAGCGGGCCGAGGTTGAGGCCGAGGTCAATCGCATGATCCGCTCCAATGATGCGGTTCGCACCCGCCTGATGACGCCCGATGAAGCGGTTCAGGAGGGCGCATTGGCCCTGTTTGGCGAGAAATATGGCGAAGAAGTGCGTGTCGTCTCCATGGGTGCGGGTACGGAGCGCAACACGGCCTTCTTTTCCACCGAACTGTGCGGCGGCACCCATGTGCGGCGCACGGGCGATATCGGCCTCGCGGTGATCGTGAGCGAGGGCGCGGTTGCGGCGGGTGTGCGCCGGATCGAGGCCATGACGGGGGAAGCCGCACGCCTCTATCTGCTCGACCGCGAGGCGATGCTGGCGCAGGCGGCGGCCACCCTGAAGACCCCGCCATCCGAGGTTCCGGCCCGCATCGCGGCGCTGGTGGACGATCGGCGTCGGCTGGAACGCGAACTGGCCCAGGCCAAGCGCCAGATCGGTCTTGGCGGCGGCCAGGGCGGTGCCGGGCTTGAGACGCGCAAAGCGGGTGATGTAACCTTGGTCACGCGCTGCCTTGATGGCGTCAATCCCAAGGATCTGCGTGGCCTGATCGAAGATGCCAAGAAGCAGATCGGCTCAGGCATTGTGGCCCTGGTGGCCCTCAACGAGGGCAAGGGTGCGCTCGGCGTGGGCGTCACGGATGATCTGCTGGGCAAATGGAATGCCGTCGATCTGGTGCGGGTGGGCGCCGAGGTTCTGGGTGGCAAGGGCGGCGGTGGCCGGCCCGAGATGGCCCAGGCTGGTGGTCCCGATGGTGACCGGGCGGAAGACGCCCTGAAGGCGATTGAGCAGGTTCTCTCCATGCGTGCATGACAATGAGTGGGGGAGTTGCTTCATGACCCTTTCGTTGAGAGCCCGCATCCATCACTTGCTTGAGGTATCGGCGGATTCCGATACGTCTGCGCGTCTGGTGGATGCGTTTCTGGTGGCGGTCATCCTGATCAATGTGATCACCACCACGCTTGAGACCGTCGCCCAGCTTGAAGTTGCCTATGAGCCTCTGTTCCACGCCATCGAGGTTGGGGCCGGCCTGATCTACACGATCGAATACGCCCTGCGGCTGTGGTCGGCGCCGGAAAATCCCAACTATGGGAAGATGGCCCTGCCACGGCTGCGTTTCGCCCGCACGCCCCTTGCGGTGATCGACCTCGCCTCTGTTGCCATCTTCTGGATCTGGATCACCACGCCCGGCATGGAAGCATTTCTGCGCCTGTTCCGGCTGATACGGGTGCTGAAGCTCACGCGCTATTCGCCGGCGCTCGAGACGCTCTGGTCTGTGATCGTGATGGAGACGAGGTCGCTGCTGGCGGCCCTGGTGCTGGTCTTCATCCTGGTTGTGCTGGCCTCGGGCCTTGTTTATGCGGCCGAGCATCTGGCGCAGCCCGACCGCTTTGCCTCGATCCCCGAGACGATGTGGTGGACCCTGGCGACGCTGACGACCATCGGCTATGGCGACATGGTGCCGATTACGGTGGCGGGCAAGCTGATCGGTGGCCTCGTCATGCTGATGGGGGTGGTGGTCATTGCTTTGCCCATCGGCATTGTGGCAACGGGCTTTGCCTCCGAGATCCGCAAGCGGGAGTTCGCCGTGAATGCCCGTCTGGTGGCATCGGTGCCCCTGTTTGCCGGGCTTGATCTGGTGCGGCTCTCGGAAATTACGGGCAAGTTGCGGCCCCTGGCGGTGCCACCGCGCAATACCATCGTGCGCCGCTCCGAACCGGCGGATGCCATGTATTTCATTCTGGAGGGCGAGGTTGAAATCGACCTCGCCCCTCATCCCGTGCGCCTGGGTCGGGGCTCATTCTTTGGGGAATCGGCGCTGCTGGCCCGCAGCCCGCGCACGGCCACGGTCATCTCCACAGCGCAAACCCAGCTTCTGGTGCTGTCCGCTACAGACTTCCACGATCTCATGGCCCGTGATCCCCGTCTGAAGGAGGATGTGGCCCGCACCGCCGCGGCACGCCATCGCCAGACGGAGATGGCAAACGCCGCCGCCCAGTTCCCCGAAGCGTGGCAGGGCACCAGCGAACCTCCGCAGGCTTGATGATTTCCATCTGGCGCAAGCCTGATAAGCTGCGCCCGTCAAAAATGGGCCGCTGGCCCCAAGGGGAAGAACGCAGATGGATCTCCAGCTCAAGGGGCTCAAGGCCCTCGTTACCGGTGGCACCAAGGGTATTGGCCGCGCCATTGCAGAACGCTTTGCCATGGAAGGGGCCGATGTCGCCATCTGTGCCCGCAATGCAGCCGAAGTTGCGGAAACTGTCGCCGCCCTCAAGGCCATGGGCGTGAAGGCCACCGGCGCCGCCGTTGATGTGGCCGACAGCGAGGCCCTGAAGGCCTGGGTTGCCAAGGCGGGGGCCGAACTGGGTGGCCTCGATATCGTGGTGCCGAATGTCTCGGCCCTGTCTGTCCAGCCCGGTGAAGAGAGCTGGCGCAATGCCTTCCAGATCGACGTGATGGGGACGCTCGCCACCATCGACGCGGCACTGCCGCTGCTGGAGAAGTCAAAAGCCGCCTCGATCGTGCCGATCGTCACGGTCTCGGCCGTTGAGGGCAGCGAGATGGGTGCCGGCGGCCCCTATGGCCCGCTGAAGGCCACCCTGCTTGCCCACATCAAATATGTGGCACCCGGCTATGTCCGCAAGGGCATTCGCATCAATGCGGTCAGCCCCGGCTCCATCTATTTCAAGGGTGGCGTCTGGAACATGATCGAGCAGGGCATGCCCGATCTCTACAAGTCCATGCTGGAGCGTAACCCCATGGGCCGTATGGGCCGTCCCGAGGAAGTTGCCAATGTGGTGGTCTTTGTGGCCAGCCCCATGGCCAGCTTCATGAGCGGCACCAATGTCGTGGTGGATGGCACCATCACCACGCGCATCCAGAACTAGGCTTGAAGGGGCTCCCCGTCAGGGGAGCCCCAAAGCAGCCGAAAGGCAGCCTTTTCTTTAGGCCAGCTTCTTCTTCAGATTCGCGTCAATCGCGTCGAGGAAGTCTTCGGTGGTCAGGTAGGGGTGCTTGCCGTCGATGAGGATGGCCAGATCCTTGGTCATCTTGCCGGCCTCGACCGTCTCCACGCAGACATGCTCCAGGGCCAGGGCGAAGTCGCCGAGCGCCTTGTTGCTGTCGAGCTTGGCCCGGTGTTCCAGACCACGCGTCCAGGCGTAGATGGAGGCAATCGGGTTGGTGGAGGTCTTGTTGCCCTTCAGGTGCTCGCGGTAGTGGCGCGTCACCGTGCCGTGGGCGGCCTCGGACTCAACGGTCATGCCATCGGGCGTCAGCAGCACCGAGGTCATCAGCCCGAGTGAGCCAAAACCCTGGGCCACCGTGTCGGACTGCACGTCGCCATCATAGTTCTTGCAGGCCCAGACGAACTTGCCCGACCACTTGAGGGCAGAGGCCACCATGTCGTCGATCAGGCGGTGCTCATAGGTGATGTTCGCGGCCTTGAAGCGGCTGGCGAATTCGGCGTCGAAGACTTCCTGGAACAGATCCTTGAAGCGGCCGTCATAGGCCTTGAGGATCGTGTTCTTGGTCGACAGATACACCGGCCAGCCGCGCGCCAGACCATAGTTCATGGAGGCGCGGGCAAAGCCCCGGATCGACTCGTCAAGGTTGTACATGCCCATGGCCACGCCGCCGCCGGGGAACTCGAAGACCTTGCGTTCGATGGTCGGGCCGCCGTCCTTGGGCGTGAAGGTCATGGTCAGGGTGCCGGCGCCCGGGATCACGATGTCGGTTGCGGCATACTGGTCGCCAAAGGCATGGCGGCCAATGACGATGGGGTCGGTCCAGCCTGGAACCAGGCGGGGCACGTTGCGGCAGATGATGGGCTCGCGGAAGACGGTGCCGCCAAGGATGTTGCGGATCGTGCCATTGGGCGACTTCCACATCTTCTTCAGCTTGAATTCCTCGACCCGGGCCTCGTCGGGGGTGATGGTGGCGCACTTCACGCCAACGCCCGCCTTCTTGATGGCCTCGGCCGCATCAACGGTCACGCGGTCATCGGTCAGGTCGCGGTTTTCCATGCCCAGGTCGAAATACTGCAGCGGCACGTCGAGATAGGGCAGGATCAGCTTTTCGCGGATGAACTGCCAGATGATCCGGGTCATTTCGTCGCCGTCGAGTTCGACCACCGGGTTCGCGACTTTGATCTTTGCCATGTGAACTGTTCCTGAAGGGGATGATTGTTGCAATTCAGAGCCGCTCTGGCCGCGCCCCGGTTCTGCGATCGGGTGCGTGGTCGAGGGCAGGATGAACCTCGTCGACAGAGGATACCACGCTGAACAGATGGCGCGACTCTGCCCGGGCAAAACCTTTGGCGATGACGTGATCGACGAGGCTCAGCAGTGGCTGCCAATAGCCGTCATGATCGATCAGGACAACCGGCTTGTCGTGCAGGCCCAACTGCCGCCAGGTCACGATCTCGATCACCTCGTCCAGAGTGCCAAGGCCGCCCGGCAGGGCAACGAAGGCGTCGGACAGTTCGAACATGCGGGTCTTGCGGGCGTGCATGCTGTCGACGATCTCAAGCTCCGCGCCCTCGGTCAGGCCAACCTCGAAGGCCAGCAGGAAGGCCGGGATGACGCCGGTGACGGCGCCACCAGCGGCAACCGCAGCGCGCGCCACCGTGCCCATGAGGCCGATACCGCCCCCGCCATAAACCAGCCGGCGGCCGGCTGTGGCCGTCAGGCGGCCCAGTCGGTCTGCGGCCTCGATCATGGAGGGGTCGGGCGGCATGGAGGAGCCGCAGAATACGCAGAGCGAGGAGACAGAAGACATGACGGCCCTTGGCCCGGCCAGCCGGGAAATGTGGGGGGTGCTTGGCGATGACCTTTGGGCTACTTTAGCATGATCACATGACGGCCGTCGTGCGCGTCGGTTTTTGGAGGCAGGAAATGATGTCAAGAATGGGCACCCGGGGACGGATCCTTGCAGTGGCAGCGGCTCTGGTCGTGGCGGGCACGGGCCTTGCTTTCGCCGATGGCGCTGCCTCTGCGGATCATCGCCAGGCTGAAATGAAGAAAATGGGCGGCGCCATGAAGCGCCTGAGCCAGAGCGCCAAGGGCGAACAGCCCTTCGGCCCCGAGACTGTGGCTGCTGCCGAGGCGATCCAGGCTGTGGGCCACGAGATCCCGGCCCTGTTCAAGGATAATGAGCCCGCCCCGAAGTCGCGCGCCAAGCCTGAGGTCTGGTCGGATGCTGGCAAGTTTGCCGCCGCCGCCAAGGCGTTCTCCGACACCACCCCCGCCCTGGTTGCGGCGGCGGGTGGCACCGATGCAGCGGCCCTTGGTGCCGCCCTTGGTGCGAGCGGCAAGGCCTGTGGCGCCTGCCACGATGCCTTCCGCAGCAAGGACCAATAGGCTCCACGATCCAGGCTCAGGGTCTGACGCGACCCTGTTTGGCAGCCGGGCCATGGTCCCGGCTGCCGGTGCCGCCCCTGTTGCAGGGGCGACGCCCTGCGGCCCTTGAAATCGTTCATTGCAAGGCGGAAAATCAGGGTCTGCAGCGCGACTCCCGTCGGGCGCAGGGATCTTTCTGCCCCTGGCGCCGTTTAACGCGAACATGGTTGGCCCATCAGGCCACTGCCGCCCGCTTCCGTCTGACGCCGCCCCGGGCCTTACACTATGCGCATCTTCGGCTGGATCGAGGCCGGGCGAACTGACGGCACTGGCCGAATGGAACACGTATGAGACCGAGTACTTCCCAGCGCACCATGGATGCCCGTACCCAGGCGCGGACCCTCAAGACCCTGCTGCCTCACCTGTGGCCCCGCGACCGCCCGGGCCTGCGCCTGCGGGTGGTGGTCGCCGTTGTGCTGATGATCTGTGCCAAGCTGGTGCTTATCTGTGTGCCCTTTCTCTACAAGGCCGCCATTGATTCCCTGACCATCCAGGGATCCATGGCATTGACCGTGCCGCTTCTGGTCATTGTCTCTTACGGGCTGGCCCGCGTGGGTGCCCAGAGCTTTGGCGAACTGCGTGATGCGGTGTTTGCCAAGGTCGGCCAGCACGCCATGCGGCAGATCGCGCTGGGTACCTTTGCGCATCTCCATCGCCTGTCCCTGCGCTTCCATCTGGAACGGCGTACCGGCGGGCTTAGCCGGGTGATCGAGCGCGGCACCAAGGGCATCGATTTCCTGCTGCGCTTCATGGTCTTCAACATCCTGCCCACCATCCTTGAACTGATCTTCGTGGTGGCCATCCTGCTGGCCCGCTATCCGTGGCCTCTGGCCGTGGCCACCTGCCTGACCATCGTCAGTTACATCGCCTTCACCTTTGCCATTACCGAGTGGCGCACCAAGTTTCGCCGCGAGATGAACGACCAGGACACAGAGGCCAACACCAAGGCGGTGGACAGCCTGCTGAACTATGAGACCGTCAAGTACTTCGGCAACGAAGCCCACGAGACCCGCCGCTATGACAAGGCCCTGGCGCGCTATGAATTCGCGGCGGTGAAGAGCCAGACGACCCTGTCCGTTCTCAACGTCGGCCAGGGGGCGGTGATTGCGGGCGGTCTTGTTGCCGTGATGATTCTGGCAGCCCAGGGCGTTGCGGCTGGCACCCTGACGGTTGGCGATTTCGTGCTGGTGAACACCTTCCTGATCCAGCTCTATGTGCCGCTCAATCTGCTGGGCACGGTCTATCGCGAGATCAAGCAGGCCCTGATCGACATGGAGGCCATGTTCACCCTGCTCGAAGTGCCGGCGGAGGTCGAGGACAAGCCAGATGCCCCCGCCCTCGAGATCAGGGGTGGCGAGGTGAAGTTTGAACATGTCTCGTTCCGCTACGACGTCCGGCGCGGCATTCTCGACGATGTCAGCTTTACCGTGGCGCCGGGGCGGACGCTGGCCATTGTTGGTCCGTCGGGGGCTGGCAAATCCACCATCAGCCGGATCCTGTTCCGCTTTTACGACATTCAGACCGGCAAAGTGCAGATCGATGGCCAGGAGATCTCGGCCGTTGCCCAGGCCAGTGTGCGGGCGGCCATCGGCATTGTTCCGCAGGATACGGTGCTGTTCAATGACACGATCCGCTACAACATCCGTTACGGTCGCCCCGACGCGACGGACGCGGAAGTTGAGGAAGCGGCGCGTCTGGCCCGCATCCACGATTTCATCAAGAGCCTGCCCGATGGCTATGATTCCATGGTCGGCGAGCGTGGCCTGAAGCTTTCGGGCGGCGAGAAACAACGTGTTGCCATCGCGCGCACGATCCTGAAGAATCCTCCCATCCTGTTGCTTGATGAGGCGACCAGCGCGCTTGATACCCAGACCGAGAAGGAAATCCAGGCGAGCCTGCGCGAGATTTCGGCCAACCGCACGACGCTGATGATTGCCCATCGGCTTTCGACCGTGGTGGACGCGGATGAAATCATCGTGCTTGAAAAAGGGCATATTGCAGAGCGCGGCAGCCATGCCGAACTGCTGGCACGCAATGGTCAATATACCCGTATGTGGGAGCGTCAGCGTGAGGCGGTGGAGGCGGAGTTGAAGATCGCCGAGGCCTTCGGCGAAACCGACCGTCCCCATTTGGCCCCCCTCAAGGCCTGAGCCCTGGCGCGCCGGACGCGGCGCACGCGGCGAGAAAGGAAACAGATGTTCGAGTCGATCCGCAATGTGCTGGTACCGATCCATCCTGAAGGCCGCCGCTTTATCGCGATGTTTGCCGCAGGTGCCCTGGTGCTGTTCCTGATCTGGGCGCCGCTTGGCTGGATCGGTGTGATCCTGACCCTTTGGTGCGCCTATTTCTTTCGCGATCCCGAGCGTTTCACCCCCATCCGCGAAGGTCTGGTGATCAGCCCCGCCGATGGCATGGTGCAGTCTGTGACGCCCGCCGTGCCGCCGCCGGACCTTGATCTGGGCACGGCGCCCCTGCCGCGCATCTCAGTCTTCATGAACGTGTTCGACGTGCATGTGAACCGCTCGCCCGTGAACGGCACGGTGGAGGTCAGGGCCTATACGCCGGGCGCCTTCCTGAACGCCGCCCTCGACAAGGCCAGTGAAGAGAACGAGCGCATGGCGCTGTCCATCCGGCTGGCCGATGGTCGGCGCATTGGCTGCGTGCAGATTGCAGGGCTGGTGGCCCGCCGCATCCTGTGCTGGGTGGTGCCGGGCCGCAAGCTGGATGCCGGTGAGCGCTTTGGTTTGATCCGCTTTGGCAGCCGGGTGGACATCTATCTGCCTGAAGGCGTGGTGCCTCTGGTTTCGGTTGGCCAGCGGGCCGTGGCTGGTGAAACCGTGCTGGCCGATCTGTTGAGTTCAGAGCCACAGCGCATCGCCATGGGGCAATAGACCTTGTTAACAATTGGCCGGGCAACGATATTGTTAAAGCACCTTGGCGTTGGAGGTCCTTGATGATGCGCGGATCGAACAGGCGGCTCAGGCACCTGCCGATGCGGATGCTGGCGCCCAACATCCTTACGGTTCTTGCCCTGTGCACCGGCATGACTGCCATGCGCTTTGCCCTGCAGGAACGCTGGGAACTGGCGGTGGCGGCCGTTGTCATTGCCGGTGTCTTTGACGGGCTCGACGGGCGGGTGGCGCGGTTGCTGAACGGCACGTCGAAATTCGGCGCCGAACTGGACAGCCTCAGCGACTTTGTTTCGTTCGGCGTGGCGCCCGTGGTGGTGCTCTATCTCTGGACCCTGTCGACCCTGGGTGGCTTTGGCTGGGTCGTGGTGCTGGGCTTCAGTGTCTGTTCCGCCCTCAGGCTGGCGCGCTTCAACACCGCCCTTGATGATCCCGATCGGCCGGTTTGGGCTGCCAACTATTTTACCGGCGTGCCGGCGCCTGCGGGCGCGCTGCTGTCGCTCTGGCCCATGGTGGCCAGTTTCCTGCTGGGCGATACGTTCTTTCGCTCGCCCTGGTTTGCCGGCGCCATGGCCGCCACCTTTGCATTCCTGATGGTCAGCCGCCTGCCCACTTTCTCGTTCAAGCGTGTGCGGGTTGCCCGCGACTGGGTGCTGCCGGTGCTGGTCTGTGTCGGCCTGGTTGCCGCCATGGCCATGATCTATCCGTGGGAGTGCCTCTTGCTGATCGGTGTCGTCTATATCGGCATCCTGCCAGTGGCCAGCCTGTCGTGGCGGCGCAATGTGCGCCAGGCCCGCGAGCGGGCGCTGTCACAGCCCGACGAGGCCCTGCCGCCGTTGGCCTGAGACGGGATCCCGCCTGCCGCGCGCTGGTGCGCGACGATGCTGATCCGCTATGGCAGGCCTTCGGGGCTTTGCTTGGCTAGCGCCATCGCTATATTTAGTCGGATATAGCGATGGAGGTGGTCATGCGCAGTTTGGCAAAGTTCATTCTTCTGGCCTTTTTGGCCACTCTTTCGGCGGCGCTGCCCGCCCGTGCGGCCGATACCCTTGTGTTCGCGGCCTCCAGCCTGGGCGGCGCACTGGACGAGGTGATGACGGCTTTTCGCCAGCAGGGTGGTGGGGCAGTGGTGGCCTCCTATGCCGCCAGTTCTGCGCTGGCGAAGCAGATTGAGCAGGGTGCGCCAGCCGACATCTTCATCTCTGCCGACGAGGAATGGGTGGACTATCTGGCCGCCCGGGGCAAGACCCTCGACGGCAGCCGCCGCGACCTGATGGGCAATCGCCTTGTCCTTGTGGCGCCGGCAGGCAAGGCTGTCTCTCTTGCCTTTTTCCAGGGGGTGGATCTGCGTCCGCTGCTTGGGGCCGATGGGCATCTTGCCCTTGCCGATCCCGATCATGTGCCGGCTGGCCGCTATGCGCGGGCTGCTCTGATCTGGCTTGAAGCCTGGGCGGGGGTACAGGACCGGTTGGTCAGGGCCGACAATGTCCGCGCGGCGCTTGCCTTCGTGGCCCGTGGCGAGGCGCCCCTTGGTGTGGTCTATGCCACGGACGCCATGGCTGAACCCCGGGTGCAAACCCTCGCCACCTTTCCCGAGGATTCCCATCCGCCCATCGTCTATGGGGCGGTGCGTGTGAAGGGCACTACCGGACCTGAGGGGGCGAAATTCCTGGATTTTCTGACAGGCCCCCTGGCGCAGGAGATCTTTCGCCGCCATGGCTTCACCACGCCCCACGGCAGCGTGGGCTAGGGATGCCTGATCTAGGTTTTGGCCTTGGCCCCGATGAAGTCGAGGCTTTGCTGCTCTCACTCCGGGTCGCCTGCGTGGCAACTCTTGCCAGCCTGCCCTTGGCGGTCGCGGTCGCTTGGGTTCTGGCGCGCTGCGCCTTTCCTGGCAAGGCCCTGCTGAATGGCGCCGTCCATCTGCCGCTGGTTCTGCCACCGGTGGTGACGGGCTATGTGCTGCTGTTGCTGCTGGGCCGGAATGGGCCAATTGGGGCATTTCTGGACCAGACCCTTGGGGTGGTGGTCGCCTTTCGCTGGACGGGGGCGGTGGTGGCGTCGGCGGTGATGGGTTTTCCGCTTGCTGTGCGGGCCATCCGCCTGTCGCTGGAGAATGTGGACCGGGGGCTGGAGGCGGCCGCAGGCAGTCTGGGGGCGCCACCCTTCTGGGTGTTCCTGACTGTCACCCTGCCGCTGATCACACCGGGCCTGCTGGCGGGTGCCATCCTCTGCTTTGCCAAGTCCCTGGGGGAGTTTGGCGCCACCATTACCTTTGTCTCCAACATCCCCGGTGAGACGCGCACCCTGTCGAGTGCCATCTATACCTTCACCCAGGTGCCCGGTGGCGACGGGGCTGCCCTGCGCCTGACCCTTGTGGCGGTGGCCATTTCGCTGGTCGCCCTGGTTGCCTCAGAGGTTCTGGCCCGCCGGGTGGCGGCGCGGGTGGGGGGGCATGATGCTCTCGCTTGACCTCTCCCACACTACGGGCGCCTTCACCCTTGAGGCACGGGTGGAGGCGGGGGCGGGCATCACCGTGCTGTTTGGCCCATCGGGATCAGGCAAGACGAGCCTGATCAATGCCGTGGCAGGCCTGATCCGGCCCGACCGGGGCCGCGTGGTGGTAAAGGGGCGGGTGCTGGTTGATACGCAGGCTGGCATCTTCCTGCCGCCCTGGCAGCGGGGCGTGGGCCTGGTGTTCCAGGAGGCCCGGCTGTTTCCGCATCTGGATGTGCGGGCCAATCTGCTCTATGGCCGCCGCTGGTCGGCTGATCCGGCCACAGATGGTGACGTGGCGCGGCTGGTTGACCTGCTCGACCTTGGCCCTTTGCTGGGCCGGCGCCCCCGTCATCTTTCTGGTGGCGAGCGCAGCCGGGTGGCACTGGGCCGGGCGCTGGTGGCCAGACCCGATGTTCTGCTGCTGGATGAACCGCTCGCCTCCCTCGACGCCGCCCGCAAAGCAGAGATCCTGCCCCATGTCGAGCGGCTGCGGGACGAGAGGGAGCTTGTAATCATCTATGTTACCCACGCCATCGAGGAGGCGGCGCGGCTGGCGGACACCCTTGTGCTGATGGAGGGCGGCGCTGTTGTGGCCTCTGGCCCCATCGAGGTGCTGACCGCCCGGCTGGATCTTGTCGGCCGCTTTCCTGCCGATCAGGCCGGTGCGGTGCTGACGGGCCGGGTGGTTGCCCATCACGCCGGAGAGGGGCTGACCGAAGTCGACGTGCATGGCGCCCGCCTGCTGGTGCCGCGCACGGCCGATGCCCTGGGGGCAGGCCTCAGGGTGCGGATTGCCGCACGCGACGTCAGCCTTGGGCGCGGACCCCTTGGCCGCCTCAGCATGCTGAACCGCATCGAAGCGTCCGTGCTGGCAATTGCGCCCCATCTGGCTGATGACGGCATGGTGGATGTGGCGCTCTCGGCCGGCGGATTTACCCTGGTTGCCCGCGTCACGCGCCGCGCGGTGGCGGAACTGGACTTGCAGCCGGGCGTCGCGGTTACTGCCCTGGTAAAGAGCGTGGCACTCGACCGCAGGTCTCTGGCCCGGGATCAGGCAACCGGGCAGACATAATCCGCCTCAAGGGTTTTCAGCGGATGGCGCGCCGTCACCTGACCCATGAAGGGCGGGTGGATGGAATAGCCCAGCAGGGACTGCAGCTTGGGCGACATTTGCCGGATCTTTTCCGGCGGCACGCCCAGATAGAAGTTTTCCTGGGTCCGTGCCCAGGGCGCGCAATACTGGTTGGTAAAGCCCAGACGCGCTGCATGGCTGTGGTTGGCGCCGCCCCGGTGGATGAGCGTGCCGGCAAAGACGATGCAATCGCCCGGTGCCATGGTGGCGCGCACGGTCATGGCAGCCAGCCGCTTTTCATTGGTGTCGCTGGCGGCCCCGTCATCCAGCAGATAGGTGCCCTGCACCTCGTCATCCGACCACAAATGGCTGCGGGGGATGTATTCCGTGGCGCCGTTCTCGGCGGTGAAGGGATCCACCGCGACGATGGCGGTGAGCGAGATCATCGGCCGCGGGCGCGGGATGGCGTAAAACGAATCATCCGCGTGGAAGGGTTGGGGTGTCTCGCCTGGGTGGATGCAGATGGCCTGTGTTGCCGTCAGCAGGTAGTTCGGCTGGAAGAGGGCATCGAGCAGCGCCATGATCCGCGCATCCTCCGCCACCCGCTCAAAGACCTTGCCGCGAGCGACCAGCGTATAGACCCGCTCGGTCTTCTCACCCTCGAAATTGTTGCGCCCCTTGTGGCTGCCCAGTTCGCGATCCAGCCCCGTGCGCACCTCGGCCAAAGTGGCGGCATCCAGAAAGCCGGGGATCCGGGTGAAACCCTCAACCTCAAGCTCGCGCAACCGGCGCGTGGTTTCGGTGTCCATCTGCGGATCCTCCTGTTCGGCCTTGTACATCGACCGTCCTTGCATCGTGGCGCTTCCCGTCAGGACTCCACAAGCCCATAGCCGGTACTGCGCCCGCGCGCCGCATCCTTCACGAGAAGACCGGCCCGCGTCAAATCCGTGATGTCACGCAGGGCCGTGTCGGGCGAGCATTTGGCCATCCTTGCCCATTTCGAGGTGGTCATCCTGCCCTCCAGACCATCCAGCATCCGGTTCAGCACCAGGCGCTGCCGGGCATTGAGCGACGAGGCCTGATTGATCTGCCAGAAGCGGGACTTCCGCATGACCTGGGCAAGAACAACCTCGGACGCAGCCATCGCCTGGCCAAGGCAGTCGAAAAACCAGAGCAGCCAGGGCGTGATGTCCATGCCCACTTTCTGGGTTGTCTCGAGCATCCGGTAATAGTCATCCCGGGCGCGGCGCAGATGGCCCGAGACGCTGTAGAAGCGCCGGCCGCTGTTCTCGGAACGGGCAAGGGCAAGATCGGCGATGGCGCGCGCGATGCGCCCATTGCCATCATCAAACGGGTGGATGGTAACAAACCAGAGATGGGCAATGGCCGCCTTCAACAGGGGATCAAGGCTGTGCGAGCCTTCGAACCATCCAAGAAAACGGGCCATCTCCGCCTCCAGCATGGCCGCAGGCGGCGCCTGGAAATGCACACGCTCGCGCCCGGCCGGGCCGGAGACAACCTGCATGGGGCCAGAGGCATCTGTGCGCCATGCCGCCACGGTGATCTTCAGAAAGCCGCTGCGCCCGGTGGGGAACAGGGCGGCATGCCAGCCGCACAGCCGTTCCGCAGTCAGTGGGGCTGCGTGGTTTTGCGTGGCGTCGATCATCATGGCAACCACGCCTTCGACAGCGTGGTCGGCAGCGACCATGCCCGCCACATCCATGCCAAGCCGGCGGGCAACTGACGAGCGTACCTGCGCCCTGTCCAGCACCTCACCCTCGATCTCGCTGGATTTGAGGACATCCTCCGTCAGGGTCTGGAGCACGGCTTCTTCACCCATGTCAAAGCCAAGCCCCTCCATCCGGCCGATCAGGCGCCCCTGGCGCAGGCGGACATTGGCAAGGGGAATGGCAACTTTCCCATCGTCCCACAGGAAGTCAGGCCAGCCGGGCTGTTCATGAATATAGGTCATTCACCGCACCTCTTGCGGTGATTATGCCAGAGGATGCCGGCAAGGCCAAGCCAATCACTGCATGTTATGCGGCGATTAGAATGCGTATTCACCGCAGCTCAGCTTGCGTCTGGCTTGGCACCCTCGGCAGCGGCGGCGGTGAAGGCGTCGAGGTGGGCGGCGAGGCTGGTGGCGGCGTCGCGTTCCATGGCGCGGAAGCGGGCGACCAGGCTCTCGCCAAGGGGGGTGAGCTGGGCGCCGCCGCCTTCCTTGCCGCCGATGCTGGTGGCCACCACGGGTGCCCCGAAGCTCTGGTTCAGCGCGTCGAGCAGAAGCCAGGCGCGCCGATAGCTCATGCCCATGGCCCGGGCGGCGGCGGAGATAGAGCCACTGGCGGCGATCCCTTCAAGCAGGCCGATCTTGCCGGGGCCAATGCTCTGCCCCGGCGCCAGATCAACCCGCAACCGCAGGTGTGCCACGGTGGCCCCTTGCCTATTCGGCAAGCTGGGGCTGTGCTGCAGGTGCAGCACCCATGTTGCGACCAAGTCCCAGCCGCGCCAGAGCCGGGCGCCATGACTGCTGCATCACATGGGGCAGCGTGACAAGGCAGGGCGTGACAACCAGCGTCAGCAGGGTGGCAAAGGCCAGACCGAAGATGATGGCGGTCGCCATCTGCACCCACCATTGGGTGGAGGGTGCCCCGATCAGCACTTCGCGGGTGAAGAAGTCGATGTTGAACTGCAACGCCATGGGGACAAGGCCGGTCATGGTGGTGATGGTGGTCAGCATCACCGGCCGCAGGCGCTGCACGCTGGTGCGCAGGATGGCGTCAAAGATCTCCTTGCCCTCCGAGCGCAGGTGCACATAGGTGTCGAGCAGCACGATGTTGTGGGCCACCACCACGCCGGCCAGGCTGATCACGCCAATGCCGGTCATCACCATGGAGAAGACCTGTCCGGTGATCAGCAGGCCGACAAAGACCCCCACCGTCGACAGCAGCACCGCCGAGAGGATGACGAAGGTGTAGTAAAAGCTGTTGAACTGGGTGATCAGGACGATGGCCATCAGGAAGATGCCCACCAGGAACGCCTTGGCAAGGAAATCGCCCGCTGCCCGCTGTTCCTTGTCCTGGCCCTTGAAGCGGATGCGCACCGCCTCGTCGAACTTCTGGGTGGCCAGCCAGTCGCGGATCTCGTTCACCTTGTCGTTGGGCAGCACGCCTTCGGCCGTGTTGGCACGGACCATCAGCACGCGCCGGCCATCGGTGCGGTTGACGGTGCCCACCAGCGGTTCCGCCGTGCGGGTCACAAAGCTTGAGATCGGCACCATGCCCTGGCGGGTCTGCACCCGCAGGCGGTCGAACTGGGCCATGTCGCGGTCGGCCAGGGGATAGCGGACGCGGATGTCCACTTCCTTGTCGGCGTCATCCGGGCGGTATTCGCCGATCTTGATACCGTTGGTCACCAGCTGCACCACGCCGCCGACCGAGGCGACATCGGCACCGAACAGGCCGGCCTGGGCGCGGTCGACCCGGAACTGCCATTCGATGCCGGGCAGGGGGCGGGTGTCTTCCACGTCCACCAGGCCCTGCATGGCATCAAGATGGCGCCGGATGGTATCCACCGCCGGGGCGATCCGCTCGGGGAAATCAGAGCCAATCTCGATCTGGATCTTCTTGCCTGTCGGGGGGCCTGCATCGGGCAGCCGGGTCTCCACCTTGATGCCGGAAATGTCGGCGGTGCGGCGCACCACCTCTTCCAGGATCTTTGCCGCTGTGGGGCGCGTGTCCCATTCGGCGAATTCAAGGCTGAGTTGGCCGATCACATCATCGCCCACATCCTGGCCACGGCCGCCGCCGCCACTGCTGCTGCCAATGGTGGTGTAGACATGGTTCATGCCGGCGATTTTCAGCACCCGGGCCTCCACCTCGCGGACAAGGTTGCCCTTCTCGGCGATGGCAAGATTGCCCCGGGCGTGGATGAAGACCAGGGCCTGGCGGGGCTCGGCCTGGGGGAAGAACTCAACGCCATGGCCATAGCGGCCATAGAGCGCGAAGGTTGCCACCATGACCACCAGACAGACGGACAGGACCTTGCCCGGATGGTGGATGAGGCGGCCGACCAGACGGGCATAGAGCCCGGTCAGGCCACGGATGGTGCGCACATCGCCGGTTTCCGACGCTTCGATGGCCTTCAACGTCTCCTCATCCTCGGCGCCGGGTTTGCCGAACATGGCCCCCAGCACGGGAATGAAGACAAGGGCCACAAGGATCGAGCCAACCAGGGTCAGCAGCAGGGTAAGCGGCAGGTAGCTCATGAACTTGCCGGTTACACCCGGCCAGAACAGCAGGGGCGCAAACACGAGGCCCGTGGTGGCTGTGGTCGACAGCACCGGCCAGGCCATGCGCTGCGCGGCCATGGCATAGGCCTCGCGGCGGTTATGGCCTTCCACCATCTTCCGGTCGGCGTATTCAACGACGATGATGGCGCCATCCACCACCATGCCGACCACCAGGATCATGGAGAACATGACCATCATGTTCAGCGTCAGACCCATCAGGCTGAGGCAGAGCAGGCCGAACAGGAACGATCCCGGAATCGCAATGCCCACCAGCGCCGACGAGCGCATGCCGAGCGAGGCGACAACCACGATCATCACCAGCAACACCGCCAGCAGGACGCTGTTCTGCAACTCGCCCAGCATCTCATGGATGTCCTTCGACGAATCCTGGCCAAAGGCAACCTGCACCGAACCCGGCCAGTTGGCGGACACCGCCATGGTCAGTTTCTTTACCTCTGCCACCGTGTCGATGACATTCTGGCCGGTGCGCTTCTTGATCTCGAGGGTAACAGCCTGCTTCCCATCAATCCGGGCAAAGGCATCGGCATCCTTGAAGGTACGGCGCACGCTGGCAAGGTCGGAGAGTTTGACGATGCCATTGCCATCAACCTTGAGCGGCAGGTCCAGCACGTCCTCGGCCTTCTCGAACAGGCCCGGCACCTTGATGGCAAAGCGGCCCAGTCCCGTGTCGAGGGAGCCGGCGGCAACCAGCCGGTTGTTGGCGGATACCGCCCGCAAGAGCGCTTCCTGGCTGATGTCATAGGCTTCCAGCTTGACCGGATCGACAACGATCTCCAGCAGTTCCTCGCGGTCGCCGGCCACATTGGCCGACAGGACCTGGGGCAGGCCCTCGATGCGGATGCGCAGGTCGCGGGCCAGCTGGATCAGGGTCCGCGCCTCAACATCGCCCGACAGGGTAACAAGCAGGATGGGGAAGAGGCTGACGTTGAACTGCTCGATGGCGGGCTCGCGTGCCTCCGTCGGCAGTTCTGAACGCGCCCGGTCAACCTTGGCGCGCACATCGTTCAGGGCCTTGTTGGAATTGAAGCCCGCATCGAATTCCAGGATGACGAAGGCATAGCCCTCGGCCGCCGTGGAGCGCATCTCCTTGATGCCCTCGATGGTCTTCAGTTCCTTCTCGATGGGGCGCAGCAAGAGCCGCTCGCCGTCATTGGGCGAGATACCATCCAGCGCCACCTGCACCATGATGATGGGGATGTCGATGTCGGGATCGGACTCCCGGGGCATATGGGCAAAGGTGAAGACGCCGGCAACCAGCAGCATCACCATGAAGCTGAGGACGGTACGTGGATAGCGGATGAAGGCCTGGATCAGAGCGCTCATGACTGCGGACCCTCCATGACAACGCTGACGGTCTCACCAGCCCGGACATAGTCCTGGCCGACCGTGATCAGGGTGACGCGCTCGGGCAGGCCGGCGATCCACATGCCCTCGGGCGTGCTCGCCACGGGCGTGACGGGAACAAAGGCAACCACGCCGGCGGCATCAACCGTGCGCACCCCAACAAGGCCCGCATCATCAAGCCCCAGGATGGCGGGTGAGACGAGGTGGGCGGCAATGGCGGGCGTGGGCACGCCCACATCGGCGGAAATGCCGCTCTTCAGGCTGGCGTCGGGGTTTGGCACTTCCAGTTCGACACGAAAGGTGCGGGTGCTGGCCTGCGCCGTACGGGCAACAAAGCGGATGTGGCCCGCCACTTCCGTGCCATCGATCAGCCGGGCACGGCCCTCCTGGCCCACGCGGACAAGAGCGACATCGCGCTCGGCCACGTCACCAACCACCAGCATGGGATCGCTGTCGACCAGGGTGGCGCAGGGGGCACCCTTCATCAGCAGGGCGCCGATCTCGGCAGGGCGTTCTTCCACCACGCCGTCAAAGGGGGCGCGGATCTCGGCGCGGCTGAGTTCGACTTCCATGCGCTGCACCATGGCCTTGGCACCATCAAGCTGGGCGGCACTTTCGGCGGCGCGGGTCTGGGAGGTGAAGCCCTTGGCGGCAAGCTGGGTGGCGGCGCTGTTTTCCAGTTCGCGCTGGCGCAGGGTGGCCCGCGCCTGGGCCAGGGTGGCGGCGCGGTCGTCGGTGGCAAGGCGGCAGATCACCGTGCCTTCGCGCACCAGGGCGCCTTTTTCCACCGGCAGGCCAACCACACGGCCCTCTGTCTCGGCCTTCAGGGCGACTGTCCGCAGCGCCTCTGTCCGGCCACGCAGGGTGATTTCACCGGCGCGGGGCATGGCAACGCTGGCACGGGCGCGCACGGTCATGCGGCCGCCCGCAACAGTGCCGGGGGCAGCAGCGGCAGTTTCACCAGCCGCCGCACCAACAGGATGGGCATCAACAGGATGGGCATCCGCAGCGCCAGGGTTTGACGGTGCTTCGGCATCGGCGGGGTGGCCGCCAAACTGGCCTGAGGCGATCCAGGCGACCACAGCCAGGGTCATGCCAATCGCGGTCAGGTGTGATTTTTTCATCTTATGCGCTCCAGGGTACTCATTCAGCGATTTGGGCAACCGGCGAGCCGGCGTTCTCAAGGAGGTGTCTGTTTTCCGTCAGGTACGAGACGGCCAGACGGTGGTGGGCAAGGCCAAAGCCCACCATGAACGGCGTGTTCAGGGCGCCGGCCGATTCCTGACGGGCCAGGGCTTCAAGGCGGGCGACTTCCTGCTGGTGATGGGCAATACGTCCGTCGATCAGGTCGCCAACCCGGTCGCCCGGCAGCAGATCGGCAAAAAGAAGCGTGACAAAGAATTCCGACCTGAAGCGGTCGCGCGCCGGCACCTTCATCAGCTCGTGGGTGAACAGCGTCCGCCCCTCTGCCGTGATCGAGTACACCTTCTTGTCAGGTCGGCCTTCCTGGGCCTGGGCCGTGCAGACAACCAGGCCCTCTTCGGTCAGCCGGTTCAGGGCCGGATAGATCGAGCCGAAGTTGGCGTCAAAGACTTCGCCAATGGCGTCGTCCGCAAACATCTTGCGTATCTCATAGCCCGAGGCATCCCCAAGCGTGAGGATGCCAAGGCACAGGGTTCGCACATCCATGGCCATCTCCGGCACATGCCCGGCACCGGAATGGGTGTCTGGCATATCGGCTTGTCATATGTCGGAAGGATATAGTGTGCAGGTGCAGCATAGGCAAGAGGGGTGCTGAGGGCGCCGGCCACAACCAATTTGAATCGAATCGTGGAAATGCGCGCCTTTATGGTTGAATGGGACCCTGCGACAAAGTATCGTGGACTTAAGATGGCGCGGGGTCCTGCCCGACGCCCGCTTGATGGAATTAATGGCCGGCAGCTGGAATGCGCAAAGCCATTAAAGTTCGTGGCCACCCGCGCCGCCTTGGCGGCAGACTCTAAGGTTCTAACAGTGTCCAGCAACAACGTCCGTGCCCGCGTAAAATGGTTCAACAGCATCAAGGGGTTTGGCTTCGTCGCGCCGATGGACGGCTCGCCTGATGCATTCCTTCATGTTTCCGTCCTGTCCAGCGCTGGATTTTCCGATCTGCCTGAGGGCTCGGAGATGACCTGCGACATCGGCGAGGGTCCCCGTGGCCTTCAGGTCAGCCGCATCATCGACGTGCAGCCGGCAGCCGGCGGTGCGCCGGCAGGCGGCGCTGGCGGCTTTGGAGGTGGCGGACGTGACCGCGACTTCGGTGGCGGCGGTGGCTTTGGCGCCCGCGCCCCGCGTGAACGCTTTGGCGACCGCGGTGATCGCGGTGGCTTTGGTGGCGACCGTGGTGGATTTGGCGGTGATCGCGGCGGCTTCGGCGGCGGCGGTGATCGTGGCGGCGCACGGGATCGTGATTTCGCTGGCCCCCCGGCCACCCCGACCGGTGATGTCATTGCCGGCACCGTGAAGTGGTTCAAGCCCGACAGCGGCTTTGGCTTCATCGTGGCCGAAGATGGCGGCAAGGACGTGTTCATCCACAAGAGCGTGCTGCGCCGTTGCGGCCTGTTCAGCCTTGAAGCCGATCAGCGCGTGCGCATGTCGGTCCAGATGGCGGCCAAGGGCCGTGAGGCGACCTGGATCGCCACGTCCTGAGCGACAAACAGACAGGGTGCAGCCTCTGCACCTCGAAAAGGGCGGCTTCGGCCGCCTTTTTTGTTGCGTGAACGCCCGACGAAAGGCGCCTCAGGGGATGGCGAGGGCGCTGCCTTCGCGCCGGGGGTCGGCGGCACCGGCAAAGCCATCGGCCTCGCGCACGATCACATGCAGGCCAGAGTTGAGGTCGGTTGCACGGGGGGTGTAACCGCGTGCGGCCAGCGCCGGCATCATGGCCTCAAGCACTGTTCCCGCCTCCACCTCGACCCCCCTGTTGCGGTCGATGAAATGGGGCTCTGCCACGGCCGCCGCCGGTCCTTTGCCCAGCGCCAGGATCTGGATCAGGGTCGTGGCGACAAACCCTGGAATACGGGCGCCGCCCGGTGAGCCGGCAATGGCCTTAACCCCACCCTGGGCGTCCAGAACGATGGTGGGCGCCATGCTCGAACGTGGGCGCTTTCCCCCCTCGATCCGGTTGGCAACAGGCCGCCCGGCCACCTCTGCCACATCAGAGAAGTCGGTGATCTGGTTGTTGAGCAGAAAACCACCAACCATCCGCCGCGCCCCGAAGGCACTCTCGATGGAGGCGGTAAGGGCAACGGCATTGCCGGCGGCATCGATCACACTGAGGTGGGTGGTGGATGGCACGTCCCGCGCACTATTGGGGCCGGGCAGGGCGCCAGACTGCACACGGGGCTGGCCCGGTGGCGCTGGGGTCCTGGGGCCGGGGGCGAGATTGAGCAGCCGCGCCCGCTCGTCCAGATAGGCCGGCTCAATCAGGCCACGGGTCGGCACGGCTACACGGTCGGGGTCCGCCACCCAGATATCGCGGTCGGCATAGGCCAGGCGCATGGCCTCGATGGTCAGGGCAAGGCCATCTTCGCTGTCCATGGCAATAGCTGGCTGGCGCGCCACCAGGCCCAGGATCTGCAGCACGGCGATGCCGCCCGATGATGGGGGTCCCATGCCGCACACCCGCCACGCCAGATAGGCACCACAAACCGGTGCCCGCTCCACCGCCCGATAGGCAGTGATGTCGGCCACGGTCATGTGTCCCGGGTTGGAGGCGGCGGCAACAGCCTCGGCGATGCGCCGGGCAAAGGGTTCCCGATAAAAGGCGGCCGGGCCGTGTGTCGCGATCATCCTGAGGGTTGCCGCATAGTCCGGATTGACCAGGGTCTCACCCGCCTGTCGTGGACTGCCATCAGGACGATAGAAGAGGGCGCGCGCTGCCGGATCTTCGGCAAGCCGCTTTTCCTCGGCGAGCAGCGCCGCCAGCCGCTTGCCCACGGGATAGCCCTGTTCAGCCAGGGTCAGGGCAGGGGCCACCAGCCGGTCCCAGCCAAGTTTGCCCTGGCGCTGATGGGCGAGGTCCAGCATGGCGAGCAGGCCGGGAACCCCCGTGGCGGCGCCACCGGTGACGATGTCGAGAAAGCCGCGTGGGCTGCCGTCTGGCCCCCGGAACAGATTAACGTCCACCGCAGCCGGGGCGGTCTCGCGCCCATCGAAGGTGGTAAGGGCCCGGCTGGTGCCATCGCGCACCACCATGAAACCGCCGCCACCAAGGCCAGCTGATTGCGGCTCAACCAGATTCAGGACGAGGGTGGCGGCGATGGCGGCGTCCACCGCCGTGCCGCCAGCGGCCAGAATATCCCGCCCGGCCATGCTGGCCAGCGGATGGGCTGCCACGATCATGGCCTTGGCGCCGCGCACCTCGGCAACGCTGGTGCGGGTGCCGGTGGCCGCCTCCGGTGCGCGGGCACCGGGGTCGGCCAGGCCCTGCGCTTGTGCTGAACCTGCCCCTGCGCCTAACCCAAGGAAGGCAAGCACAAGGGCAGCACGGGCAGTCCGCACGGGCGGTGTCAGTTCAGCCGTTCGATGGCGACGGCGGTTGCCTCGCCACCACCGATGCACAGGCTTGCCACGCCGCGCTTGAGGTCGCGCGCCTTCAGCGCCTCCATAAGGGTGACGAGGATGCGCGCGCCCGAAGCCCCGATGGGATGGCCCAGGGCACAGGCGCCGCCGTTCACATTCACCTTGTCGTGGGGCAGGTCGAGTTCGCGCATGGCAACCATGGCCACCACGGCAAAGGCCTCGTTGATCTCGTAAAGCTCGACCTCTCCAGCCGTCCAGCCGGTGATCTCGAACAGGCGCTTGAGGGCGCCGACAGGAGCCGTCGTGAACTGTGAGGGGGCACGGGCATGGCTGGCCTGGCCGACAATATGGGCAAGCGGCGTCAGCCCGCGCCTCTCTGCCTCGCCAAGGGTGGTCAGCACCAGGGCAGCGGCGCCATCGGAGATGGACGAGGAATTGGCGGCCGTCACCGTGCCGTCCTTGGCGAAGGCGGGCTTCAGCGTGGGGATCTTGGACGGGTCGGCCTTGCCGGGCTGCTCGTCGATCTCGACCACCACCTTGCCGCCACGGCCTGTTACCTCCACCGCCGCAATCTCGGCACGGAAGGAGCCATCGGCAATGGCGCGCCTTGCCCGGTCGAGGGAGGCGAGCGCATAGGCATCCTGGGCTTCGCGGGTGAACTGGTAGGCGCGCGCGCAATCCTCGGCGAAGGAGCCCATCAGGCGGCCCTCGTAAGCGTCTTCCAGGCCGTCAAGGAACATGTGGTCAAGCACCTGGCCATGGCCAAGGCGCATGCCCTCGCGGGCCTTGGGCAGGATATAGGGGGCGCGGCTCATGCTCTCCATGCCGCCCGCGACCACGATACCGGCGCCGCCCGTGGCGATCAGGTCGCGCGCGGCCATCACCGTCCGCATGCCAGAGCCACACATCTTGTTGACCGTGGTGGCGGGAACCGAATGGGGCAGGCCGCCCCTGATCGCCGCCTGGCGTGCCGGGGCCTGGCCCTGGCCGGCGGGCAGCACGCAGCCCATCAGGACTTCATCAATCTGGTCGGCAGCAAGGCCGGCGCGCGCGACGGCGGCGGCAATGGCGTTGCCACCCAGCTCACTGGCCGTCACGTCCTTGAAGACGCCCTGGAAACCACCCATGGCGGTGCGGGCGGCGCCTGCGATGACGATGTCTGATTTGTTCATGGGTCTGTCTCCTTGCCGGGCGGGCCCTTCGCGCCGGGCGCCTGGGGGCCTATCCTCGTGGTTCTATTCGAACAGGACCGTGCCATGACCACAGCCAGACTGCCAGCCCAGCCCACCGTCCAGATCGACAATGACCGGGTCAAGGTAACCGAGTGGCGCTTTGCCCCGGGTGCCGAAACCGGCTGGCATCGCCATGGCATGGACTATGTGGTGGTGCCCGGCACCACGGGAACCCTGGTGGCCGAAACAAAGGAGGGGGATATCCGCGCCGAGCTGACGGCTGGCGTATCGTACTTCCGGCCGATCGGGGTCGAGCACAATATCGTCAATGCGAACCCTTATGAGTTCGTCTTTGTCGAGGTCGAGCTAAAGGCCTGAAGCCAGTTCAGGGGCCGAATTCGTTGGCGCAATAGAGGCTGTTACCGCCCGCCACCACCGAGGCCACCTTGCCATCCACATCGGCAAGCATGGTCAGGGTGCAGTCCTGCGGCACAAAGGCCCAGTTGCGAAAAACGGTCCCATTGCGCTTCCACACCAGATCGGTCCCGCCATCGGCGCGGCCTTCCCGGTGGGTTGGCTCGCCATAAGCGGCGATGGCAGCTTCGGCCGGCCCCCCCTTGAAGCGGCCAATGGCATCGCCAAAGGCCGAGGTGGCGCCGCGCACATCCCGGGTCGCGCCGCAGCCGACAAGCAGCAGCATGGTGCATGCAAGAAGGACAGGTCGTCCGACCGTGAAGGGCTGCAGCACAGGGCGGTCGCCAAAAAACGCGTGTGACATCAGGGGCATGCAGGCAATCTACAGTATTCCACCCGTGAATGCGCCCCTCCAGACGCTGGCAGAAGGTCGCGCCCGCAGGTTTAATTGGATCTGTTGCACCGGAGACAACCTATGACGCCCAGCGCCGTCCGCACACCTGATTCCCGTTTCACCAATCTGCCCGGCTGGCCCTGGGCCGCCCATTACCGTGATGATCTTGTGGGGTTCGAGGGCCTGCGCGTCGCCTATCTGGACGAGGGGCCGCGTGATGCGGAACATGTCTTCCTGTGTCTGCACGGCCAGCCGACCTGGAGCTATCTTTACCGGCGCATGATCCCGCCCTTTCTGGCAACAGGCGCGCGGGTGGTGGCCCCCGACCTGCTGGGTTTTGGCCGGTCGGACAAGCCGGTTGAGGACGCCGTCTATACCTTCGATTTCCACCGGGCGATGCTGGTTGCCTTCATCAAGGCGCTGGATCTGCGCCGTGTGACCCTGGTGGTACAGGACTGGGGCGGCCTGCTTGGCCTGACCCTGCCCCCCGACATGCCTGAGCGGTTTGAGCGCCTCATCATCATGAACACGGGCTTTGCCACGGGCGACGCCCCCATCGGCCCGGGTTTCCTTGCCTGGCGCGACTATAATGCGAAAAATCCGGACATGCCGGTGGATGCCCTGATGAAGCGCTCCACCCCCCATCTCACCGATGCCGAGGCGGCGGCCTATCTGGCGCCCTTTCCGGACGCAAGCTTCAAGGCCGGCGTGCGCCGCTTTCCCAATCTCGTGCCGCTTCAGCCGGACGCTGGGGGAGGGGGAAATCTCGCGTGCGGCGCGTAACTGGTGGCGCACTGAATGGGCGGGGCAGAGCTTCATGGCCATTGGCGTCGCCGACCCGGTGATTGGCCTGGCGCCCATGCAGGCCCTGCATGCCCATATCCGCAACTGCCCGCCGCCGCTGGAAATGGCGCAGGCAGGCCATTTCGTGCAGGAGTGGGGCGACGAGGTGGCGCATGCCGCGCTCGCCTCGTTCCGCTAGGTCCGCCCCGGCAAATTTGTCGAAGGGTGGACGGCGGGCGGTCACCTGTGGAGGATGCGGCGGAATAGTTGGTCAGAAACCACGCAGCGGAGGAAATACCCTTGGCCTATGAGCAGATCACCACCCGGATTGAAGATGGCGTCATGGTCCTGACCATGAACCGCCCGGACCGCCTGAACGCCTTTACCGGCACCATGATGACCGAGATGATCAGCGCCTTCGACGAGGCGGATGCCAATGACGATGTGCGCGCCATCGTGGTAACCGGTGCCGGCCGCGCCTTCTGCGCCGGTGCCGACCTGGGCGCCGGCGACAAGACATTTGACTACAAGGATGGCGATGCCGAGAAGATCCACCGCGACGGTGGCGGCCTGCTGACCCTGCGCATCTATGAGCTGAAGAAGCCCATCATTGCGGCAGTAAACGGCCCGGCTGTTGGCATCGGCGCCACCATGACCCTGCCCATGGACATCCGGATGTGTTCCACCGAGGCCCGCTTCGGCTTTGTCTTCACGCGCCGTGGCATCGTGCCGGAAGCCTGTTCGTCATGGTTCCTGCCGCGTGCGGTGGGCGTGAACCAGGCGCTCGACTGGACCCTGTCGGGCCGCATCTTCCCGGCTGACGAGGCCCTGCAGGGTCGCCTGGTGAAGGCGGTTCACAAGCCCGATGAACTGCTGCCGGCAGCCATGGCGGCGGCGCGCGAGATTGCGGCCAATACCTCTGCGATTTCGGTCACGCTGACCCGCCACATGATGTGGCGCCTGCTGGGTGCCGATCATCCCATGGCCGCGCACAAGATCGACAGCCGTGGCGTGCAGTTCACGGGCAAGTCGCCCGACGCCCGCGAGGGTGTGACCTCATTCCTCGAAAAGCGCGCGCCGAAGTTCCCCGGCAAGGTGACCAAGGACATGCCCGGCTTCTTCCCCTGGTGGACGAACCCGACGTTTGAATAAGCAGAGCTTTGGTGAATAAGCCGAGCTTTGGTGAATAAGCAGACCTCTGGCGAATAAGCAGACCTCGCTACTCCCCTTCCACTGCCGACGCGGTGGAAGGGGAGGCTCTCTCAGGCTGCCTGCGTGGCTTCGCCCGGGCTGAGCGCAGCGCGGCCCAGGATCATGTCCGATGCCTTTTCGGCGATCATGATCGTGGGCGCATTGGTGTTGCCACCCACCAGGCTTGGCATGACCGAGGCATCCACCACCCGCAGACCCTCCAGGCCATGGACCCGCAGGGTGGGATCCACCACCGACATCGCGTCGTGCCCCATCTTCGCCGTGCCCACGGGGTGATAGATCGTCTCGCCCGCGCGGCGGATATAGGCGTCGATCTCGGCATCGCTCTGCACGGCGTCGCCGGGGGCGAATTCGCGGCCGCGATAGGGATCAAAGGCCGCCTGCTGGAAGATCTCGCGGCCCAGCCGGAAGCCATCCCGCATCACCCGGCGGTCCGCCTCGCTGGCGAGATAATTCGGCTGGATCAGGGGATGGGCCAGAGGATCGGCCGATTTCAGGGCCACATAGCCCCGGCTTTCGGGGCGCAACTGGCAGACATGGCAGCTGACGCCGTGGCGATCCGCCTTGCCGCGCGCATGGTCGATCATCAGGCCACGAATGAAATGCAGCTGCACATCGGGCATTTCCAACTCGGGCCGGGTCTTGAGGAAACCGCCGGCTTCGAGTGCCTGCATGGTGCCATGGCCCTTGCCGGTCAGCAGGTACTGGGCAAAGACAAGGGTGGCCATGGGCTGGCGCGCCAGGGAATAGGCGCTGAGCGGCTGGGTGATCTCGTACTGGACCATCACGTCGAGGTGGTCCTGCAGATTCTGCCCGACACCCTTGAGGTCGGCCACCACGGGAATGCCCCACTTGCGCAGGTAGTCGCCATCGCCAATGCCTGACAGCAGCAGCAACTGGGGCGTGTTCACCGCGCCGCCCGACAGGATCACCTCGCGATTGGCGCGGGCCACCTTGCGCTCCTTGCCCTGGACATATTCCACGCCGACGGCGCGCTTGCCCTCGAAGATCACCCTGGTGCTGTGGGCCCTGACCTGCACTTCCAGATTGGGGCGGCCTAGGACGGGCTTCAGATAGGCAACGGCGGCCGAGCAGCGCTTGCCATCCTTGATGGTCAGTTCATAGGGGCCAACGCCTTCCTGTTCGGCGCCGTTGAAATCGGGCGTGAACGGGTGCCCGGCCTGAACCCCGGCGCGCACAAAGGCATCCACCATGGGATTGGTGGAGCGGTGCTTGGAGACCTGCAGCGGGCCACTGTCGCCATGAAAGGCATCACCGCCCCCTTCGCGTGTCTCGGACCGGCGGAAATAGGGCAGCACATCGGCAAAGGACCAGCCCTCGCAGCCCATCTGGCGCCACAGATCATAGTCCCGCGCATGGCCGCGGATATAGACCATGCCGTTGATCGAGCTGGAGCCGCCCAATACCTTGCCGCGCGGCCAGAACAGGCGACGGTTGTTCATCTGGGGTTGGCCCTCGGTATCGAAGTACCAGTTGTAACGGTCCTTCGACAGCAGCTGGCCAACACCTGCGGGCATGTGGATCAGGGGGCTGGCGTCCTTGTCGCCGGCCTCCAGCAGCAGGACCCGCGCCTTGGGGTCTGCGGACAGCCGGTTGGCCAGTACGCATCCGGCAGAACCGGCTCCGATGATGATGAAGTCGTACACGGGCGCCTCCCCCAGTGGGTGTATTCTGATTTTCTGTCAGAAAAATACCATGGACCACGTCGACCGGCCATACTGTGCTAGGCTTGCACCGTTCATGGGGCGGTGGCCCATTTGGAAGGATGTTCATCTTGTTGTGCCGTCGTCCTGCCACCTTTGCCGGTGGCCTGCTTGCCGCGCTCTCTCTTCTCGCCACCTCCTCTCTTCTCGCCAGCGCCCCGGCTCTGGCGGCCCCCGGCATAGCCTTGCCTCTGCGCCTGCTGTTTGCTGTGGTCGATACCAATGGCGACGGCGCGGTGACGAAGGCAGAGGCCCATCTGCTCTCTGACAGGATCTTCGCGCAGATTGATGCCTCCCATCGCGGCGCCTTTACGGAAGCGGACGTCACGGCTTTGCGGACCCGGCTTGGCGGCGATCCCAGGGATGCGGCAGAAGCCCACAAGGTCTTCATCCAGATGGATGCCAACCGTGATGGCAAGATCACCACGCGGGAGTGGACAGCGCGTGTAGACGTGGAATTCGCCCGGCTCGACGCCAATCGCGATGGCGCCATCACCCTTGAAGATCTTGAGGGGCGCGACCTCGACGTGCCTGCAGGTGCGGCAAGTGTGCTGATGCCCTGACGCTTTTTGCCCCGACACTTTTTGACCAGGCGTTTCGCCCCAGGTTTTTCTAAAACGGGTATCTGTCTGCACAAGCGGGACCCTGCTGGAACCAGGCTTTCGGCCTTTTCTTGTTGGTGTATGGCAAGGTTCCGCGCCTTGCCGTCTTCATCAGATGAGGTCGCAATGCCAAAAGTGGAAAAGCCCCTGCTCAGCAGGGAACAAAAGGCCCATCCCGTCATCGGCCGCTACACAGCCGAACGGACCCGTGTAACTGAACAGGGTGAACACGGCGGGGCAGCCGCAGACCAGTCCGCGCGGCCTGATGGGCGTAATGTCCTGAGTGAGGCCTTTGATGCCGGCCGCCTGCCGGTTGAGGCAGGCGCCAAAGGTTTCGGCAGCCTCTCGCACGAACTGATGACTGCGGCGGGGCAGGCCTTCGAGCAGTCATCCGAGGCAATCCAGAACCTGGTTCAGGCGCGCACGGTCCACGATGTCCTTAGGGCCCAGATCGACCTGACGGGTTGCCTGATGGATGCCCAGCGGCGCTATCTCGAGGCCATCGGTCGCGCCGCGACCCAGCTCGGCGCCGCAAGCGATGATAAGGCGGCGGGCCAGCAAACCGGCCTCTCTCCTTCTGCGCAGCCCTGATCAGGCCCCTGCTATGGCTGGCCGTTCCGGTTCCATAACGGGTGCCGGAGCGGTCAGAGGCCTGGGTGATTTTCATACAAATGCGCCGCGAAGCCGCGCTGATTGCTGCATACCGGCAAAAATAAATCTTTTTTTTACCGATATCCAAAACAAAGGCTGGATCAAACCAAAGAATTACGCTTATATGGATAATGCTTCGTAAACGATGGAAATACGGAGGAATGTTCCAAGGGCTACCTGATGACGACGGCTAGGTCATTCAACGTATCCCGCACCCCGGCCCTCCCTCCTATGATCTGAGGGCTGAGAAATTCCGTAGCTTCCCGTCCTGGCTGGCGGCCTGGCAGATTGAAACGTTAAAAGTTACCAGCGGTTTCAGCCTGCTGTATGAGCCAAGAAAGACTGTTGCCCAACCATGAACGACCAACGCAACCTTCACCTGCTCATCGAGCAAGAAATTCCCCGCCTCCGGCGCTATGCGCGGCTCTTCGCCCGCGACCGCGACACGGCCGACGATCTGGTGCAGGAAAGCCTGCTGCGGGCGCTCAGCGGCCTTCATACTTTCGTGCCGGGTACCAATATGCGGGCCTGGTTGTTCACCATCCTGCACAATGTCTTTCGCAATGATTATCGCCGCGCCAAGCGCAATCCCGTGCAGCCCAACAGCGACCTGATCGCCGACCATGCCGCCACAGCGGTGCGCGGCAACCAGGAATCCCACATGGAGCTGACCCGCGTGCAGGCGGCCCTTTCCACCCTCAGCGAAGATTTTCGGGAAGTCATCCTTTTGTGCGGCGTGGAAGGCCTGCTGTATGAAGAGGCGGCAGAGGTGCTTGGCATCCCCGTGGGCACCGTGCGTTCGCGTCTCAGCCGCGCGCGCTCTGCCCTGCGCGAGGCCGTCACCACCAGGTCCTGCCTCGATCGCCGCCTCCCGGCGCCGCCCGCTGCATTGAAGCGCGTGGCCGGCCAAAAGATGCTGTCCAAGGGATCTCCCAGGGTGCCAGCTGTTTCAGGCCTTGCAACTTCACTCCGGACCACGCAATAAGTACCCTGCCTTGAGCGGCGGAGCAGCCATGAACCGGTCCAGCCCTGAAGTGACGACCCTCGACCTCCAGGACTATCTGGATGGCCGCCTTTCGGCCTCTCGTCGTGTCGAGGTTGAGGCGTTCCTTGCCCGCAATCCCCAGAGTGCGGCCGAGGTGGAGGCCCTGCGATCTCAGGCCATGGTCCTGCGCCGTCTGGGATCAGACATTCTGGACGAGCCGATCCCCGACCAGCTGCTGGACCTCGTCCGCCAGCTTCCCTGACGGCCAGCGGGCGAGGCCCGGTCGTTCCCTGATTTACATTCCGGCGTGACGTGCGGCGCCGGCTTCCCGCGCGTCGGTCTCGATGCAGCTGTGAACCTTTGTCTGCAGTTCGCGTGACAAGGGCTCAAGCCCGTGAATCATCGACATGTGCTGTGTCAGCTGCCTGACGACCTGGGCGCCGTCCGTGCCATGGGCAATGAACGCGCAGCCAGGGACAAGGGCACCACATGAAATAAGCCTGCGCATGTCTGGTTCTCTCCTTGGTTGGGCCTGAAGCTGGCTCTGCCAAGTCAACACGCGAGGTCGCCCAGGGTTCGCCACTTGCACGCAATGGGGCGACCCCGCATCGTCTTATGGGACATGGGAGGTGCGGCGATGGTGGGCATACGGCATGAGTTGTCAGGTGGTGGCCTGCGGGCCGTGGTGGCTGAGGCCGGCGCCGAACTGGTTTCGCTGAGCGGCCCCTCGGGCACGGAATATCTGTGGCAGGGTGATCCGGCGTGGTGGGCCCGCCAGGCCCCCATCCTGTTTCCCATTGTCGGGCGTCTTGAGGGGGACAGCCTCAGGCATGGCGGGCAGGTTTACCAGATCGGCCAGCATGGCTTTGCCCGCGACCGGGCATTCAGCTGGGTCGCGCGCGCAAGGGACCACTGCACCCTCAGGCTCTCGGACGATGAGGAAAGCCGGGCTCACTATCCCTTTGCCTTCGATCTCAGGGTTTCCTTCAACCTCGGCGACCGTGGCCTTGAGGTAATCTATGACGTGGCCAATCCTGGGGCTGAAGACCTGCCCTTTGGCATTGGCGCCCATCCCGGGATCATCTGGCCGCTGGCGCCGCACCTCCCCCGCGAGGCCCATGCGGTGATCTTCTCGGATCCCGAAGCTTTGCCGGTGAGGCGGGTAAAGGGTGCGCTGCTGGATCCCCAGCCCCAGCCCAGCCCCATCAACGGGTGCAGCCTGGCCCTGCATGATGGCCTGTTCGAAAATGACGCGATCATTCTTGATCCGCTGGCGAGTACCAGCCTTGTCTTCACGGCACCGGGAGGACCTGCGGTGGAGGTTGGCTGGGAAGGCTTCCCGCACCTGGGGATCTGGTCACGGCCGGGTGCACCGTTTCTCTGTATCGAGCCATGGCAGAGCTATGTCGCCCCCGCCGGCCTGACCGGGGACTTCAGCGACAAGCCGGGGCTTGTCATCCTGCCGCCCGGCGGCCGGCGCCGTTTCCGCCACTGGATCCGCATTCGGGAGGGCTGAGTGGCAAGGCCCTGCTAGCGCATCAGCACATAACTGCCCGGGGCCGCGCCAAGGGGTGGCAGGCCGGCGGCGGCATTGCCCATGGGGGGTGGCGCGATCGGGTCGCCGTTCATATAGGCGTGCAGCCAGTTCGCCCAGGCCGGCCACCACGACCCTTCGTGCTGGGTGGCACTGGCAAACCAGCCATCGGCGTCAACGTGGCGTTCCTCCTTGCCGATCGTGTTGATCCAGTGGCTGCTCTTGCAGGTGCCGGGCGGCGCCACGATGCCAACATTATGGCCGCCGGTAACCAGGGTGAAGGTCACGTCAGAGCGGGTCAACCAGGTGATCTTGTAGACCGACTTCCAGGGCGCGATGTGGTCGCGCTGGGTGGAGACCGCAAAGATCGGCACCCTTATGTCGGCCAGGTGCAGCGGGGCGCCATCGACCATGAAGCGCCCGGCCGCCAGATCATTCTCAAGAAAGAGATGGCGCAGATACTCCGAGTGCATTTTATAGGGCATGCGCGTGGCATCGGCATTCCAGGCCATCATGTCGTTCATCACCGGGCGCTCGCCCAGCAGATAGTTGCGCACCATGGATGACCAGATCAGGTCCTGCGAGCGCAGCAGCTGAAAAGCGCCGGCCATCTCCTTGGTGTCGAGATAGCCCTTGTCCCACATCATGTCTTCCAGATAGGCGACCTGGCTGGGATTGATGAACAGCATCAATTCCCCTGCATCGGCAAAGTCGGACTGGGCGGCAAGCAGCGTGATGGTCTTGAGCCAGGGCAGGCCATCCCGGGCCAGCCTGGCCGCCGCCATGGTCAGCAGGGTGCCACCCAGGCAATAGCCAATGCTGTGCACCGGAATATCACCGGTCATGCTGCGCACGGCCTTGAGGGCGGCAATCGCCCCTTCCTCAAGATAGGTGGTCAGGCCCTTGTCGCGATCTTCGGGGCCAGGGTTTTTCCACGACACCATGAAGACCGTGAACCCCTGGGCCACCAGATAGCCCACCAGGCTGTTTTCGGCGCTGAGGTCGAGGATGTAGTACTTCATGATCCACGCCGGCACGATCAGCAGCGGCTGCGGCGCCACTTCCGTTGTCGTCGGGCTGTACTGGATCAGTTCCATCAGGTCGTTGCGAAACACCACCATGCCGGGGGTGGCCGCCACATTCTCGCCGGTGTGGAAGGCCTCGGTGCCCACCGGTGGCTTGTTCAGCAGCTGCCGCTCAAAGTCCTCGCGCAGGTTTGCCAAGCCATCGAGCAGATTACGTCCACCCTTTTCCTGGGTGATGCGCAGAACCTCGGGATTGGTCAGCAGGAAGTTTGAGGGGCTGAGGGCGTCCAGCATCTGACGTATGGTGAAATGGACAATGTCGAGATGGCAGGGTGTGACGCCTGCCAGGTCGCTTGTGGCAATGTGCCACCATTGCTGTGTCAGAAGAAACGACTGGTAGAGCTGCCCATAAGGGACCTGCCGCCATTCGGGCGCAGTGAAGCGGTGGTCTCCGGCCAAAGGCTCGATCGTGGGTGGCGTATCCGCATCACCCAGCACCTTTCCCATGTAAAAGCCAAGGCGCAGCATCTTGCGCCACCACTTGCGGGCAAGTTCGGTCTGCTTGCCGGGGGCATTGCCCAGATGAATGGCCCAGTCCGCAAAGGCCTGGCTGACGGCGGCTGGTGAGATGCCCGCCGTCAGCCGGCCCTGCCAGGCATGCAGCAGGCGGTCGATGGCCTCGGCGCCACTGCTGCCATCAGGGGGGTGGATGGGCGAATGCGGCAGGGGGGTGGCCACCGGATGTGGAAGCAGGGCAACGGTTTTGCGTGGGCGCGCTGCGGGGGGCTTCATGTGTGGCGCGGCCGCTCGGGGTGCAGACTGAGCAGATGGGCAAGCGCCTTCTTGAGTGAGACCACACGGGTTAAATCACCCCGCTGGCGCGCCTCATTCAGGTCGTCGCGGATCATCCGGGCGATGGTGGCGATCCCGTCCGGGCGCCCCAGAAGATAGACGCCCATTTCCAGGGCGGCGCCCTGGGGGATGCGCTCATGCTCTGCGATGGCATCCACCTCTTCCTCAGTCAGATCACTGAAGTCCAGGCATTCCTGAAAAGAGATCATCATGGGAACCCTTGGCTGATGGGGGACAGGTTGGCGGGGCACCACAGCGCCCCGCCGCCCGGGATCAGAGGTTGGTGATCGGAATACGCTTGTCGGTCTTCTGCGTCTCGTGGCGCTTGGGCAGCTTTATGCTGAGCACGCCATTCTTGAAGGCCGCCACGATGGTCTCGACGTCGACATCTTCTGGCAGGCGGAAGGAGCGATTGAAGCGACCAAGGCGCTGCTCGCAAACATGCCAGTCCTCTTCCTGCCGTTCGCTGGCCTGTTTGCGCTCTCCCTTGATCGAGAGCATGCCGTTGGCAAAGGAGATGTCGATCTCCTTTTCTTCAACCCCAGGCAGGTCGGCCGACACATTGTAGGCATCGCTGCCTTCGGTGACGTTGACCGGCGGTGCAAAGAGGGCGGTCTCGGAAGGTGCGGTCGTAACCCGTGACCAGATATCGGGACGGGCAAAGGACAGGCTGGGGAAGGTTTCGTCGAACAGGCGCATCATGCGGTCGAGGCGCCGCTGCACCTCCTCGAATGAGCCGCGTGCGAAACCGTGGGACGCGGGCGCACCCGGTCGCTCCTGGCTGGTGACCTGCGGGGAGCCACCGTCTTGTCCAGAGGGGCCTGATCCCTTGTCGGTGCTTCGTTCCTGCATTTCGGTCATCTGGCACGCTCCATGTCTGAGGGATGACGGGACAGGCGGATGACTGGCTCGCACATCCATGATCCTGAGCCGCGCCTCTGTCCTGCGCCTGCTCTGGAATAACGCTTGATGAGGGAATTTGTCCCAACACCCCTGGGGTTCGGCCGCAGGCCTGGGTCATGCGTGCGATTCATCCTTAAGAGGGGTAGGGGGAACGCCGCGCCGCCAGCGTGCTTTGAACCGGTGTCCCAATCCATGAGGGAATCAAGGCATGAAAGTCGTCCTCGCTGCCCTCGGCGGCACCGCCCGCGATACATCCACCCTGGATTGTGCGGGCGCCCTTGCCCGCCTGTTCGCAAGCCACATCATCGCCTGCCATGTTCACCCCGATGCGGCCTCGATGATGCCGATGATGGGGGGGGAGGCGTCTGGCGCGCTGGTGGCGGAATTCATGCGCATTGCCGAAGAGGAAGCGGCAGCGCAGCAGAAACGGGCCAATGCCACCTTCGGTGCCTGGCATGCGGTCAATGGCTTTGCCATGGCGACCACCTCAGGCATCAAGGGGCCGTCGGTTGAATGGCAGCATGTGCCGGGACTGGCCTCCGAAACGCTTCCGGAACTTGGCCGTGTTGCCGATGTCCTTGTCATCGCGCGGCCAGAGGCCGACACGGCAGGCATCCACATCGGGACCATTGAGGCGGCCCTGTTTGGCACCGGCAGACCTGTGCTGCTGGCACCTCAGAAGTCGCCGGCCAGCCTCGGCAAGACCATTGCCGTGGCATGGAACGGCACGACAGAATCGGCCCATGCGATCGGCGCCGCCATCCCCCTGCTGGCACAGGCAAGTGCGGTTTGTGTCCTGAGTGTCCGCCCGGGTGGCGACGCCAAGGGGGCGGGGGAGGACGAGACCGACGTCCACGGCCTGATCTCCTACCTTGCCTGGCACGGCATTGCCGCCCATCCAGCCCCTGCGGTAGGCCATGATGTTGGCAGGTCACTGATTGCAGGTGCCCTGGCGGCGTCGGCCGACCTGCTTGTCATGGGCGCCTATGGGCACAGCCGTCTGCGCGAAATGGTCTTTGGTGGGGCGACCCGGCATGTGGTTGAGGATGGCTCACTGCCAGCCCTTCTGATGCACTGACAAGAGGTAATCTGATGCATGAGATCAGGCTGGAGCTTGCCCGCGACCACGATTTTCCCGAGGGAAGCCACAATCATGGTTACGTCCTGCACGCGCCACTGGATTCCGATGGCAAGCTCGATCAGAAGGCCTGGCGCACCCACGCGCCAGCCTGCACGGTCAGCCGCTTCTGGGTGGATGAAGATGATCAGCACGGTCGGCTGGTGCATGGCCGCCATGGCTGGTTGTTCACTTATGGCGACGATGACGAGGACGAGCCGCTGTTCCGCCTTGGTGAGCACCGTCTGAACGAGGGTGAGTATGTCTCCATCACCGAGCACGACGGCATACAGCGCACCTTTCGTGTCGCACGGGTGAGGCGCCTGCCTGCCTGATCGAGGGGTGCCCGGCGCCCGTGTCTGCTGCTCGGTCAGTGAAAATGCGCGGGTGTCTCGTCAAGAATGGTTGTGGCGAGGTCGCCAAGCAGGCTCAGCCCGCTCAGTTCCGGCACCAGCGCGAGACCGGCCTTGCCGTCGGCATGGCGTGTGATGCGATAGGTGCGGCTCATTCTGTGTCCGGCGCGATCAATGGCTGAGACATGCACGGCATCGTGGCGGGCCGTGGCGCGGTCGGGAACCCAGGCAGGCGCGATATAGCCATAGGCCGCCGGATCAAGCAGGTTGAGCCTGCTTTTGAGACTGGCAGCCAGCCCGCCAGACATGACGCCAGCTGACGACAGCAGCTGGATGTTCGCGCGTTTCCGACCGCTGGCATCTCCATCCTGCCGCGCGTCGCCGATCAGCATGACCATGCTTGATCGTACGCTGCCGCCATCTTCCAGCATGTTCAGGGCCGCATTGGCGGCATCATCGAGCAAGGTATTCAACAGCCGCGACATGGTGCCTGCACCGCCGGTCTTCGGCGGCCCCCCGAGCGTGCGGCATGATCGCCACCCCCTGCTCTGTAGGCCTCAATAGACACCTGTGGGAGGTG
>CANCOY010000021.1 GCA_947379865.1 Acetobacteraceae bacterium
GAAATGCGTCCTACGTGACCAGCTGCTGCTCGCGCAACCGCCGCCCACGCTTCCCTTCCTATTCACGATCTCAAAGAACAACCTGCTTCCGCAGGCTCCAGCCCCTCACCACTGCCAAGGCAGCGGTCCGAAGCGGCGCGGGTTATGCCCGTTTCCAAACCTCGTGTCAAATGCCTTTTTCAGGAATTTGTCAGTCGGCCGGGGCGGTTTCGAAACAGTGCCAAGGCACCATCACGTAGCCGTCCCGAGGAGCGGGGACACCAACGCTGCGGGCCAACTCACCGTAAACACGATGTTTCAGCCCACCATATACGCTTGTCAAAGAGCTGGGTGGAGGCACCGCCTCCCATCTCGCCCCAGTCCGGATCCAGCCGTAGCCAAACCCTTCCAGAGACGTTTTCGGCGGCCCCAAACCCCGCTAGGGGCCGGTGTGCCGCCGGTGACGCAACTTCTAGGCCTACCCGCCTGCCCCGTCAAGGCCTTTCGGTGACGATCCTGTGACTATTGCCTTTCGCAATTGCGCAGATGTCGGGAAAAGTGCCGGGGAAGGCCGTAAACATTGACTTGGAGGGCCTTGGTGAACAAACTCCGGGCGCGCTCCAGGCAGGCCGCTGGCCAGCCGTTCAATGGAAATCAAATACCGCCGGGCAAGGCGGACCGCCTGGGAGAGCTTAATGGGCACGCGTCACGAGCAGCCAGGGCAGACGCCTCTCGAACCAGAGCTGTTCGGGCGCCGGTTCTACCTGCATCTGGCGGCGGGCGCCTTTTGCCTCCTGGCTCTCACCGCTGGCCTTGCCTTTCTTGAGACGAAGGTTCCGGCCGCAGCCGCCCCCTCCATCATCCAGGTGACCGGCGCGACCACCCCTTCCGCGACGGCGCGCCTTGGCAGCCAACATGGCCGCGGCGGCCTGCCTTTGCCCTCTCTGGTCACCCGCTCGATCCAGGTCGGCGAGGGTGACACCCTCATGGCCCTGCTGGTGTCGGCCGGAGCAGCGCCCGAGGACGCCAGTGAGGCGGTACAGGCACTGGCGGCCATCTATAACCCGCGCAGTCTCAAGGTCGGCCAGCAGATCACCGTCACCTTTGCGGCCGAGGACGGCGACTATGACACCCAGCGTCTGGTTGATGTGACCGTCTCGGCAGATGTTGACCGCAAGGTCCTCGCCAGCCGCATGCTCTCACCCGACGACAGCTTCTCTGGCCAGGAACAGCGCCAGGAGCTGACCCCCGGACTCAGCCGGTTTTCGGGGTTTATTGACGACAGCCTGTTCGAGGCGGCCGGCCGCGCCGGCCTGCCCCCCGCCGTTACGGCCGAGTTGATCCGCCTCTATAGCTTTGACGTCGACTTCCAGCGCGACATCCACCCCGGCGACACCTTTGAGGTGAAGGTCGAGCGCTGGTTCGATGGCGACGGTCGGCCCGCCAAGGATGGCGCCATCACTTATGCCAGCCTCACACTCTCAGGCGTTACGCACCAGCTCTGGCGCTTCCAGCCGCCCAAGGGCGAGATCGATTACTTTGACAGCGCCGGAAGCAGTGTCCGCAAGGCCCTGCTGAAGACGCCCATCGATGGCGCCCGCATCACATCGGGTTTTGGCATGCGCCAGCACCCGCTTCTTGGCTATACCAAGATGCACAAGGGGCTCGATTTTGGCGCGAGCACAGGCACCCCCATCATGGCCGCCGGCGACGGCAGCGTGGCCTTTGCCGGCGACAAGGGGACCTATGGCAGATATGTCCAGCTGAAACACCCGGCGGGCTTTGCCACAGCCTATGCCCATATGAGCCGGATTGCCGTCAAACGTGGCCAGAGCGTCCGCCAGGGGCAGATCATCGGCTATGTTGGCACCACCGGCCGCTCGACCGGCCCGCATCTGCATTACGAAGTCCTTGCAGGGGACAAGCAGGTCAACCCCGCCGGGCTTAAGCTGCCCACCGGACACAAGCTTGCCGGTGCGGAACTGGCCAGTTTCCAGGCGGCGCGCCTGGCCATTGATACGGCACCAACACAGACGCCGGTGGTCACGGCCGTGCGCGAAACGGACCGCTAGGCTCCGGCACTGCTTCGGTCCGGGGGAAGGCCTGATCGCCTCCCCCCGTCCCTGTCTGCCAGATCAGGCCGCTTCGCTTTCGACGAGGCGGTCATTGATGACAAGCTTGCCCTCGCGCACCCCCACCCGGATCTCGTCACCCTCCCCCACAGCCCCTTCAAGGATGAGGCTGGCAAGCGGGTTCTGCAGCTGACGCTGGATCACCCGCTTCAGGGGCCGGGCGCCATAGACCGGGTCATAGCCCATGTTGCCCAGCCACAGCTGGGCCTGTTCATCAAGGGCGAGGCTGATCTTGCGCTCGGCCAGCAGCTTGCGCAGATGCGCCAGCTGGATCTCCACGATCCCGCCCATCTGCAGGCGGCTGAGCTTGTGGAACAGGATGATCTCGTCCAGCCGGTTGAGAAACTCTGGCCGGAAGGCGGAACGCACCACGCCCATCACCTGCTCCCGCACGGCACTGCTGGCTTCCCCTTCCGCCTGGGTGGCGAGGAACTCTGAACCGAGGTTGGAGGTCAGCACGATCAGGGTATTGCGGAAGTCCACGGTGCGGCCCTGACCATCGGTCAGGCGGCCGTCATCCAGCACCTGCAACAGCACATTGAAGACATCGGGATGGGCCTTTTCCACCTCGTCGAACAGGATCACCTGATAGGGCCGGCGGCGCACAGCCTCGGTCAGGGCGCCGCCTTCCTCATAGCCGACATAGCCCGGCGGGGCGCCGATCAGACGCGAGACGGCGTGCTTTTCCATGTATTCCGACATGTCGATGCGCACCATGGCGGTTTCATCATCAAACAGGAATTCCGCCAGTGCCTTGGTCAGTTCCGTCTTGCCGACGCCTGTTGGCCCAAGGAACAGAAAGGATCCCATGGGGCGCCCGGGATCCTGCAGCCCTGCCCGCGACCGCCGGACGGCATTCGCCACCGCCCGCACGGCCTCCTGCTGGCCAATCACCCGCTTGCCGATGCGCGCCTCCATCTGCAGCAGCTTGTCGCGCTCGCCAGCCAGCATCCGCTCCACCGGCACGCCAGTCCAGCGGGAGACGACCGAGGCGATATCCTGATCGGTTACAGCCTCGCGCAGCATGGCCTCGTCGGCGCCACCCTCAGCCGTGTCGATCTGGCGCTGCAGGTCGGGGATCACGCCATAAGCGATCTCGCCCGCGCGCTGCAGATCGCCGCGCCGCTGCACCTGTTCCAGTTCAGCCCTGGCCGCCTCCAGGCTCTGCTTCAGCTTCTGTTCGTGGCCGAGTTTGTCCTTCTCGGCCTTCCAGCGCGCCGTCAGGTCCGCGGACTGGCGCTCGAGATCGTCGAGTTCGGCTTCAAGCCGCACCAGGCGCTCCCGCGAGGCGCGGTCTTCCTCACGCTTCAGGGCTTCGCGCTCGATCTTGAGCTGGATGATGCGGCGGTCGAGTTCATCCACCGCCTCGGGCTTGGAATCGATCTGCATCTTCAGGCGGCTGCCCGCCTCGTCCACCAGATCGATGGCCTTGTCCGGCAGGAACCGGTCGGCGATATAGCGGTTCGAGAGCGTCGCGGCCGCCACGATGGCGGAATCGGTGATGCGCACCCCGTGGTGCAGCTCATATTTCTCCTTCAGCCCGCGCAGGATGGAGATGGTGTCTTCCACCGTCGGCTCGTTGACGAAGACCGGCTGGAAGCGCCGGGCAAGGGCGGCATCCTTTTCGACATGCTTGCGGTACTCGTCGAGGGTGGTGGCGCCAATGCAATGCAACTCGCCCCGTGCAAGCGCCGGCTTCAGCAGGTTGGAGGCATCCATGGCCCCATCGGCCTTGCCGGCCCCGATCAGGGTGTGCATCTCGTCGATGAAGAGGATCACCTCGCCCTCGGCCGCCGTGACCTCCTGGAGGAGGCCCTTCAGACGCTCCTCGAATTCGCCACGGTATTTGGCGCCGGCAATCATGGCGCCAAGGTCGAGGGACATCAGCCTGCGGTCGCGCAGGGACTCCGGCACATCGCCATTGATGATGCGATGGGCCAGCCCCTCCACAATGGCGGTCTTGCCCACGCCGGGCTCGCCGATCAGCACGGGATTGTTCTTGGTCCGCCGTGACAGGACCTGGATGGTGCGGCGGATTTCCTCGTCCCGGCCGATAACCGGGTCAAGCTTGCCGTCGCGCGCCGCCTGGGTGAGGTCGCGGGCATATTTCTTCAGGGCGTCATAGGCGTCCTCAGCCGAGGCGCTGTCGGCGGTGCGGCCCTTGCGCACCTGGTTGATGGCCGCGTTCAGGGTCTGGGGGCTGATGCCAGCCCGCTTCAGGATGGCGGCGGACGCCGTGCCCTCCACCGTGGCCAGGGCCAGTAGCAGGCGCTCGGCGGTGACGAAACTGTCGCCGGCCTTCTCGGCAATCTTGGCGGCTGATTCGAACACCCGCGCCGTTTCCGGGGCATAGCTGACCTGGCCGGCGCCCGATCCCTCCACCCGGGGCAGCTTGCCAAGCTCGGCCTCGGCTTCCGCCAGGGCCTCCTCGGGACGGCCACCGGCTGAGCGGATGAGGTTGGCCGCCAGACCCTCGCGGTCTTCCAGCAAGATCTTGAGAAGATGTTCCGGCATATAGCGCTGGTGCCCACTGCGCAGGGCCAGGCCAAAAGCCGACTGGACGAAGCCCTTGGAGCGCTCCGTATAATTCTGAAAGTCCATTGTTCAGACCTTTCCCGAATGGGCCGTTTCAATCTACGCACCCATGTCCCACCGGCCACCAATGTGCACCGGTTCGGACACGATATGGGGGCGGGCCAGAGGCTACTCAAGGGCGGTGGTTCCCGACCTGGTCTTCTGGTTTAACCGCCAGCGTCAGGACGGTTCCCTTGAAAGACGGCCCGCAAGGCCGAGGGCGGCCGACGCCACTGCAAATGGAGGCATCAATGGGCAAGGTCACGGCATTGTTGCGCTATCCGGTAAAGGGCCTGAGTGCCGAGCCTTTGGAGCGGGTCGGCCTTGAGGCGGGGGAAGGCCTGCCACTGGACCGGGCCTTTGCCCTGGCGCTCGGCAGCACGCGCTTTGATCCGGCGCGGCCAGAGTTTCTGCCCAAGACGAATTTCCTGATGCTGATGCGCGACGAGAAGCTGGCCCTGCTGGCAACGCGCTATGACGCGGCATCGGCCAGCCTTGAAATCAGCCGTGGTGGCCGCATGGTGGCACGGGGCCGGGTCGATCAATCGGCGGGCCGGGCGGTGATCGAACAGTTCTTTGCGGCCTATATGGGCGCGGTGACGCGTGGCACGCCCAAACTGGTTCAGGCACCCGGCCATGCCTTCACGGACGTGCCCGAGAAGACCGTGAGCCTGATCAGCCTGACGAGCCTGGCCGAGCTTTCCCGCGTGGTGGGCCAGCCGCTGGACCCCTTGCGTTTTCGCGCCAATGTCGTGGTGGAGGGGCTGGCGCCCTGGGCGGAAAAGACCTGGATTGGTCGCGATCTGACAATCGGTGGCACAAGCTTTCGCGTGCGCGGCCAGATCGACCGCTGCGCCGCCACGAATGTGGACCCGGGCACGGGCAAGCGTGACCTGAACCTGCCGAAGACCCTGGGTTCGGCCTTCGGCGGCAATCTGTTTGGCGTTTATCTGGAGGTTCTGACAGCCGGAGAGGTCGCCGTGGGCGACCCCGTCATCCTGTCGGGGGAGGCATGATCACCTCCCACCCGCGCGTGCCGGCACTCAGGCTGGGAAACGGTCCTCGGTGCTGAATTCCTCGCCCTCGCCCTCGTCCTGTTCGGGCATGGCGCGGGGCGGCAGGCCATCAAAGCCGGGCTGCGGGCCTTCGCCGGTGGCGCCTGGCTGGGGCGCATAACCGCCATTGCCATTGCGCTGCTGCACGATGCCGGGGTTGGCTGCAACCATCAGCCGGTAATAGTGCTCGGCATGCTGCAGATAGTTCTCGGCCGCCACGCGGTCGCCGGCAGACTGCGCGTCGCGGGCAAGCTGCTGGTACTTGTCATAGATATGGCTCGCGGTGCCGCGAATCTTCACGTCGGGACCATTCGAATCATAAGACCGATTCGGTCCGCCCCCGCCGCCGCCGCCCTGACCCTGGGGCTTGCGCCCATTGTTCGGGCGGCCGCCCCCACGCGGACGCTTGCTGTGCTGCTGTCTCATACTCAATGGTCGATCTTTCCAAGCCGTGAAGAACCCAGCGCCCGGCGTGCTCTCCGGGAGGCCTTCGGCATCATCCGCGACGGCGGACAGGATGATGCGTCTGGGGTATTCGGGATCAGGATGTCGCCCAAGGGCATCAATCCGAGCACATTGGCTCTCGATCCGCGTTCGCAAACTTAGTGACTGATGGGGGTGTTTGCCAAGCGTTTTTTGGCAAGAACCACCCTTTCGACCATTGCGAGATCGCGGACCGTTCCCGAGACAAGCAGGCCCTCGGCCGAAAGCAGTTCCGCCACGGCACCAGCCTGGCCACTGCCGACTTCCAGACCAACCAGCCCGCCCGGTGCCAGCAACTCAGGCAGGGCGCGGGCGATTCGCCGGTAGTCGTCCAGCCCGTCTGCGCCGGCGACCAGGGCCGTGCGCGGCTCAAACCGCGCGACTTCCGGGGCAAGGCCAGCCAGATCCGCCTCGGGAATATAGGGCGGGTTCGCCACCACCACGTCGAAAGTGCCGCGCAGGCCGCTGGACCAGTCTGCCACCACAATGGCGGCCCGCGAGGCGAGGCCCAGACGACTGGCATTGCGGGCGGCCACCTTCGCCGCCTCTGGCGAGCGGTCGAGGCCAAGGCCCCAGGCGCCTCGCCATTCACTCAACAGGCTCAGCAACAGGCAGCCGGTGCCGGTGCCAAGGTCGAGCAACCGCGCCGGCGGGTTGCCCTGCCGCGCGGCCAGCACGGCCTCAACCAGGGTCTCGCTGTCCGGGCGGGGGTCGAGGGTGGCTTCGGTGACGAGGAAATCGAGGCTCCAGAACTCGCGGTGCCCCAGAACCTGGGCCAGCGGGCGCCGTTCAAGCCGGCGGGCCAAAAGAGCCTCGAAGCGCGCAATTTCCTGACCGCTGAGGCGTCGGGTGTTTTCCGCCAGGAGCGTGGCCCGATCCATGCCGAGCACAGCGCCCAGGATCAGACCTGCGTCGAGGCGGGCACTGTCGACCCCTGCCCCGGACAGACGCACCGTTGCCCCGGCCAGCACCTGGGCAATGGAGGGACCATCGCCTGTGGCAGACGCACTCAGCCCTCGTCCTCCATTTCGGCGAGGCGATTGGCCTCATCCTCGGAAATCAGGGCGTCGATCATCTCGTCCAGAGAGTCCCCGGCAATCACCCGGTCGAGCTTGTAGAGCGTCAGATTGATCCGGTGATCGGTGACACGCCCTTGCGGGAAATTATAGGTGCGGATGCGCTCCGACCGGTCGCCCGAACCAACCTGGCCCTTGCGGGCGGCCGCGCGTTCGGAATCCACCCGCTGGCGCTCGGCCTCGTACAGGCGCGAGCGCAGGACCTTCATGGCCTTGGCCTTGTTCTTGTGCTGCGACTTCTCGTCCTGCTGCTGCACGACGATGCCCGTGGGCAAATGGGTAATGCGCACCGCACTGTCGGTGGTGTTCACCGACTGGCCGCCCGGACCGGACGAGCGGAACACGTCGATCCTGAGGTCTTTTTCGTCGATGGCGATATCGACCTCTTCGGCTTCCGGCAGCACGGCAACTGTGGCGGCCGAGGTATGGATCCGCCCGCCAGCCTCGGTCGTAGGCACGCGCTGGACACGGTGGACGCCCGATTCGAACTTCAGCCGCGCATAGACGCCATTGCCCGTGACGGACGCCACCACTTCCTTGAGGCCACCCAGATCGGTCTCGGAATGGCTGAGAACCTCGATCCGCCAGCGGTGCAATTCGGCATGGCGCCGGTACATGCCCCACAGGTCGCCGGCGAACAGCGCCGCCTCGTCGCCGCCGGTGCCGGCGCGGATTTCGATGATGGCACTCTTGTCGTCGGCGGCATCGCGCGGCAGCAGCAACAGGGCCACGCTGCGCTCGGCCGCTGGCAGGCTGCGCTCGATCTCGCCCAGTTCATCGGCGGCGAGCGCCCGCATGTCGGGATCAGCCGCTGGGTCCGCCGCCATGGCTTGGAGTTCGGCCAGTTCGTCGCGCAGTTTCTGCAGGGCGCGGATGCCCTCCACCACGGGGCCAAGGTCGGAATATTCCTTGGACAGGCGCGCGAAATCGCCCCCTGCGCCACCAACGGCCGCAAGCTGGGCCGCCAGTGCCTCGTGGCGGACGACGATACGGTGAAGCTGGGCGTCGAGTTTCATGGCCTTAGGCGAATGCCGCCTCCACCGCGTCCAGCGGCAGGCTGCGCTGCTCCCCGGTGGCAAGGTCACGCAGTTGAACAATGCCGGCAGCCAGTTCGCTTTCACCCAGAATCAGGGCGCGGCTGGCACCAAGCTTGTCGGCCCGCTTCATGCGCTTGCCCACATTGCCACGATACCCCTGGTCCACCGCATGGCCGGCGCGGCGCAGCCGGTTGGCAAGCGCCAGGGCTGCTGCCTGCACGGCCGGATCATCCCCTACGGGTACCACGGCAATCAGGTCCCGGCTCTCGGGGGGCGGCGTTACCATCAGGGCGAGGCGCTCGATCCCAGCGGCCCAGCCGATGCCGGCGGTGGCAGGGCCACCCATGGTTTCGATCAGGCCGTCATAGCGGCCCCCACCCAGAACCGTGCCCTGGGCACCGATATGGGTGGTGGTGAACTCGAAGGCCGTGTGGCTGTAATAGTCGAGGCCCCGCACCAGCCTTGGATTGACGGCATAGCCGATGCCAAGGGCATCAAGGCCGCGCCGCACGGCATCGAAGAACTCCCGCGAGGCCGCGTTGAAGCTCTCGGCAATGGCGGGCGCCGCCTCCACGATGGGCCGGTCTTCGGCCGCCTTGGAATCGAGGATGCGCAAGGGATTGCGCTCAAGCCGCATGCGGCTGTCCTCGCTCAGTGCCGCGCGATGGGCCGAGAAATAGTCGATCAGCCGGGCGCGATAGGCGAGCCGACTTTCCACATCGCCAAGGGAATTGAGTTCAAGCGTGATCTTGTCCCCGAGGCCCAGGGCCGAGAGGACATGATGTGCCAGCGCAATCACCTCAATGTCGGCCTGCGGCTCGGGCACGCCAAGAATCTCTGCGTCGATCTGGTGAAACTGGCGCATGCGGCCCTTCTGGGGTCGCTCGTAACGGAACATCGGCCCGTGGCCGAAGAACTTGATGGGCAGATCCTGCGCCAGCCCGTTGGAAATGAAGGCGCGGGCAACACCGGCCGTCATCTCGGGCCGCAGGGTCAGCTGCTCACCGCCACGGTCGACAAACGTGTACATCTCCTTGGTGACGACATCGGAGGTATCGCCAAGGGTGCGTTCGAAGACGTCGGTGAACTCGAAGATGGGCGTCGCGATCTCGCGGAACGCATAAAGCTCCGCCACCTCGCGAAAGGTCTCGACGATGTGGCGGTGGCGGCGGGCATCCTCGCCCATAAGGTCGTGGGTACCGCGAACAGGCTGCAGGGATGACACGGCGCGTCTCGCTTGGCTCTGGGCCTCAGGAAATCAGCCGTCCTTGTAGGCCCCACCGGCGGGCGACGCAAATGCCCACCCGCCATCTCGGCCAAATACGCCGGGACAAAGGCCCCGGCGCAGGCGCCTCAGGACGCGACGGCCAGCTTTTCAGCCTCGATCTGGGCGGCCTTCTTTTCCACAAGGCCAACGATGTGCTCAACCAGGTTGGCATCATCGATATTGTGGTCGGCAATGCCGCCGACATAGACCTTGTGATTGCCGCTGCCGCCGCCGGTCAGGCCGATGTCGGTCTCGCGGGCTTCGCCCGGGCCATTCACCACACAGCCGATGATCGACAGCGACATGGGCGTGGTGATGTGGGCGAGGCGCTTTTCCAGCACCTCAACCGTGCGGATGACCTGGAAGGCCTGACGCGCGCAGGACGGGCAGGAAATGATGTTGACGCCGCGATGCCGCAGGTTGAGCGACTTAAGCATCTCGAAGCCGACCTTGACCTCCTCGACAGGGTCGGCCGAAAGCGAGACACGGATCGTGTCGCCAATCCCCGACCACAGCAGCATGCCCATGCCGATGGATGACTTGACCGTGCCAGACCTCAGGCCGCCGGCTTCGGTGATGCCAAGATGCAGGGGATAGTCACAGGCCTCGGCCAGGCCCTGATAGGCGGCAACGGCGAGGAACACGTCGGACGCCTTCACCGAAATCTTGAACTCGAAGAAATCGTTGTCTTCAAGGATGCGGGCGTGGTTCAGCGCGCTCTCGACCATGGCGGCGGGACAGGGCTCGCCATATTTCTCGAGCAGTTCGCGCTCAAGGCTGCCGGCGTTGACGCCAATGCGCATGGCGCAGCCATAATCCTTGGCGGCCTGCACAACTTCGCGCACACGATCGGCCGAGCCGATATTGCCCGGATTGATGCGCAGGCACGCGGCACCGGCCTTGGCGGCCTCGATGGCGCGCTTGTAGTGGAAATGGATGTCCGCAACGATTGGAACCTGGGCACCCTTCACGATGGTGGAGAGCGCTGCCGTCGATTCCTCGTCCGGGCAGGAAACGCGGATGATGTCGGCGCCGGCCGCCTCCATGTCGCGGATCTGGGCGAGTGTCGCCTGCGGATCAGAGGTGAGGGTATTGGTCATGGTCTGCACCGTGATCGGTGCATCCCCGCCAACCGGCACATTGCCGACGTGAATCAGGCGCGACTTGCGGCGCAGGATGTCGCGATAGGGACGAATGCTCATGCGCGTCTCACGAAGGCTGATGGTGGAAAGACAGTGGGGTGAAGATGTGCGCTGGCGTCCTGCAAATCAAGGCAGGGCGCGCGGCCGCACAGGCAACGGTCGGACAGGAATGACCGGTCGTCGGGCCAGGATGCAGGAACATCGCCACGATCGGTCAGGCTGGCCTAATTGGGCGTGGCGGCGGGAGGGGTCGCACCTGATCCGCCAGACTCGGGCGCCGGTGATTGCGGCGCGGGTGATTGAGGCGCGGATGATTGAGGCTCGGGCGACACGGGCGCCGCCGGCACGACTTCAGGCGCAGGTGGGATGCCCTTTTCCAGCAGATTTTTCGCAGAAAGCCGGATGTCGCGGCGGACCTGGGATTTTTCACCAAGACGGCCGATCACCTTGCCATCAACGCTGATCTCCACACCTCCGGCATTGCCGGCAATGAGCATCAGATCATCCCGCAGGGGCACACGATAGACTTCACCCTTGCGCAGGGTCCGGGTGAAGAGCGCCCCGCCCTTGGGGTCGCGGATCTGTACCCAGGAAAAGGCAATCGCCTTTACCGAGATCCGGCTGGGGCCGCTGGTCTCGCCATAGATGGCGGCACCTTCCGGCGTGGTAGGCTGGGGTGGCGGCACCACGGGAGCCGCCACCGCCGGCGCCTCAACCGGGGCAGGAGCCGCCTGGGCGACGACCGGTGGCGTCACCGGCGCTTCAGGGGTGGCAGCAGGCGTTGTCGCCGGGCCGGCATCCGGCGGGGCCGCCACAGGCACGGCGGGAGTGGCCGGGGTAACCTCGGTCGCCGGGGCTTGCGGTACGGAGGCGACGTCGGCAGCCGGACTTGTGGGGGCTGCCATGGGCTCAGCCGCGACCGGCTCAAGCGAACTTGCGGGCGGCGCCGCCGTGTCGAGCACCGGAGCCGGGGCACGCATGAAGTAATACCAGCCGGCGTAAACCGCACCCGCCAGAACAAGGCTCAACAGCAGGATACGACCTGTTGGAACCTTGGCCTCGCTCATGGGAGCGGGAAAGACAAGGCGGTTTTCCTCGGTGCTCAGCGCCGCTTCGGTACGGAAGCTGGCGACGGCGGCCTCACCGTCGATGCCAAGATGATTTGCATAGCTACGCACAAAACCATTGGCATAGGTTGTGCCCGGCAACAGATCGAAGCGCCCTTCTTCGATGGCCTTCAGATAGGCAAAGCGGATGCGCAGTGTGCCGGCGATCTGCAGCAGATCGCCGCCCGCGCGCACCCGAAGGTCGCGGAGCTGTTCACCGATGCCAACATAGGGTTCGTCCGGCTGGACTTCCCCGTTCGGCTCGTCGTCGCGGGTCTTCCGTGTGCTCAAGGTCGTCTCACGATTCAAGCTGGGAATGTAGCAGATCCGCGTCGTTCCTGCGGACTCAACCCGGTCAGGCTGCTTTTCTAACTATTGTAAATTGGACATTTGCGCAACGTTCTAGATCGTCACGCCATGGTCCAGGGCAAAATTGCGCAGCTTTCCCCGCAAGGAACGATCGGGGAGCGTCAGCAGCGTGTCCATATAGCGGGCCAGTTCGGCAACATTGAGAGAGCGGACCATGGCCTTGATCGGCCCGATGGCGCCCGGCTGCATGGAAATTGATCTCAGCCCCAGGCCGATCAGGGCCATGGCCTCAAGCGGTCGGCCAGCCATCTCGCCGCACAGGCCAATGGGCAGGCCGGCAGCGTCGCATTCCTGCACGATCTGGCGCAGGAACCGCAGCATGCTGGGCGCCAGCGTGTCATAGCGGTCGGCCATACGTGGATTGGCGCGATCCACCGCAAAGAAGAACTGAAACAGATCGTTCGAGCCGATGGAGATGAAATCCACATAGGGTCGCAGCGCGGGCAGCTGAAAGGCCAGCGCCGGCACCTCGAACATGGTGCCCACCCGCAGCCTGGAGGGCCGCGGCTGGCCCAGCCGCTCGAGTCGGGAGAGTTCGCGCTCAAGAATGCCGCGCGCCGCCCGCAGTTCGGAGACGTCGGCAACCATGGGGAACATGACAGAGAGCGGCCGCCCACCCGCCGCCATCAACAGGGCACGCAACTGGTAACGCAGCAGGGCGGGCCGATCGAGGGTGAGGCGGATCGCCCGCCAGCCAAGGGCCGGGTTTTCCTCACGCGGGCCAACAAGATAGGGCAGGACCTTGTCGCCACCGATATCGAGCGTGCGAAAGATCACCGGCCGGTCACCCGCCGCATCCAGCACGCTGCCATAAAGCTCTACCTGGGCAGCCAGGCGCGGCATGGTGGCGCTGACCATGAATTGCAGTTCCGTGCGGAACAGGCCGATGCCGGCCGCCCCCGTTTCTGCAAGATGGGGCAGGTCGACGGTCAGGCCGGCATTCATCATCAGCGAGACCGAAACGCCGTCGAGGCTTTCCGCCGGCATGTCGCGCAAAGCGGCATATTCCGCACGCCGCTGCACCTTGACGGCCATGGCATCGCCATAGGCCGCCAGCACATCGGCCGTGGGTCGCACAAAAATCTGGCCAACGTCCCCGTCGACGATGATGGCGTCACCGGCATCAATCCGGTCAAGCACGCCTTCGGTGCGGCCCACCAGCGGAATGCCAAGCGCCCGGGCGACAATCGCCACATGGCTTGTGGGCGAGCATTCCTCGATCACCACGGCCTTCAGGCGGGTGCGGTCATAGTCCAGCAGTTCGGCCGGCCCCATGCTGCGCGCCACCAGAATCGCATCGTCGGGCAGGATGTCCTTGGACGCGGTATCTGCCCGGCCAGTCAGGTGGCGCAGCAGGCGGTTGGCCAGATCGTCGAGGTCGTTCAGGCGCTCGCGCAGATAGGGGTCCGTGATCGCAATCATGCGGGCACGGGTTTCCATCTGCACACGCTCGACCGCGCCCTCCGCCGTCAGGCCAGTCTTGATGGCCTCCTGGATGCGCGCCCGCCAGCCCTTGTCATGGGCGAACATGCGGAAGGTTTCCAGCACCTCCCGGTGCTCGCCCTCGGCGATCATGTCGCCAGAGGCCATCATGTCGTCGATGGATTTCTGCAGGGCGCCGATGGCCAGCGCCAGACGGTCCTGCTCTTCCGCCGGGTTTTCGGCGATCAGGCGCTCAACGGCCACACGCGGCTCGTGCAGCACGGCGATGCCCTGGGCGATGCCTTCGGCCAGCACCTGGCCGTCAAGGCGGTAGGGCAGCTTGCGGGCGTATTCCGTCTGGCGGATTTCCGCCGCCTCAACCAGTTGCCCCTGGCCCACCAGTTCGGCCAGGACCATGGCGATGGTCTGCATCGCCTCGATCTCGTCCTCGTCGTACTCCCGCATGGTGCGGTTCTGAACAACGAGCACGCCTGCCACATGGCCGGCCCGCAGAATCGGCACGCCCAGCAGCGAGTGATAGATCTCTTCACCCGTCTCCGGGCGATAGGCGAATTTGGGGTGGCTTGAGGCCTCGGGCAGGCTCAGGGGCGTGGCATTGTCGGCAATCGTGCCAACCAGGCCCTCGCCCACCTTCAGGCGGGTCTTGTGGACGGCCTCGGGGTTCAGGCCTTCGGTCGCGAAGAGTTCAAGAACATTGCCTGCCCGCATCAGATAGATCGAGCAGACCTCCGCCACCATGTTTGCGGCGATGGCCCGGACGAGCTTGTCGAGGCGGACCTGAGCCGATTCCGGCTCTGCCATGACCTCGCGCAGGCGGCGAAGCAGGACACGCGGGCCGCCAGCGGCGCCCGCGCTCATCAGCCGGTTCCTGTGCGCGTGTCGCCAGCAGCCAGAGCGCCCGGGGCACGGGTCTCAAGTGCTGCAGCCGCCTGGTTGACGAGTTCCTCGATGATCTCGCCCGTGGGCTGTTCCCGGGTGACCATGCCGACAGACTGGCCAGCCATGACCGAGCCGCTCTCCACATCGCCGTCGATCACGGCCCGGCGCAAAGCGCCAGCCCAGAAATGTTCGATCTCGAGCTGGGCGGCCTTCTGGTCGATCTCACCCTTGCGGAATTTCTCGATCACCAGGGCCTGGGTTTCCATGAAGCGTCGCGTGGCGTCATTGCCAAGGGCACGAACCGGGATCACGGGGAACTGGGGATCCAACTGAACCGAGGGCACGGCGTCACGGGCAGAAGCGCGGATGAAGGCCTGCTTGAAACGCGCATGGGCAATGGATTCGGTGGCGCAGACAAAGCGGGTGCCAAGCTGCACGCCTGCTGCACCCAGTTCCAGGTACATGGCAATCGCTTCGCCACGGCCGATGCCGCCGGCCACAAAGATGGGCACCTCCCGGATCTCGGGCAGGATTTCCTGGGCCAGCACGGCGGTGGACACCGGCCCGATATGGCCACCGGCCTCCATGCCCTCGATCACCAGGGCATCAACGCCAGAGCGTACCAGCTTGCGCCCCAGCGACAGCGCCGGCGTGAAGCACATGACCTTGGCCCCGGACGCCTTGATGCGATCAATGGCGCCACGCGGCGGCAGGCCGCCTGCCAGCACCACATGGCTGACGCCAGCGCGCGTGCAGACGTCAATCAGGGCGTCCAGTTCCGGATGCATGGTGATCAGATTGACGCCAAAGGGCAGGGACGTGAGGGCACGGGTGCCCGCGATCTCGGCCTCCAGCAGGGCGGGCGGCATGGCACCGCAGGCAAGCGTGCCAAAGCCACCGGCATTGGAGATGGCCGCCACCAGATGCCGCTCCGACACCCAGGACATGGCGCCGCCCATGATCGCATAGCGCGTGCCAAGGAACGCCCGACCACGCTGCCATAGCTGGTCAAGCCGCTCACGTCCTGCTGTTGCGGCTGGCACGCTCATACTCGGGGCCTCGCTCAGGCTGCGTCCAGACCATAGGCCGTGTGCAGGGCGCGCACAGCCAGTTCGGTATAGTCGGCGGCGATCAGCACGCTGATCTTGATTTCGGAGGTGGAGATCACCTGGATGTTGATGCCCTTTTCGGACAGCGCCTGGAACATGCGCGCCGCCACACCGGCATGGCTGCGCATGCCAACGCCGATCACCGAGATCTTGGCGACCTTGGGGTCAAAGCGCATTTCGCGATAGGCGATGGCGTCGCGCTTGTCCTCAAGCAGCTTCTGGGCGCGCTCAAGGTCGGCGCGAGCAACCGTGAAGGTGATGTCGGTGGACGAGCCGTCTTCGGAGACGTTCTGCACGATCATGTCGACATTGATATTGGCATCGGCCAGCGGCCCAAAGAGGCCGGCCGCCACACCCGGGCGATCCGCCACCTTGACGAGCGTGATCTTTGCTTCGTCCCGGCTGTAAGCGATGCCACTTACCAGTTCCTGTTCCACGATTTCGTCCTCATCCACCACGAGGGTACCGGGGGCGGCGGTAAAGCTCGACAGCACCTGCACACGGACCCGATGCTTCATCGCCATTTCGACGGAGCGGATCTGCAACACCTTGGCGCCAGACGACGCCATTTCGAGCATTTCTTCGTAGGTTATCTTATCGAGTTTGCGAGCCTTATCAACGATGCGCGGGTCCGTGGTATAAACCCCATCAACGTCGGTGTAGATATCGCAGCGCTCCGCCTTCATGGCCGCCGCCAGTGCCACGGCCGAGGTATCCGAGCCGCCACGGCCAAGGGTCGTGATGCGCCGGTCCGAGCCAAGGCCCTGGAAACCGGCAATCACCGCAACCTGTCCCTGGGCAAACCGGGCCACGATCTCGCGCGTGTCGATATGCTCGATCCGGGCAGAGGCATGGGTATCGTCGGTGGCAAGCGGGATCTGCCAGCCCAGCCAAGAGCGGGCGTTGACGCCGATTTCCTGCAGGGCAAGCGCCAGCAAACCCGCCGTCACCTGCTCGCCGGCGGCCACCACGGTGTCGTACTCGCGGGCGTCGTGCAGGATGGCGATCTCGCGGCACCAGCCGACAAGCTTGTTGGTTTCTCCCGACATGGCAGAGACAACCACCGCAACCTCGTTGCCAGCGTCGACCTCGCGCTTGACGAGGCGGGCGACATTCTGGATGCGCGGCACGTCTGCGACCGACGTACCACCGAATTTGAGCACCAGGCGTGCCAAGGCGAGCGATCTCCCATGAAACGGCGCGGACCTGCCCACAGGCCCCGGACCGCGAAGGCGCTAGGGATACTCAGAACGGTGGCCAGAGGCAAGCAACACCAACCGACCTCTGTCATGAGGGCCCCTGTCATGAGGCCCCTGTTCTGAGGAGCAGCACTGGATACGGCGGTGCCGCAGTGCCATATCTGGGTTCAGGCGATTTCGGGAGGTTCCATGACGGCGCAGAGCACCACGGTTGATCCGTCAGAAATTGCCCGCTTTTCGGCCATTGCCGACGAATGGTGGGATCCCAACGGCAAGTTCAAGCCGCTGCACCGCTTCAACCCCACCCGGCTGGAATATATCCGCGACCGCGTCGCCACCCATTTCGGCCGCGACCCCAGGTCGGCCCAGCCTCTGGCGGGCCTGCGGCTGCTGGATATCGGCTGCGGTGGTGGCCTGTTGAGCGAGCCCATGGCGCGGCTTGGCGCCAGCGTCGTGGGCGCCGATGCCGCCGAGCGCAACGTCAAGACCGCTGCCGTGCACGCTGACCGCGCCGGCCTTGCCATCGACTATCGCCACACCACGGCCGAGGCCCTGGCGGCGGCCGGCGAGCAGTTTGATGTGGTCCTGAACATGGAAGTGGTTGAACACGTGGCCGACATCGGCCTGTTCATGAACGCCTGCGCCGCCATGGTGAAGCCGGGTGGCCTGATGCTGGTGGCCACCCTCAACCGCACGCCCAAGGCCTTTGCGCTCGCCATTGTGGGGGCGGAATATGTGCTGGGCTGGCTGCCGCGCGGCACCCACACCTGGTCGAAATTCGTGAAACCGGGTGAACTGGACAGCGCCCTGACTGCGGGCGGCCTTTCGCGCGTGGAGTTCCAGGGCGTGTCGTTCGATCCGCTGGCCGACCGCTGGCGCCTGACCGGTGATCTGGGCGTCAACTACATGGCGCTGGCCACCCGGCCAGCCTAGAAGGCCTCGGGCGTCGGCACCCCTCAGGCGTCAGACTTTGGCACCCAGGGGATCGCCGCCACCTCGATGCCCTCATCTGACAGGGCTTCGGCCTCCTCGCGGGTGGCCTCGCCATAGATATTGCGCCGCTCGGCATCCCCGTGGTGAATCGCCCGCGCCTCATCCGGAAAGCGCTCACCCACATATTCCGATGTCTTTTCGACCTCGGCACGCAGTTCGCGCAACATGGTCATGGCCTTGCGGACATGTTCCGGGGCGTCACGCGGCGGCGCCTCGCCGCGGGTGTTGATGGCCGGCGCCGAGAGCTGGCGTTCCACCTTGGTGGAGCCACAGTCGGCGCAGGTCACCTTGTGCTGGGCGTGCAGCTTGTCATAGGCCGCACTGTCCCTGAACCAGGCCTCGAAGAGATGGCCAGCCTCACATTTGAGGTCATAGACGATCATCGCCGCCCCCGTCAGGCAAGCCCGGCCATCAGCCGGACGACGGGTGTGGCAAGGGGCCTTTCATTGGCAAGCACCGGAATGCGTCGCCGCGTCTCGGCAACCTTTTCAACATCGAGGTCCGCCCAGATGATCCCCGGTTCCGGGCCGCCATCGGCCAGGATCTCGCCCCAGGGATCAACGATCAGGGAATGGCCAAAGGTCTTGCGGCCGTCGGAATGGTCACCGCACATGCCTGGGGCCACCACATAGCTGCCGGTCTCGATGGCGCGCGCACGCACCAGCGTGTGCCAATGGGCCTCACCGGTGACACGGGTAAAGGCGGCCGGAATGGTCAGGATCTGCGCCCCGGCCTTGGCCAGCATGCGGTAAAGATAGGGGAAGCGCAGGTCATAGCAGATGGTGAGGCCAAAACAGCCAATGGGCGTGGGCGCCACCACGGCCTCGCTGCCAGCCTCATAGTTCTTTGATTCGCGCGACGTTTCGCCATTGGGCAACTCCACATCGAACATGTGGATCTTGTCATAGGTGGCGGCGATGCTGCCGTCAGGCGCCAGCAGGAACGAGCGGTTGGCAAGCCGGTCCTCGGCGATGCGGATGGGCAGGGAGCCGATCAGAAGCCAGATGCCAAGTTCGGCGGCCAGCAGCCGGAAGGCGGCAAGCGCCGGGTCCTGCTCCTGTGTCGTTGTCTTTTGCCAGACCTGCGGGGAGCGGCGCTCCATCAGCGAGGTTACCTCAGGCGTGGCAATGAAGCGGGCGCCGGAATGGCGGGCGCGGCGGATCAGGTCCGACGCTGTCTCGATATTGGCGGCAACCTCGTCGCCAGCGGTGAACTGCACGCAGGCCGCGCGCAGCAGCGCTGTCATGGGGCGGCACCCAGCAGGGGATCAAGCTTGCCCGCCCGCTCAAGCGCCACCAGATCATCGCAGCCGCCCACATGGGCGCCGTTGATGAAGATCTGGGGCACGGTGTGCCGGCCGCCCGAGCGCGTCATCATCTCGTTCCGCTTTGCTGCATCCATGGCAACGTCGATCTCGGTAAAGGGTGCCCCCTTTTCCGACAGCAGCTGCTTGGCCCGATAGCAATAGGGGCACATCTGGGTGGTGTAGATGGTGATCTCGGCCAAGGGTCGATCCTCATGTCACTGTGGTTACAGAAATGGGCATGCGGGGGTGCCTTGGTCAAGCGGAGACAGGTTATTTTCCCGTCTTACGGCTTCAGATCTGTGCCTCGTCCCGCACCACCCGGGCCAGCACCAGGGCATCCACCCGCGCCGCACCCGCCCGCAGCAGGGGCCGGGCACAGGCCTCGAGTGTGGCCCCCGTGGTCAGCACATCATCCACCAGCACCACCGCACGGCCGCGCACCCTGTCGGCATGCTCTGCCCCCACGGCAAAGGCGCCTTGCACATTGCGCGCCCGCTGCGCCCGCCCCAGCCCCGCCTGGGAACCGGTGGAGCGGCGGCGCACCAGCAGGTCGGGAATCACGCTAATCCCCGGGCCGACCGCCCGGCCAATGCCAAGCGCCAGCAGGGCCGACTGGTTGTAGCGTCGCCTGAACAGGCGCCAGCGCCAGAGCGGCACCGGGGCGATGAGGCTGCCCGGCGCCAGCAGATCCGCCCCTGCCCGCGCCATCCACAGGCCAAAGGCCCCGGCGCCTTCCAGCCGGTCGGCATGTTTCAGGCGCAGCACCAGGCCCCGGCTGTGATCATCATAGCGCAGCACCGCCCGCGCCCGGCCATAGCGCGGCTGGCTGGCGATGCAGGCCGCGCACAGCGCCTCTGGTCCCAGGTCATAGGGAAAGGGCAGCCCGCAACAGGCGCAGAACGGCGGCGCGATGAACGAAATACTGGTCCAGCAGGGCGCACACAGGCGGCCCGGGCTGTCCACCACCTCACCACAGTTCAGGCACACCGGCGGCAGCAGCAGGTTCAGCACGCGGCCCGCAAGAGCGCCGCTGTGCCCGACAAGTTCCCGCACCCTGTCCGCTGCATCATGCATGGGCGAAGAGTACCGCAAGCGGGAGAATTTTTTACATAAATTACGCGCGCCTTCGCATAGACGCGGGCCATGGTCGCCAAGCCGCCCGCCGCGTGCCATATCAGGGCCATGGCAAGCCCCCCTTCCCCACCCATCGACGACATGCTGGTGTTCGACCGGGCGCTGGTGCGCCGGCATCGAACCCGCGCAGCACCGGGCTTTGCCAGCCGGCATGGCTTTCTGGTGGACGAGGTTGCCGACCGGCTGGTGGAGCGGCTGGCTGACATCAACCGCCATTTTCCCCGCGCCCTCGATCTTGGCGCCCATACGGGGGCGCTTGGCCGCATGATGACCGCCGCCGGAAAGGTGGATCAGGTTGTCTCGACCGACCTGGCGGCGCCCCTGGTGGCTGCTGCCCCCCCACCCCGTCTGGTGGCCGATGAAGAGGCCCTGCCTTTTGCCGATGGGGTCTTTGATCTGGTCAGCAGCTGCCTGAGCCTGCACTGGGTGAACGACCTGCCCGGCGCCCTGATCCAGATCCGCCGCGTGCTGGCGCCCGACGGCCTGTTCCTGGCAGCCATGCTGGGGGGCGAGACCCTGATCGAATTGCGTCAGGCCTTTCTTGAGGCCGAGGCACTGGTTGAGGGTGGGGCCAGCCCCCGCGTCTCGCCCATGGCCGACCTGCGCGATGCCGCCGGCCTCTTGCAGCGGGCAGGCTTTGCCATGCCAGTCGCCGATGTGGACACGATCGACGTGACCTATGCCGACCCCTTTGCCCTGCTGCGCGAACTGCGCGGCATGGGCGAGACCAATGCTATCAAGGCCCGCCGCCGCACCCCCCTGCGCCGCGAGACCCTGCTTGCCATGGCGGAAATCTATGCCCGCCGCTTTCCCGCGCCAGATGGGCGGGTGCGGGCCACCTTCCAGGTGATCTGGCTGGCCGGCTGGTCCCCAGGGCCCGACCAGCCCCAACCAAAGCGCCCCGGCAGCGCCACCGCCCGCCTTGCCGAGGCCCTGGGCACACAGGAAAAGCCCGCAGGCGAGAAGACCGGGCGCTGATCAGTCCTTTGCTTCGGGCAGCAGGAAGTGGCCATGGGCCGTGGCAATGGGCTTTGCCGGGTCCGACTGCCAGGCGGTGACCGAAACATTGGCTACGCGCCGGCCATGCTTGGTGATGACAGCACTGGCAAAGGTGTTTTCCGGCTTGCCCGAGCGCAGATATTCCACCGTGATGTTGATGGTGCGGGGAATGCCCGGCACCTCGATTTCCCACATCAGATGGGCAAGCGCCGTCATTTCCAGGAACGCGCCTATGCTGCCGCCGTGCAGGGCGGGCAGGCGCGGGTTGCCGATCAGCTTCTCGTCATAGGCAAGCGCGCCCACCAGGCCCTGTGCACCCTGCGTCAGGGTGAAACCCATGAAGCCGGCAAAGGGAATGGCGTCGCTGATGGCGGCCGGATTGCCGCTGGCCCGGGCGGCCAGGAGTTGCTCTTCAATGCTGCTCATCGCAGGGCCTCCGGAACTTCGGCCGGGGGCGGCTTGCGGTTGGCCGAGCGCATGAAACTGGCGGCACAATGGGCGATGGGGTCGTCCATGTCCTCGTGATAGGCAATGCCGCGCACAAAGGCGATGGAGCGGGTCAGCTTGTAGCAATGGCAGAATGCCCGCACGGCCAGGCCCCGACTGGCGGGCTTGAGATAGTCGATGCGCAGGTCAAGGGTGGCGATGGCCACCAGACGCGGCATGGCCGCCATCACCGCCACCCCACAGGCATTGTCCATCAGGGTGGTGATGACACCGCCGTGCAGCACCCCGGTCTCGGGATTGCCCACAAGGTCGGCGCGCCAGGCCAGCTTCAGCGTGGCCTTGCCTGCCTCAACCGCCTCTACCTCCATGCCCACAGCCTGGGCAAACGGGGTGTAGGAGAGCAGGAGGTGCTTGTTCTCGCCTATGATTGCGCCAAGTGGCGTTTCGGTCTCTGTCACGCCTTGTCTTCCTTTGGGGGTTCGCTGGCACCGGGGCTGCCTTGCGTCATTCTCTGACCTTGCATCACGCGCTGCACAAGAGCCTCGATCCGGTCGAAATCGCGCAGGTGAATATCCGTCTGGCCGAACGGGATTTCCAGATTTCGCTCGCGGAAGACGCGGTCAATCGCGAAATTCAGGTCGGATCTTATCCATATCCCGATCTCGATATCCGGCACGAATACGCGCAGTTCAAAATCGAGCGTTGAATCGCCAAAGGCGCGGAAGAGCACATAGGGTGCGGGTTCAGTCAGCACACGTGGCTCGGCAGCGGCGACGTCAAGCAAGGCCTGGCGCACGGCGTCAGTATCGCAGCCATAGGCCACCCCCAACTTGATCTCCATGCGTCCCATGCTGCTCTTGTGTGTGCGGTTCGTCAGTGCATTCGACAACAGGTCGGAATTCGGAATGATGACGCTTGCCCGCTGGGCTGTCTCGATTTCGGTCGAGCGCACATTGATATGCCGCACATTCCCCACATGCGGGCCGATCTCCACCCAGTCACCCACCTTGATCGGGCGCTCGGCCAGCAGGATCAGCCCGGACACGAAATTGTTCACGATGTTCTGCAGGCCAAAGCCGATACCCACCGAGAAGGCACCGGCAATCAGCGCAAGGTTCGAGAGATCAAGACCCATTGCCGAGATGGCGATCATCGATGCAATCACGATCCCGACATAACCCGTAGCGGCCTTGATGGAATTCTGGACCCCCGCATCAAAGCGCGTCTGGGGCAGGATGCGCTCTTCAAGGGCACGCTGGGCAAAGCGGGTGGCACTCATCACCAGCAGATAAAGCAGGATGGCAAAGGCGATGTCAGAGATGCTGATTGTCAGCCCGCCAACCTTAAACCCGTCAAATGCCGCCTTCAGTCCGCTGAATATGGCGCGCGTCGGAACCCCAAGGCTTGGCAGCAGCAAAAGCAGCAGCACCGCTGCCAGCATCAGGTCGAGCAGGGCCGAAAGCCAGAAATTTGCCCGCCGGCCCGCATCATCGGAAATGCCAAGCGCATGCCGGATGGCCACAAGGGCGCCAGAGCGGTCATGGAGTATCCGCGCGACACCTTCCCTGACGGCGGTTGAAAGAATGTAATAGGCCGCTGCTGCCAGACTGATGTTCAGCAGGTTCCGGATGATAAAACTTGAAAGGTTATAAAACCCCGACAGGGCAAAGATGATTGCCATGGCCACGGCCACGCGCACACCAAGCCGCACCGTGGGCCCCCACGAGCGCAGGGGGCGTCGGACCGGGGGCACGGGCTGGCCGCAGTCATCCAGCACCGGCGCCGACCTGGCACGCCGCCAGTTGCGCGCGGCACTGATCAGCGCAATGACAATGGCTGTAACCGTATTCGAGACAAGAACACAGACATTGACCACCGGTGGCGCCAGCTGGAGGTTGCGGCCCGCCATGGCAAGTGCCGTGCTGGCAGCCGTAACTGCGGCCAAGATCACCAGCAGGCGAAACAACCGCCTGCAGCTGCCGTCAACCAGCGGCACCACCCGCCATTCCGGCCGATCAGGCGAGAGGGAGGCCCGGGCAAGCCCCACCATGGGGAAAAAGATGCACCCCGCCGCCGCCAGCCCGCCCAGGGCATCGCCAAAGGGGCCCGACAGCAGATCGAAGGCATCCAGGGCGCCATAGACGGCCCCAACCCCAAAGACTGGCAGAATGCCCCGCGCAATCCCTTCGGCGGCGGAGGCAAGAATGCGGCGGGAATAGGTGGGCTCCTGCGCGGCGCCCACCGTTCGCCCAAAGCGGCGGATCAGCAACAGGCGCAGGGGCCAGGCAAGGGTGCCGGCCGCCAGCACGGCCGCCAGCAGGCTGTACCAGGCGGTAGCCGGCGCGCCGCTTATCTCGGGAGAGGCCAGCCAGTTTGCCGGCCCCACGGCAATGCTGGCCGCAGCCCCCATCAGATCAACGCCGCCCCGATACCACAGGCGCGGAGAGAAAGGCGCACTTTCGCGCAGCAACAGGGTTGCCGCCATGCGGCCCCGTTCCATTTCGGCGACCGTGCGCAGCAGGGCATCCGCCCGGCCAACCACGAGGTCGCACTGCCGCGCTTCACCATCATGAATGGTCAATTCCGCCATCAGGCGCTGGCGCTGGCGGGCAAGATCCTGTGCCTCGGGCGGCTGGCCGTCTTCGGGAGGGGGGCCAAGGGCGTCTACCAGACGACGCAGATCATTCGACTGGCCCCGGGCCACCGCTCCGGAGGTTTCCGCAAGCCCGATGACCGCCTCGATCTCGCCCTGCAGATTGCCCAGGGGGCCATCCGCCAGATCACGCCGTCCCAGCGCCGTCTCGACCCGGTCGAGCCGCTGGTTCCAGTCAGAGAGAAGCTGGGGAAACGATCTGGCCCGGCCATCTGCGGCGGGAATCGCCCCGGGGGCAGCCTGGGCGTGCGCTGGCAGCGGCGCCGCCATGGAGGTCAGGAGGCCGAAGCCTGCGAGGCCCAGTGCAAGGGCAAGCGCCCGCAGCCGGGCAGAAAGGCGTGAGGTGGTCATGATCGGGCGCAGGGTCTTGCAACCTTCCAGAAAGCAGTCCCCAGCCTAGCACGCCCACAAGGCGGCGGCATGCCCCCACTCCTTGATCCCCCCGCCTTGATCCCCCCGCCTTGATCCCACGCGCACCTGTGCGAGGATGCGCGCCATGAACAACCCCACCCGGCCGCATGATGGGACAGCAGCACTGTCGGCCTCCCCCTTTCCGGCGGGTGCGCGGGTGGCTGTCATCGGCGCCGGTGTGGTGGGCAGTGCGATTGCCCTGCGGCTGGCGGCCGAGGGCTATCGGATCAGCCTGATCGACCCAAGACCACCGGGCAGCGAGTGTTCCTTTGGCAATGCCGGGCAGATCATGCCCTATGCCGTGGCCCCCATCGCCCTGCCAGGTGCGCTGGGACGCCTGCCCGGCTGGCTGGCAGACCCGTTGGCGCCCTTTGCCATCCGCTGGTCCTATCTGCCGCAACTGGCGCCCTGGCTGGCGCGCTTCATTGCGGCCTCCGTGCCGGAACGGGTGGAGCCCATCAGCCTGGCCCTGGCCGCCCTCTGTGCCCAAGCCCTGCCCAGTCTGGATAGCCTGCTGACCATGGCCGGGGCGGATGACCTGCTGGTCCGCCGTGGCCTGCTTTATCTCTTCGAAAGTGAGGCGGCGTGGCAGAACGCCAGCAGCGAGATCGAGCTGATGCGCCGCCACGGCGTGCGCTTCGAGGCGCTGGAGCCAGATAGCCTGCGCCAGGTGGAACCCGCCCTTGGCCCCGGCGTCACCCGTTCCCTGCTGATGCCGGACAATGGCCATCTGCTTGACCCCCAGGCCCTGGTGGCGCGCCTGGCCGCCGCCATGGTGACGCGCGGGGGCGAGATCGTGATGGACGAGGTGCACGACGTGATCCTTGGGCCCGACGGCCCGCGTGCGGTGCTGACCGACCAGGGCGAGCGGCCCTGCGATGCCGTGGTGCTGGCGGCCGGCGCCCGTGCGCGCGGGCTGGCGGCGCGGCTGGGTGCCGACGTGCCGCTGGATACGGAGCGGGGCTATCATGTGATGCTGGCGGCCCCCGGTATCGACCTGCGCATGCCCTTTGTCTCTGGCGATGGCGGCCTGCATGCCACGCCCATGGCCCATGGCCTGCGGTTGGCGGGCACGGTTGAACTTGGCGGCCTGGAGGCACCACCCAATCCTGCCCGCGCCGATCGTCTGCTGGAGGTTGGCCGACGCCTGCTGCCGGGCCTTTGCGAGGCGGGCGCCACGCGCTGGATGGGCTTCCGGCCCTCCATGCCCGATTCTCTGCCGGTGATAGGCCTCAGCCCCACGGTGCCACGCACGGCGCTGGCCTTTGGCCATGGCCACCTTGGCATGACCCTGAGCGCGGTCACGGCCCATCTGGTGGCCGACCTCGTCACCGGCCGCCCCCCCATGGTGGACCCCACCCCTTATGGCCCTGGGCGCTTTGCCTGACGCGTCAGCCCAGCAGTTTGCGGTACTGGATGAAGCCGCTGCGGTCGGCGAGTTTGTTGTAGAGGGAGATGGCAGTCTCGTTGGTCTCGTGGGTCAGCCAGTAGACCCGCGAGGCGCCAGCCTCTTTGGCCGCGTCATAGACCGCATTGACCAGCGCCGAGCCCACGCCCTTGCCCCGCAACCCGTCCTCGGTGAAGAGGTCCTGGAGGTAGACATAAGGCCCCCGGGTCCAGGTGGAATAGTGGAAGATGTAGTGAACGATGCCCACCACCCGCCCGTCCAGTTCCGCCACCAGGGCATGCATGGGCACCACGCCGTCAAACAGCCGTTCCCAGGTAAGCGCGGTGACCGCCTCCGGGATGTCGGTCTTGTAGAAGACCTGATAGCCCTTCCACAAAGGCAGCCATGCGGCATGGTCGCGGGGTTCGATCTTCCTGACGGTTACGGTCATCTGCACATCCTTACGGTCACGCCCTTCTCTTATGCTGGGGCGTAAACCGCCTTCTCGAAGGCATCAAGGGTGGCCACGGCGCGGGCGTCATAGAACGGCAGGAACTGCATCAGGATGACGGCGGCCGTGCGGCGGGCCGGATCGATCCAGAAATAGCTGTTCAGGAGGCCCGCCCAGGCCAGGCTGCCGGCAGACCGGCCACCTGCCACGTCCTCGGTATTGATCAGGAAGCTGAGCCCCCATTTCTTGATCTGGCCGGGCATCATGTCGGCCTCGGCGAAGAGGTCGGGCGCGTCGCTCTTCACCACGGGCACGTTCACGTCGCCTATGGCATTGCGCCCCATCAGGGCCACGGTCTCGGCCTGCAGCACCCGTTTGCCGCCCAGCGCGCCGCCATTCAGGATCATCTGCATGAAGCGGACATAATCCGCCGCCGTCGAATAGAGGCCGCCGCCACCCATGTCGAAGTCGGAGCCGGGGGGCGAGAAGTCGAGCGGCGCCTCGAGGAAGCCATCGGGCGTGCGCACATGGGCCGCGGCAAGACGGCCGGCCATTTGGGGCTTCAGGCGGAAACTGGTATCACCCATGCCAAGGGGGCCAAGCAGATGGTCCTGCAGGTAACTCTCCAGGTCCTGCCCGCTCAGCGCCTCGACGATCAGGCCGGCCCAGTCGATGCCGACGCCATAGGTCCAGTCGGTGCCCGGATCAAACAGCAGGGGGCCGGCCAGCGCCGCCTTCTGCGTGCTGAAGAGCGGCGGCAGGCCCAGGCGCTCGTGGTAGCGCGCCACCTGGGCATTGAAGGGCTGATAGGAATAGCCCGCCGTGTGCGTCAGCAAATGGCGCAGGGTCACCGGGGTGCGCGGCGCCCGCATGACGGGGTCGCCACTCTCATCAAAGCGCTCCAGCACCTGTGCGGCGCCCACCGCTGGCAGCAGATCACCCACAGGCTGGTCCAGCCCGATGCGCCCCTGCTCCACCATCTGCATGGCCGCCGCCGACGTGATGGCCTTGGTCATGGAGGCGATGCGAAAGACCGTATCCACGGTCATGGCCGGCCCATCAACACCGCGCCGCCCGGCGGCACCTTGATAGAGCAGGCCCTCGGGGCCGGCCACCATGGCCACAAGGCCTGGCGCCGTGCCGTCTGCCGCCGCCTTCGCCAATACTGCGTCCACTGCTGTGTGCATGGTTTCCCCCCAATTGTCCCTGCTGGTCGCAGGTTTTGCCAATCATGGGGCAGGCAGACTGGGGCGGGCAACCCTTGCGGGGGCCAGCGCCATATCAATCGAACCGCCCCAGATTCAGGTGGGGCGGTGCGGATTGTCTTTACGAATGGGATCTAGGCAAGCGTGCCGTGACAGTGCTTGAACTTCTTGCCAGACCCGCAGGGACATGGGTTGTTACGCGGTACCTTGCCCCAGGTGGCGGGGTCAGTCGGGTTCATGCGCTGGCTCGCGGGGCGGGGCTGCACGGGCGGCGCCTCGCCAGCGTCCAGTTCATTCTCGCCGGTCAGCGGATCGATATGGCTTTCGTGCATCTCGATTTCGCGGGGCTGGAAGAGTTCTTCGGGCGGCTGCTCGACACGAAGCTCCACATGGGCCAGCACGCGCGTGACCTCCTCGCGCAGGCGGGACAGCATGTTCTCGAACAGGGCAAAGGCTTCTGACTTGTATTCGTTCAGCGGGTCGCGCTGGCCATAGGCGCGCAGGCCAATGGACTGGCGCAGATGATCGAGGTGGAGCAGATGCTCCTTCCAGTGCTGGTCCAAAATCTGGAGCAGCAGGCTCTTCTCGACCATGCGCATCACGTCGCGGCCAAATTCGGCGGCACGCTCGGCCATGCGCTTGTCGGTGGCATCCGTAATGCGGGCGCGGATCTCGGCGTCGGCAATGCCGTCCTCGGCCGCCCAGGCGGCCACCGGCAGGCTCAGGTTGAAGACGCGGGAAACCTCGGCCTCAAGGCCAGCCGAATCCCAGGCCTCGGCATAGGCGCGCTCGGGAATATGGCGGCTGACCAAGGCATCCACCGTCTCGTGACGCATGTCGGCCACGTCTTCGGCCACATCTTCGGCGCGCATCAGGTCGATGCGCTGCTCGTAGATGGCCTTGCGCTGGTCGTTCATCACGTCGTCGTATTTCAGCAGGTTCTTGCGGATGTCGAAATTCCGACCTTCCACCTTGGCCTGTGCCTTTTCGACGGCCTTGTTCATCCATGGGTGGATGATGGCCTCACCCTCCTGCATGCCAAGACGCTTGAGCATCCCGTCCATGCGCTCGCCGCCGAAGATCCGCATCAGATCGTCTTCGAGGCTGAGGAAGAATTTGGAGGCGCCAGGGTCACCCTGGCGGCCTGAGCGGCCACGCAGCTGATTGTCGATACGACGGCTTTCGTGGCGTTCGGTGCCAAGAATATAGAGGCCGCCGGCGTCGAGCACCTTCTGCTTTTCGGCAGCGTGCTCGGCTTCAAGCTCGGCCTTGCGCCGGGCGCGGGTCGCATCATCGGCCACGCCGCCAAGCTCGGCTTCAAGACGCATGGCAAGATTGCCGCCCAGCTGGATGTCGGTACCACGGCCCGCCATGTTGGTGGCGATGGTCACCGCACCAAGGCGGCCGGCCTGGGCGACGATGGCCGCTTCCTGCTCGTGATAGCGCGCGTTCAGCACGTTGTGTGGAACCTTGGCCTTTTTCAGGAAGGCCGAGAGCAGTTCCGATTTTTCGATGGAAACCGTGCCCACCAGCACAGGCTGGCCACGCTCCAGCGCCTCGCGGATCGACGCGACGATGGCTTCATGCTTTTCACGGGCCGTGCGATAGGTCTCGTCGTCATAGTCCTTGCGCTGGACCGGGTTGTTGGTCGGCATTTCGACCACTTCCAGCTTGTAGATGTCGCCAAACTCGGTTGCCTCGGTCTGGGCGGTGCCGGTCATGCCGGCCAGCTTGGGGTACAGGCGGAAGTAGTTCTGGAAGGTGATCGAGGCCAGCGTCTGGTTCTCGTTCTGGATCTTCACCTTTTCCTTGGCTTCCAGCGCCTGGTGAAGACCCTCGGAATAGCGGCGGCCATCCATCATGCGGCCGGTGAACTCGTCGATGATGATGACCTTGTCATCCTTGACGATGTAATCCGTGTCCCGCCGGAACAGCTTGTGGGCGCGCAGGGCCTGGTTGACGTGGTGCACCACCGTCACGTTCTCGATGTCATAAAGGCTGACGCCGACCAGCAGGCCCGCCTCGCCCAGCATGACCTCGACCTTTTCGGTGCCAATCTCGGTCAGCACCACGGTGCGCTGCTTTTCGTCGAGTTCGAAATCCTCTTCCACAAGCTTGGGGATGAAGGATTCGATGGTCTTGTAAAGCTCGGAATTATCCTCGGTCGGGCCAGAGATGATCAGCGGCGTGCGCGCCTCGTCGATGAGGATCGAATCGACTTCGTCGACGATGGCGTAGTTGAAGGGCCGCTGGACCATGGCTTCCAGACGGAACTTCATGTTGTCGCGCAGATAATCGAAGCCCAATTCGTTATTGGTGCCGTAGGTCACGTCGCAGGCATAGGCACGGCGACGCTCGTCATCGTCGAGGCCGTGCACGATGCAGCCAGACGTCAGGCCCAGAAAGCCATAGACCTGGCCCATCCATTCCGCATCGCGGCTGGCCAGATAGTCGTTCACGGTGACGACATGCACGCCCTTGCCGGTCAGGGCATTGAGATAGACGGGCAGGGTGGCGACCAGGGTCTTGCCCTCGCCGGTCTTCATTTCGGCAATGCGGCCCTGGTGCAGCACGATGCCGCCCAGCAGCTGGACATCGAAATGGCGCTGGCCAAGGGCGCGACGGGCCGCCTCGCGCACCGTGGCAAAGGCCTCGGGCAGCAAGGCGTCCAGGGTTTCGCCGGCCTCTATACGGGCGCGAAAGGCCGGGGTACGGGCGCGAAGGTCTTCGTCGGAGAGGGCGCGCAGGCCCGGCTCCAGAGCATTGATGCGTGCAACCTTGTCGTGCAGGCCTTTGATCAGACGGTCATTGGCGCTGCCGAAAAGACGCTTGGCGATGGCGCCGAGGCCCAGCATGGAGTTCTACCTCAACAGAATGGGTCGCTTGGCCCGTGGACTTCTCAGATAAGCGCCGCTTATGGGCCTGTCAACGGCAGCAGTGTTACGGTTTGGCGCGCAAAGGCCTGCCCCGGGGCTTCGCAAAGCGGCCCCCGTGGCTTGTGAACGGGGGGCCTTGTGCGCATGATCCGCCCCATGCAAAGCAATATTCGCCCGCCTATGAAAGGCCTCAAGATGACCGTCCGACACCTGGGCCTAGCGGCCGCAGCACTTCTGGCCTTCACCCCCGTTGCGGGCGCCCAGATTACCGGCACCGAAGCCCCCGAAGCCGCCGCCCCAGCGCATGGCGCGGCACCGGCGCCAGCACCGAAGATGCAGGTCAAGGGCAATCCGGTGGTCGGCAAGGTCAATGGCACCGAAGTCCACTATGAGGATGTCCAGGCTGCCATGGCGACCCTGCCGCAGCAGTATCGTGACCTGCCGGAAGAAACCCTGTTCCCTTCGGTCCTGCAGCAGTTGATCGACGGCAAGCTGATGGCGGCCGCCGCCCGCAAGTCCGGCCTCGACAAGGACCCGGCGTTCCTGAAGCACCTTGAAGAGGTGAAGGAACGCGCCCTGCAGGAGGCCTATATCACCAAGAACATCGACGCCGAGGTCACCGACGCCAACGTCAAGACGGCCTATGACCAGCTCGTCGCCAAAATGCCGCCGCAGGAAGAGGTCCACGCGCGCCACATTCTGGTCAAGACCGAGGCTGACGCCAAGGCGATCAAGAAGCAGCTGGATGGCGGCGCCGATTTCGCCAAGCTGGCTGATGAAAAGTCGTCCGATGGCGCGGCCAAGAACGGCGGCGACCTGGGCTTCTTCACCAAGGACCAGATGGTTGCGGAATTCTCCACCGCCGCCTTCGCCCTGAAGAAGGGGGAGATTTCTGGCCCGGTGAAGTCGTCCTTTGGCTGGCACATCATCAAGTTGGAGGAGCGCCGCACCGTCAGCGCACCGCCGCTCGACCAGGTGGCCGAGGAGATCCGCAGCAAGCTGGCCAGCGCCGCCTTCCAGAAGACGGTGGAGGGCCTGCGCAAGGATGCCAAGGTCGAGACCTTCAATCCCGATGGCTCAGCCCTGACCCCGCCCAAGCCTGCAGCGCCCTGAGACTGATACCCCGTCCACCCTCCCCGGGCCTCGCCCGGGATAAGACCGGAAACGCCGATGGCCAAAGGTAGCCTCCCCGTCTCCCCTCTGGCCCCGGCGGCCTTTCCCAGGCTGGGCGCCATCGCCGGTGTCCGCCTGGCGACGGCGGCGGCCGGGGTCCGCTACAAGGGCCGCACCGACGTGCTGCTGGCGGCCTTTGACGCCGGCACCACGGTGGCCGGGGTACTGACCCGCTCCAAGACCCGCTCGGCCCCGGTGGACTGGTGCCGTCTGGGCCTTGATGGTGGCAAGGGCGCGCGGGGGCTTTTGGTTAATTCGGGCAATGCCAATGCCTTCACCGGCCGTGCCGGTGCGGCGGCTGCTGAAGCCACAGCCAAGGCAGCGGCAAAGGTTCTGGGTGTCCAGCCAAAGACCCTGTTCCTCGCCTCCACCGGCGTCATTGGCGAGGTTCTGCCGGCCGAGCGCGTGGTGGCGGCCCTTGATGGCCTCAATGCCGGCCTGTCGCCAGATGGCTGGGAAGCGGCGGCGCGGGCCATCATGACCACCGATACCTTTGCCAAGGGGGCCAGCGCCACGGCAGAGATCGATGGCACGACGGTGACCATCAATGGCATCGCCAAGGGCTCTGGCATGATCGCGCCCGACATGGCGACCATGCTGTGTTTCGTCGCCACCGACGCCAAGATCCCCGCCCCCGTGCTGCAGGCCCTGCTGAAGCCGGCCGCCGAGCGCAGTTTCAATTCCATCACGGTGGATGGTGATACCTCCACCAGCGACACCCTGCTGGTCTTTGCCACCGGCGCCATCCGCCATGCGCCCGTGCGCGAGGCCCGCGACCCCCGCCTCAAGGCCTTTGCCCAGGCCCTGGAAGCGGTGTTGACCGACCTTGCCCTGCAGGTGGTGCGCGATGGCGAGGGCGCCACAAAGCTTATCTCCATCGAGGTGACCGGCGCCACCTCCACCGCCGCCGCGCGGCGCATTGGCCTTGCCATTGCCAATTCCCCTCTGGTCAAGACCGCCATTGCCGGCGGCGATGCCAATTGGGGCCGGGTGGTGATGGCGGTTGGCAAGTCGGGCGAGCGCGCCGACCGCGACAGCATCGCCATCTGGATGGGCGGCCTGCCGGTTGCCGCCGATGGCGCCGTGCACCCCGCCTATGACGAGGCGGCGGCCACTGCCCATGTGCGCGGCACCGACATTTCCATCCGCGTCGATGTGGGGGTGGGCAAGGCCCGCGCCCGCGTCTGGACCTGCGACCTGACCCACGGCTATATCGACATCAATGCCGACTACCGGAGCTGAGGCGTGGCGGGGTTCCATGCCATCGAGACGCCGCGCCTGATCCTGCGCCGCCTTGAGCTCAGCGATGCGCGCACGGTGGAACATCTGGCAGGCGCCGTTGAAGTGGCCCGCACCACGGCCAATGTGCCCCATCCCTATCCCCAGGGCCTGGCTGAGCGCTGGATCCGCTCCACCCATGCGCCGTTGTCGAGCGGCATGTCGATCCAGCTAGGGCTTTCGCTGCGGGCAGATGGTGCGCTGGTGGGCGCCATTGCCCTGGTGCGCGACCCGCCGGGCACCGGCGGCCAGATCGGCTATTGGCTGGGTCTGCCCTGGTGGGGCGAGGGCTATATGACCGAGGCCGTGGGGGCCATCCTTGAACATGCCGGGCAGGCCATGAATCTCGATCACGTTATTGCTGAGGTGTTCATGGGCAATGTTGCCTCCACCCGGGTGCTGGAGAAAACCGGTTTTGAATTTGTCGGCCAGGCGGAACGCGACCTGCCCCTGCGCGGCGGGCGCAAGCAGGTAAAGCGCTTTGAGCGCCGTCTGTCAGGTCTGGGGCGCAGTTCATGAGCGCACCCCTGCGGCTGGTGCTGGTGGCGGCCTGTGCGCTGGTGGATGCCGACAAGCGGGTGCTGCTGGCCCGCCGGCCGCCTGGCAAGGCACTGGCCGGCATGTGGGAGTTTCCCGGTGGCAAGGTGGAGCCGGGCGAGCGCCCGGAAGATGCCGTGATCCGCGAAATGCACGAGGAACTGGGGGTCACGATCCGCCACCCGTGCCTCGCCCCCTTTGCCTTTGCCAGCCACGCTTATGCGGATTTCCACCTGCTGATGCCGCTGTGGGTCTGCCGCCGCTGGGAAGGCACGCCGATCCCGCGCGAGGGCCAGGAACTGGCCTGGGTGCGCCCCATCCGCATGAACGATTATGAGATGCCCCCGGCCGACAGGCCGCTGGTGGACCTCCTCATCGATCTGCTCTGAACATCCCCCAAAAAAGAAATACCCCGCCGGCAAAGCCGGCGGGGCATCCCTTGATGCAGTCTGAGGAAGCGTCAGATCAGAACGCGAACTGCGTACGGATGCCGAGCGCGTTGTAGTTCTGGCCAACCTGCTTGTTGGACGAAAGGCTGGTCAGCTTGTCCACCGACACGTTCATCCAGTCGACCATGAAGCGGATGTTGTTGTTCGGGTACCAGTTGAAGCCGGCCCCGATCACCTGCTGCTCGCCACCACGAACCGCGAGGCCATTGGCAACGGCAAGGCTGTTCTTGTCGCCAGCCTGGTCGTTGTCGTTGAGGTCGAGGAAGCTGTAGCGGGCCTTCAGCTCAAGTGCGCCCCACGTGCCGGCGTTCAGATCGAACGGGGCAGTAACCTTGGGCGCGCCATAAGTGGCGGTCTCGGTCTTGTAGGGCTTGTTCTCGCCCGTGACGATCCAGCTGCCCTGGACGTAGTAGCCAGAGAACTCGTTGGTGCCGTCAAGGTTGGACGAGCTGGCGGCGGAATTGACCAGCTTGTAGCGGTCGACGCCGACGACGTAGTACTCGCCCTGGATGTAGGCGTTCTTGTAGCTGGCGGCCAGTTCCGCGCCATAGGCGTAGAAGCCGTCAGCCTGCAGGGCGCCCGTGTCAACCAGACGCGTTGCATCGAGACGGAGCTCGGGACGGTCACGCAGCTGGATGGTGGTGGCTGCAGTGGTGCCCGAGGCGGCTGCCGCGCCGCTCGTGAGCTGGCTGGGCTGCATCACGACACCGCCGGACGCGCCGGCGTGGATGCGGCCTGCATCCTCGAGGAAGGTCATGTTGACCGCACCACGGCCGGCATAACCCGTCTGCTCGTCAAAGGTCGCGGCGGTCGCCACGGTCGAGCCCACGAGGTAGTTGGACAGGAACCAGTTGTCGCCATTGGCCTGGAAGCCGAGGGCCGAACGACCCTCGCCACCGAGCTGGTCGGTCACGATGTTGTTGATGGAGGCGCGCTCCATGAACAGGATCTCGTTGGAAGAGGTCGAGTCTTCCATGGTCAGCGGCTCCTGATAGGCGCCGACCGTGATCTTCAGCATGCCAGCGGGCAGCTTGATGCCGCGGTACTGGATGTAGGCTTCCTTGACGCGGCCCACGTCTTCCACGCCCGAACCACCAAAGGTGTAGTTCACGGCATAGTACCAGTCGCGGAAGGCAACGCCTTCAACGCCAAGCTCGGCGCGGCGGAAATTGGTGCCGCTGCTGAGATCCTTGGTGGCGCGCTGGTCGTCGCTGCCGAAGCCTTCGCCGTCCTGGAAGTAGGTGCCGGCGTCCAGGTGGAAGCGGCCACGCAGGGCGAGCGAGAAGCGACCGTCAGCCGAGGTCACGACGGGACGGGCGTTGTTGAAGGTCCACTGGGGAGCTTCGGCCTGGGCCTTTTCAACCTTGTTCACCTTGTTGCCAAGGGTGACCTGAAGGTCCTGGATCTGCTGGTTCAGCGCATCGATCTGCTTCTGCATATCGGCCTGCGCATCTGCGTGCGCAGGAGCGATGCTGAATGCGAAGGCGCCGAGGATCGTGCCGGCAAGCAGCTTGCTCTTCATTGTCATGGAAAACTCCATCCCAAACCATCGAGCCACACCGAAGTGCGGCGGGAGAGCGGCCTGTGCCGCTTTACGGAGGGAGTTTTAAATACGGTTAATTACGCTTCTTGGTCGATTGCGTGACAGAAAAATGACCGACAGCGAGTGTGGCTACAGAAGCACTATTGTGACAATTTGAAGATTAAATGTGCATTCAAAAAACAAATCTGAGCGCCTATTGGCCCATCATCCCTGTGGCCGCCTGACGATCATCCAGCACGGCATAGCTGTTGGCATCAGGCAATTCATAGTGCCACCACTCGAACGCATAATGCGCAAAGCCCGCCGCCCGCATCAGGCCGAGCAGAAGAAAGCGGTTGGCCTGCGCCTCTCTGGAAACCGCCACGCTGCCGTGATGCGAGGCCATGGTCATGTCGTCAAATGGCGTGCCCATGTCGAGGACGCGGCCCTGCCGGTCTGCCAGGGTCAGGTCAACGGCAACACCGCGCGAATGGTTGGAGCCCTCGCGCGGGTCGGCGATGTACATGGGATCCGGCAGGTGGCGCCACAGCACCCACTGCGCCTCGCTGGGCCGGAAGGCATCATAGATGTGCAGGCGCAGGTCGAGGGCCTGGGCAAAGCCCGCCGCGCGATGCAGTGCTATGGCGGCGTCGGGATGCAGGAAACAGGCAGGGTTACGGTAGATGGCCTTGCCCGTGATGTTGCGGGCGGTGCCATAGCAAAGGTCGAGAACGATTGTCTCGCCGGGTGGGATCCGCTCCAGCATGCCCGTTTACCCCGTCTGCCTGTTTGCCCCGTCTGCCCGTTTACCCCGTCTGCCCGTTTGCTCAGGCGCCGGAGGGCTCTTTCTTCTCGCCACGGATCAGCCAGATGTTCCGCAGATAGATGATCAGGCCACCCGCCTGCCCGGCGATGAACACGGGATCGCCGCGATGGATGGCATAGGCCAGCAGAACCGTGCCGCCGCCAAAGGAAAAGAACCAGAAGGCCACCGGGATCAGGCTCTTGCGGGCCCGCTCGCTTGCGATCCACTGGACGACGAAACGCGCCGTGAACAGGGCCTGACCGGCAAAGCCGATGATCATCCAGATGGTGGTGTCTTGCACGACAATGTCCCCTCAAGGCTAAGGGGCAGGCTTATACGCCATCGCCCCCGTGGCGTCATGGCCCCCCCTTCCAGCCTGATACTCATTCCAGCCAGATGTCGGCGCTGGAACTCTGGCCCGCGCCGTCGATCACGGTGATGCGGGCGGCACCGGCGCCATCGGGCTGCCATTCTGCCTGGCGGCGATAGCTGCTTTGCCCCACCGGCACGCCATTTACCAGCCAGACCAAGGGCATGCGCCCCCCTTCGGCCCTGAGGGGCAGGGGGCGCGGCACGCCGGCCGGGTCACGCCCAAGCTCCACCCGGGAACCCGCAGGCGGGAACGCAATGCGCGGGCCATTGGCAGAGGCAACCGGCGCACCGGCCAGATCATCCCCCACTGCGACAAAGCGCCTGAGGGCGGGAGGCAGGTTGGCGTTGGAGAGCAGTTGCGCGCCCTCAGGTGCCAGAGGCAACAGGGAATCGGGCTTGGCCGGGGGCAGGATGCTGAAGACCTCAAACAGGGCAGGCGCCGCAGCCTCCCGTCCCATGCGCCCGGGCGAAAAGCCGCCATCGGGCCGCCCGACCCAGACCCCCACCGTATAATCCCGGTCAAAGCCGATGGCCCAGGCATCGCGAAAGCCATAGGACGTGCCCGTCTTGAACGAGACGACCCGGCCAAGAGCAGTGTGCTGGCCCGGCATCAGATTGGGCGGCGGCGGCGTATCAGCCAGAATGCGGCCCAGATACCAGGCCGCCATGGGCGAGACGAGGCGAACCCCCTCCCCCAAGGGCGCGCCCGGCACAAAACTGAGGGGCCGCACACGGCCTCCGTCCGCCAGGCCTGCATATAAGGTGACCAGGCTCTCCAGGCTGATCCCGGCCCCCCCCAGTGCCACGGGCAGGCCCGGCGGTTCGTCATCAGGCAGGGAGAGTGGGGCGCCGGCACTGGCCAGGCTCTGGGCAAAACGACGCGGCCCCACCCTTTGCAGCAGGGCGACGGCGGGAATGTTCAGCGAGAGTTGCAAGGCTTCCGCCGCCGTCACCTCACCCCGGTTGAACTTGTCAAAATTCTGCGGCGCCCAACCATTAAAGCGCATGGGCCGGTCCACCATGATGGTATTGGGCGCCAGTAGCAGATCATCAAAGCCCAGCCCATAGATAAAGGGCTTCAGGGCCGAACCCGGCGAACGCACAGCCCTGACCATGTCGATGGGGCCGCCCCGGGACAGGTCGAGATAATCACCCGACCCGACATAGCCAATGATCCGGCGCCCGTCATTGGCCACCACGAGCACCGCCATGGTCGCCTTGGCCTCAAGATCGCGCACATGGCCATCCGCCAACCGCTCCAGCGCCCCCTGCAGGGCGCCATCGATGGTGGTGGGCAGCAGGCGGGCCTCGGGCGCGGCGGCGCGCGCCCGTTCAGCCAGATGGGGGGCAGAAAAGGCCGCCGGCCGCCGGCCCGTGGGCACGGGGGCCGCCATGGCCTCGGCTGCCGCCGGGGCATCCAGCACGCCGAGGTTTACCATGGTGGCCAGCACCCGGTTGCGCTCGGCCCGCGCCAGATCCGGCGCCCGGTCGGGCCGGCGCCGTTCGGGGGACTGGGGCAGGGCCACCAGCAGGGCCGCCTCGGCGGCGTCCAGCCGGTCGGGCTCCTTGCCGAAATAGAACAGGGAGGCGGCACGCACGCCCTCCAGATTGCCACCAAAGGGCGCAAGATCAAGATAGAGCGCCAGCACGCCCTGCTTGCCCAGCCGCAGCTCAAGCTGCAGGGCGCGCACCATTTCGATCAGCTTGGCGCCAAGGGTGCGCGGCCGTGGCTCCACCAGCCGGGCCGTCTGCATGCTGAGCGTCGAGGCGCCCGAAACAATCCGCCCCGCCACCAGCCCCTGCCACACCGCCCGGCCAAGGGCGAGGGGATCAATGCCTGGATGGCTGGCAAAGCGGTGATCCTCCCACGCCAGCAGCATGCGGAGGTAAAGGGGATCGATGCGCGCCGGGTCGGCCGGAAACCGCCAGACCCCCTCGCCCACGGGAAAGGCCCGCAAGGGGGCACCTGCCGCATCCACCACCAGGGC
>CANCOY010000022.1 GCA_947379865.1 Acetobacteraceae bacterium
TGACCTTGGCCGAACCATCCTTGGCGATGGAATTGTAGACAGCCTCAGGGGCAACAATTTTTGACGGGATGGACTGCGCCGCCGCAGCCCCCGACAACCCAAACACGGACAACATGGCAATCAGCAGGCGGAGTGTGGGGGAGTTTTTCATCTCTGGGCCTGCCTGTCTCGGACTAGGAATCATCTAAGCAGAGTCACAGCAATTATCAGGCCACTGAAAAAATAAAACTCACCCAATAATAACCACTCCAAATGGGGAATATAAGGCTGTGTATTGCCGGCATCCGGCATTTGGATTCAGGCACAAGACAAACAGCCCTGCCTTAGCTGAGGCAGGGCTGTCGATATCGGGCACGGGCAGCATGGATGGGCCGGTTGGCCCAGATGTCAGCTCTCAGATGATCTCGAAATAGCGGCCGAGCTGCCAGTCCGAGATATGCCGGCGGTTTTCGCGTTCTTCCCATTCGCGGGTGGCGGCGAAATGCTCGACAAAGGCGTCGCCGAACAGGCTGCGGGCCGCCGTTGAGGCCTTCAGGCGCTGGGCCGCATCCCACAGCGTCGTGGGCAGGGCCGATTCAGGGGCTACGGGCACATCATAGGCATTGCCAACAATGGGTTCGCCCAGCTCAAGGCCCTGTTCAACGCCCCACAGGCCAGAGCCGATGGAGGCTGCCAGCGCCAGATAGGGGTTCCCGTCTGCCGCCGCGATGCGATATTCCACCCGCTGCGACTTCGGGCTGCCACCGATCACGCGCAGGGCGCAGGTGCGGTTTTCATGGCCCCAGGTGGCGTTGGTGGGCGCCCAGAAGCCGGGGATCAGCCGGGTGTAGGAGTTCACCGTGGGCGCAATCATGGCCAGCACTTCGGGCATCAGGCGCTGCTGGCCGGCAACAAAGCTCTTCATCATGGCGCTCATGCCAAGGCGATCGGCCGGGTCGTGGAAGGCGGGCGTGCCGTTCCGGTCCTTGAGCGAGATGTGAATGTGGCCTGACTGGCCAGGATAGTCCTTTGACCATTTGGCCATGAAGGTGGCCATCAGGCCCTCGCGCTGGGCAAAGACCTTGGTGAAGGTCTTGAAGAGGGCGCCACGGTCCGCCGCCTCAAGGGCGGGGGCATGGTCGAGGGCGGCTTCAAGCACGCCCGGCCCCGTCTCGGTATGAATACCCTCGATGGGAAAGCGCATCTGCTGCGAGAGGGCCAGCAGCCCCTCGTAGAAATCGGCCCAGACGGAATTGCGCAGAACGGAATAACCAAAGAAGCCGGGCGTGATCGGCTTGAGGTTGCGATAGCCCTTTTCGCGCACGCTGTCTGGCGTCTCGTCAAAAACAAAGAATTCGTATTCCAGGGCGGCGCTGACGTCGAAGCCCATGTCGCGGGCCTTGTCCAGCACGCGCGACAGGGTGCGGCGCGGGCAGACCTCGGCCGAGCGCCCGTCGAACTCGCCCAGGAAAATCAGGCCCTGGCCATCGAATTCGTTCGGCAGTTCGCGGCAGGTGGAGGGAACGATGCGCACCATGGCGTCCGGATAGGCCGTGTGCCAGCCGGTATAGCTGATGTTGTCATAGAGCTGGTCGTTGGAATCCCAGCCCAGCACCACATCGCAAAAGCCAAAGCCCTGGTCCAGCGAGGAAAAGAACTTGGCGCGGGACATCAGCTTGCCGCGCAGAATGCCGTCGGAATCAAACACGCCAACCTTGACGTGGCTGAGGCCACGGGCCTCAACAATGGCGCGGGCGTCGGCTGCGGTGCGTACTTGCTCTGGAGTCATGGTTCCCTCGGTGGGTTACGCGTGCGGCAAGTACCGTATCCGTCGCCATGATGGTCGGCAATCAGGACCATGGGTGCCTGCCCTGCGGCAAAAGAAAAGGGGCCGTCGCCGGCCCCTTTCCGTGGTCACAGCCTGAGGGGCGGTGATCAGTTCAGCATCGCCTTTTCCTCAGCGGCGATTTCAGCCTGGCGCTGGGCAATCAGCGAGCCCATGGGCGGGCCCTTGAAGCGGCTGCGCGCAAGGCCGAACCAGCCGACAAGCAGCAGAACCAGCAGGCCAAGGCCATACTGCTGCAGAATGTCGAACGGCGGCTGCAGGCCGATATAGAGCAGCCCCAGGGCGCCAATGACGCTGAGCAAAGCAAGCGGCTTTGACAGGGCGCCCAGGCGGAAGGGACCAAACTGCGTCCAGGTCTTGCCCTCGGCCAGCAGACCGGCACCGATCGGCATGATGTAGGACAGATACAGGAACACCGCACAACCCGCCGCCAAGGCGTTGAAGGCCGGTGAGTAGAGCGTCGACAGGAAGGCAAGAACCGCCGCCACCCAGATCGCCGCCACAGGCGTGCGGAACTTGTGGCTGACGCCCTTGAGTGTTGCTGAGAAGGGCATGCCGCCATCGCGCGCGAAGGCGAAGATCATGCGGCTGAACGACGTCAGGCCCGCAAGGGCGCAGAGATAGTTTGCCAGCACGATGCCGATCATCAGGGCATTCTTCAGGGCCACCGGCATCGCCGTGGTGTTGAGCAGCCAGAAGATCACGCTGCCGCCCTGCTTGGCGCCCTCTGCCGTGTCCGGCATGGCCAGCACGAACGAGCAGACCATGACGTAACCAAACAGGAACGACCAGAACACGGCGTTCAGCATGCCGCGCGGCACGGTCTTCTGGGCGTTCACCGTCTCTTCCGAGGTGTGCGCCGAAGCATCGAAGCCCGTAACCGTATAGGCCGGCAGCAGGAGGCCGATCAGGAAGGCCATCCAGAAACCATCATAGGCCGGAAACACGCCGCCACCCGCATCACCCGTGTTGTTGGTGAAGGTGTAGAGGCGCGAGAGGTCGATGGACGGTGCCGCATAGAGCATGGTTGCCGTCAGCACGATCGCCACGGCGAAGATCAGATAGCCGGAGAAATCCGTCAGGATCGTCGTCGCGCGAATGCCGACATGGTTGAACAGCGCCTGCGAGATCAGGATCAGGGCCACTGCGATGATCTGGTGCATGGTCGTGAAGCTTGCCGGATCCATGCCGTACATGCCGACGAGGACGAAATTCTGGAAGAGTACCCAGACGCCCACATCAACCGAGGCCACCACGAACACGAGACCCAGCAGATTGACCCAGGCGCAGGCCCAGCCCCAGCCGCGGCCGCCAAGGATCGACGCCCAGTGATAAAGGCCGCCCGCCGTGGGATAGGCCGAGGCGATCTGGCCCATGGAAGCCGCAACGATCAGCGAGAACAGGCAGCCCAGCGGCCAGCCAATGCCGATCGCCGCACCACCACCTGCCGAGAAGCCCAGCTGAAACGACGTGATGCCGCCGGCCAGGATGCAGATGATCGAGAAGGAAATGGCGAAGTTCGAGAAGAAGCTCATCCGGCGGCGCAGCTCCTGGGAGTAACCCATGCTGTGCAGGATCTTCACGTCCTCGCTGATGTCGATGCCATCCTCGGTAACCGAGGAGGGGTTTGTCCCATTAGCCATTTGATCCCCCAGGGGTGTGATGAAACAGGCACTTGCCACTGCCCCCGCAGTATCGGCAAGGCTGACCAAGTCGATCCTGTCTGCCCATCTTTTCCGGCTGAACGGCTGAATCACAGACGTCCCTACGGCAATTGAGCCCCAGACCCACTTAAAGGCGCGTTAAAACGGTCGCACATTTTGGGGCTGTTCGCCAAGCACTTGTGCATGGGGTGCAGCAAGGTGGGATTTGAGCGGTTTATCGCCAGCCCCGGCAACGCTTTACGGCGTCTGCAAAACGCGCATGCAGGCTCTGGTCCAACGGTGCTGCGGCTGCGACGAGGTTGCGGCGGGGCGATTGCACACCCACAGGGCCGCCGGCGCCCCAGCGTGCCAGCAGCGCCGCGCCAAAGCCCGTCAGTTCCATGGTGGCAGGCACAGCCACGGGGCGGGCCAGGGCACGGGCGAGGAATCCCTGGAAATAGGGATTGGCGGCAAGGCCCCCATCAATCGATACCGGCCCCTCTAGCCTGACCAGGTGGCCCATGGCAGCGAGCAGTTCGGCCGTGCGCAGGGCGATCCCTTCAAGCACCGCGCGCACCAGGTCGCGGCGGTCGGTTTCAAGGCCCAGGCCCAGCCACATGCCGGCGGCACTGCGATCCCAATGCGGTCCACCAAGACCCGAGAGGGCGGGCACGAACACAAGGCCCCGCTCGATGGCACTGGGGCCTGCGAAGCTGCCAATCTCCGCAAAGTCCCCAAACAGACCCAGGCTGCGCGCCCAGTTCACCGCCGAGGCGGCGTTATAGACGCCGCCATCAAGGGCAAATGCTGGCATCCCTCCGGCCCGCGCCCAGGCAACCGTCGGCAAAAGGCCCGAGGCGGCATCGCGGATGGGCGTGGCCCCTGTCAGGGTCAGGGCAAAGGCGCCCGTCCCAAAGGTCACCTTCGCCTGACCCGGGCGATGGCAGAGATGCCCATAAAGCGCCGCCTGCTGATCAACCACGCTTGCGGTCAAAGGCACCGAACGCATTCCAAGCTGAACTGATCCGATGGGGCCAGCGGTTGGGCCAATGGGGGGCAGGGCCTCAACCGGCACGCCAAAAATCCGGCAGAGTTCGGGATCCCAGTCGAGGGTGTCGAGATTCATAAGGCTGGTGCGCGATGCCGTGGTCACGTCTGTACAGGCGACACCCGTCAGATGGCGCAGGAAAAAGGCGTCACTTGTCCCCAGGCACAGCCGCCCGGCTGACAACAGCTCCCTGGCGCCTTCTGCATTGTCGAGCAGCCAGCGCAGTTTGGTGGCCGAGAAATAGGGATCGAGGGGCAACCCTGCCCGGGCCAGGGTTTCCGCCTCCACCCCCTCGGCCTTCAGCCTGTCCACCACGTCTTGCGTGCGGGCATCCTGCCAGACGATGGCATTGGCAAGGGGCCGGCCGGTGGCGCGGTCCCAGGCAATGACGGTCTCACCCTGGTTGGCAAGGCCAATCGCCTTCGCCTCAGGCCCGGATGCCGAAGCGGCTGTATCAAGGGCTGCCCGCAGGTGCGCCAGCAATTCCTGCGGATCATGCTCTACCCAGCCCGGATGTGGCAGGATTTGCCGGTGCTGGAAGGTGGCCAGAGTAACAAAATCAGTTTCACCGTCCAGGCGATGAACCTTTGTGCCCGTGGTACCCTGGTCGAGGGCGAGAACGCCATCTGTCATGACGTGGCCTGTGTCTCAAATGCAATTCTTGCCTCGCCAATCCGGGCGGCCTCCAGCACGGGTGCTGCGGGCAATTGCACCCGCCGTTCGGGCAGCAGCCGCGCACCACGCGACCAAAGTGTTTGCCCACCGGCGGAAATCACCAGGCGGCCCGTCGCTGCCTCTGTCGCTCGGGCACGGAACATCAGTTTGCCTGGAGGCGGGCCACCGGCCACCACCCGCTGGGGATAGGCATAGGCCAGACCGCCGCCAACAGTGATCTGTGTGCCAGGTCCACACGGCAGATCGCCCCGGCAGTCCGCCAGGATCGCCGCCGCTGCCGCCCGGCCCTCTGCCCAGGCAACACCTGCTGTCTCAATGGGGTGAAGCACATTTCCGGCGGCAAGCACCTGGGCATCCGTGGTGCGAAAGAACTGGTCTATGGCGGGGCCACCGCTGCCACGATCAAGGGCAAGATGCCCCTCCTTGATCAACCCCGTCTCGGGAACGAAGCTGCCGGACAGCACCACGCCATCACAGGGCAGGCGAAAGCGGGTTCCGTTGCGCTCCACCACCACCCCCGTTACCTGGGTGCCGCCCTCAATCTCCACCAGGCGGCTCGAGACAAGCACGGGCACGTCCAGCAGCAGACGCGCAATCCAGTCGCCCGGCCGCCTCGCCACGATGCGCGGACCCGCCTCAACCATGGCGACCGCCGCAATGCCTGCGTGGCGTAGCGTCAGCAATGCTGAAAATGAAACGAGTTCAGTCCCAATCACCACGGCACGGCTGAAGGGCCGGATCCCTGACAGATACGTGAATTGCTGCAGGGCACCCGTATTGATGACCCCCCAGGGCCGTGTGCCACCGATCAGTCGGGCGCTGCGCGGCGTCTCCCGCGCGCCGGTTGCCAGCAGAACATGCCGTGCTGTCAGTGTCGTGCGCCCGCCGGAACTGGCCAGGTCCAGTTGCCCGCCGGGGGTAAGCGCAACAACAGTCGTACCCGTCTCTATGGCAACCCCTGCGGCCCTGGCGTCAGACACCAGACGGCGGGCATAGGCAGGGCCGGTCAGCAGGCGCTGGAATTCGCGCAGTCCATAACCCGTATGGCCACAATGGCGTGGGATGCCGCCTGCCTCCTGTTCCCGCTCTACCACCACCACATCAAGGCCAGCCTGGGCCAGCGCCGTTGCGGCGCCAAGGCCTGCCGGGCCAGACCCGACGATGGCGACATCGGCCTGCGCCTTCATGTCGAGGCTCCCGGCATGTCCACAAGTTGTCCGTTCGCCAGGCAGGCAACGGCGGCACTGCAATAAAAGCCCTGGCAGCGTCCCAGCATCACCCGGGTCCGCCGCTTCAGCCCGCCGAGCGAGGTGGCGGGCAGTGGCCCGGCCAGCGCCGCCTCTACCTCGGCCCGTGTCACGGCCTCGCAGTGGCAGATCAGGTGTCCACCCTCTGCCGACGGGCGGGGCAGGTGTTCGGCAAGGTTGGGGACGGGTGTCCAGATGGGGGCCGGGGCCTGGGGCAGCGTATCAATGGCCTCGCCATAGAGGTGCGCCGCATGGGCGGCGATGCCAAGACTGGCGGTAAGCCCGGTGGAGCGGATCCCGCCCAGCGTGATCCAGCCAAGGTTTGGCAGCACCTCGATCTGATAGTCCTTGAACTCGGTGGCGGGGCGCAACCCGGCATAGGTGGCCGTCACAGTTTCACCAGCCAGTTCTGGGATCAGACGGGTTCCGGCCGCGATCAGCCCCGCCAGCACGGCGCCATCCAGGGTGGCGAGATCACGCTCGTCCTGGTCCTCCGCCGTGGGGCCGACCAGCAGGTTGCCCCAGATGGTGCGGCAGGCGAGCACGCCCTTGGTGCGCTCGGTCGGCACTGGCAGAATGATCGAGGCGGCAAGGCGGCTGGCCGGCTTGTCAAACACCACGAACTGGCCTTTTCGCGGGCGCACATGAAACGGGCTTGGCCGGGCGATGGCCTCAACCACGTCGCCATGATTGCCCGCCGCATTGATCACTGTGCGGGCGCGCACTGGCCCGTGAGTTGTATCGAGTGTCCACAGCCCATCGCGCCGTGCCCCGCCAAGCACAGCGCAGCCCCGCCAGATCGTGCCACCATGGGCAAGACCCTGCCAGGCATAGGCCAAGGGCGCCGACCAGGGGTCGATTACATGCTCGCGCGGGACCTCAACCGCGCCCAGCGCTCCCGGCGCCAGATGGGGCTCGCGGGCATAGAGGGTGGTGGGGTCGATTTCAGCCACGTCCATCACGCCATTGGCATGGGCCTTGGCGACAATGCCGGGCAGAGCGGCCTGTTCCTCGGGGCTCCAGGCCACCACATGGGCGCCGGTCTGCAGCAGGGGCAGGTTAAGGTGGGGGGCGATCGCCAGATACTCGGCATAGCCTGCCTGCATGCAGGCTGTTTCCAGACTTCCCGGTGGCGCATCAAAGCCGGTGTGCAGGATCGCCGAATTGCCTTTGCTGGCGCCCGAAAGAATGTCGGCGCCACGTTCCACAAGGATGACGTTCAGCCCGGCCAGGCAAAACTGCCGAAAGGCCGCAAGTCCAACCACGCCACCACCGATGACACACAGATCATATTCAAGGTCCGCCACGTCATCACCCGGCAAGTGTAGAGAGAACATGCTGGCCAAGTGCCAGCGAGGCGGTCAGGCCCGGGCTTTCGATGCCGAACAGATTGACCAGCCCGGGAAGGCCATGGACGGCCGGGCCATCAACGCGGAAGTCCGCCGGTGGCTGGCCCGGCGCCTGAAGTTTGGGCCGGATGCCGGCATAGGCAGGCGCCAGCGCCCCATCAGGCAACCCCGGCCAATAGCGCCGGATCTCGGCATAAAAGGCCTCGCCCCTGGCGGGATCGACGGCATAGTCGATTTCCTCGATCCATTCCTGGTCGGGGCCAAATTTCGCCTGCCCGCCAAGGTCCAGGGTCAGATGGGTGCCAAGGCTCGCACTCTTGGGCACGGGATAGATCAGATGGCGGAACGGTGCCTTGCCCTGTAATGCAAAATAACACCCCCGCGACAGATACTGCCGGGGCAATCCAGACGGGTCGAGATCAGCAAGCATGGCTGCAACCGCCACGGCCCCCAACCCGGCCGCGTTGACCAGCACCCTGCAGCCAAGCCCGAACGTGCCGTCGCCCGACGTGACATCCACGACAAAGCCGTTATGGGTCCGGTGAATGGCCGTGACGGGGGAGGAGAGGGCAAGGGCCCCACCCGCCGCTTCCAGGTCGCCCAGCAGGCTGAGCATGAGGCCATGGGAGTCAATGATGCCGGTGGAGGGCGACAATAGTGCTGCCGTGCAGGCAAGTTCTGGCTCAAGACGTCGGGCGTCTGCTGGCGAGATAGAAACAAGGTCAGTTACGCCATTGGCCTGGCCAGCGGCAAGAATGTCCGCCAACTGAGCAGCCTCGGCCGCGTCGGTGGCGACGATCAATTTGCCGAGGCGCGCATGGCCCACGCCATGGCTGGCGCAATAATCATAGAGAAGGGCGCGGCCAGCGACGCAGAGCCGGGCCTTCAGGCTGCCGGGTGGGTAATAGATCCCGGCGTGGATGACTTCGGAATTGCGTGAAGAGGTGCCCGTGCCAAAGGCCTGTGCAGCCTCAAGCACAATGACCTCCTGGCCCGAGAGCGCCAGCGCCCGCCCAACGGCAAGGCCCACCACCCCGGCGCCTATGACCACCGCATCAACCGTCTCCATGGTTGGAATGATGCGTGGCCGGGCGAAGACTGTCCATCGGCGGGGCCGCCACTTTGCCGTGATGGGACAATTTGGCTAGGCCTCTTGAAGCGCGTTTGAACAGGGGCAATGTTCTTGCGTGCCGGGGGCGGTCCGCCCCCACGGAGATAGACCATGACCGGCAGGTGCCGGGACGGAACCCACCTTTTTCAGGACGGCTGTCTGTCGGACACTCCCTTGTTGATTTGCGCCGTTCCAGCCCCGGTGGTTATTGGGGGCGGCGCCTGTTTGCGCCCGATCTCTGGGAGTTTGCCGGGTCCATGGTGATTGTCTGGTTTATGCTGGGTTTTGTCGGCCTGCTTCTGTTTATCGGCCTTTTCCAGCTCTTCAGGTCTGTAGACAGGAGCAAGCTTGCGACCGGTCTTCGCTGGACCGTGGCTGCTACCCTTCTGGCCATATCGATAGCTTTTGCCCTTTCCGGCAATGTCCTGCCGGCGATTTGTCTTGTTCCGGTGGCGGTCTGGCTGGTGGGGCGCCTGCCGCTGACACTGGCGCGGCGCCTTGCCGTATTTGTTGGCGGCAGGGGCTCTGAAACCGATGCAGAGCCCGTCGTCAACCCCATATCAATCGTCGAGACATCCCATCTGCAGATGCGCGTCGACCGTGAACATGGTCCCATCGCCGGCTCGGTTGTGGATGGGCGCTTTGGCGGTCGCACCCTCGCCGAGATGAATCCGGATGAGTGGCTGCTCCTTCTGGCGGACCTGCGCGATACCGACCTGGCCGGCGCGAGGCTGCTTGAGGCATGGGTTGAACGAGCCATCGGTCCCGGCTGGCGCCAGCGGGCGGCCGATGGCGCAGATACAGCACGGACCTCTTCGCGGCAGATGTCCGCCCATGAAGGTCCGATGACGCCAGAGGACGCCTTTGCGGTGCTTGGCCTCAAGGCTGGCGCCGAGGATCAGGAAGTGCGCGAGGCCCATCGGCGCCTCATGCGCCAGGCGCATCCGGACGCCGGCGGCTCCGACGTTCGCGCCGCCCGCCTTAATGTTGCCAAAGACCTCCTGCTTAAAGAGCGGGACGGGCGATGACCTCTGCTATTTATGGCCCGGTTGAAAGCCCGCACGCTTCATGTCACCACTTTCTCCGGATTCCCGGCGCCGCCGGAGAAATCCGCCGAACCCATCGGCCAACCTCAGGGCGCCTCCCTTCCGACACCTGGATATCGGTGACATTCGATGACTAAGAAGCTGCGCAAGGCCGTCTTTCCCGTGGGCGGTCTCGGCACCCGGTCGCTTCCGGCCACCAAGGCCATCCCCAAGGAAATGCTGACCATCGTGGACAAGCCGCTGATCCAGTATGCGCTGGAAGAAGCGCGTGCCGCCGGCATAGAGCAGTTCATCTTCGTAACCTCCCGTGGCAAGTCGACCATGGAGGATCATTTCGACGTCTCCTACGAGCTTGAGGCGACGCTTGCGGCGCGCAACAAGAAGGCGGAGCTGGAAGCCCTGCGGCAGTGGCTGCCCTCCATCGGCCAGGTCGTCTACACGCGCCAGCAGGAGCCGCTGGGCCTCGGCCACGCCGTGCTCTGCGCCGCCCAGATCGTGGGGGACGAGCCCTTTGCGGTGCTGCTGCCGGACGACATCGTGCTGTCGGAAAAGCCGTGCCTTGCCCAGATGGCCGAGGCCTATGCCGACGTTGGCGGCAATCTGATTGCTGTCATGGACGTGCCGCGCGAGCAGACCAACAAATATGGGATCGTGGCACCCGGTGCCACCGATGGCCGCCTGACCGAGGTCAAGGGCCTGGTCGAGAAGCCCAAGCCCGAGGATGCGCCCTCCACCCTCTCGGTGATCGGCCGCTACATCATCCAGCCAGAGGTCTTTGGCTATCTCAACCGGCGCGAGCGCGGCGCCGGCAACGAAATCCAACTCACAGACAGTCTGGCAAGGCTGATTGGCGAACAGCCCTTTCACGGTTTCCGCTATGACGGCACCCGGTATGACTGCGGCGACAAGTCGGGCTTCCTTGCCGCCAACATCGCCTTTGGCCTGGCGCGGCCAGATGTGGGACCAGGGCTTGCCGACTTCATCCGTGGCCTGAAACTCTAAGGCGGAGACCGAACATGACGAACGCGCCGCATCAGTTCCATGGCAGCGTGCTCCGCGAATACGACATTCGCGGCATCATCGACGAGACCCTGCGCGAGGCCGATGCTTATGCAATCGGTCGCGCCTTTGCCACAATGGTCGGCCGCGAAAGCGGCAAGGCAGGCCCCCATGTCTGTGTCGGTTACGACGGCCGCCTGTCGTCACCCATGCTGGAGGCTGCCATCGTCCGTGGACTGATGGATGCGGGTGCCAGGGTCGAGCGTGTGGGGCTGGGGCCAACCCCCATGCTCTATTACGCGACGGTATCGCGCGGCGCCGACGGTGGCCTGATGATCACCGGCTCGCACAATCCGCCAAATCATAACGGCTTCAAGATGATGATCGGCAAGAAGCCGTTCTATGGCGCGCAGATCCAGGCGCTGGGGCAGCTGGCGGCGGCGGGTGACTGGGCAAGTGGCACGGGCTCGTCGGTGGAAGTCTCCATCCTTGACGAATATGTCGAGCGGGTCGCGTCCGACCGCACAGAGACGCCGATGAATGTCGCCTGGGATGCAGGAAACGGGGCGGCGGGCGAGGCCATGCAGCGCCTGGTGGCAAAGCTGCCGGGCCGCCATGTGATGTTGTTCGAGACCATCGACGGCACCTTCCCCAACCATCACCCCGACCCGACCGAGGCCAAAAATCTGGTGGACCTGCAGCGTGTTGTGCGGGAACAGAAGCTGGACCTTGGCATTGCCTTTGATGGCGATGGTGACCGCATTGGTGCCATCGACGCCGAGGGCCGTATTGTCTGGGGCGATCAACTGCTGGCGATCCTCGCCCGCGAAGTGCTGGCACGCCTGCCCGGCTCCACCATCATTGCCGACGTCAAGGCCAGCCAGGTGCTGTTCGACGATGTGGCCGCCCATGGCGGCAAGCCCTTGATGTGGAAAACCGGCCATTCCCTGATCAAGACAAAAATGGCCGAAACCGGCTCGCCGCTGGCCGGCGAAATGTCGGGCCATGTGTTTTTTGCCGATGGCTATTATGGCTTCGATGACGCGCTTTATGCGGCCGTTCGCCTGCTCAAGGCCGTGGCGCTTCAGGGGGGCAGCCTGGCCCGCCTCAAGGATGCCCTGCCGCCCATGGTGAACACGCCCGAGATGCGCTTTGACTGCGCCGAGGAGCGCAAGTTCCATGTGGTGGACGAGGTCAAGGCGCGGCTGGCGGCAGCAGGGGCAAATGTCCAGGCTATCGACGGCGTCCGGGTGAACACGCCTGATGGTTGGTGGCTGCTGCGCGCGTCCAACACCCAGGCGGTGCTGGTTGCCCGGGCCGAGGGCAAGGATGCGGCGGCGGTTGAACGACTGACGGCAGCGCTGGCCGGCCAACTTGCCCAGAGCGGCGTTGAACTGCCCAAGGACCCCACATCGGGTGGTCATTGAGCACCGCACCGGGCCAACCGGGCGTGATGCCGCACCTCGTCTTTTCGGAAGAGGTGGCGGCGGCGCGCGCCCGGGGGGGACCGGTGGTCGCCCTTGAATCCAGCATCATCGTCCAGGGGTTTCCCCGTCCGGACAATCTGGAACTGGGCGTGGCTCTGGCGGCGGCCGTGCGTGCCGCAGGTGCCACGCCGGCCATACTCGCCGTGCTGGACGGCCAGATCCACGTGGGCCTGAATGCTGTCGACCTGGAACGACTGGCCAGCACCGATGGGATCATCAAGGCGGCGGCCCGCGACCTTGGCCCCCTGATCGCCCGGGGCGGCAGCGGGGCAACCACGGTTGCCGCAAGCCTGGCGATTGCCCAGGCCGCTGGCATCCAGGTTTTTGCCACCGGGGGAATTGGCGGCGTCCACCCCGACCATGGCGGCCCGCCCGACATCTCGGCGGATCTCGTCGCCCTGTCCCGGACGCCTTTGGTGGTTGTCAGCGCCGGGGCAAAATCAATTCTGGATCTGCCGGCCACGCTGGAAGCACTGGATAGTCTTGGTGTCCCGGTGGTTGGTTTCGGGACGGACATCTTCCCGGCGTTCTTCACCGCAGACAGTGGATTGCCGGTGCCCATGCGGCTCGACCATGTGGCAGAGGTGGCCCGGGCTTTTTCCGTTCACTGCGGGCTTGGCCTGCAATCAGCCATGCTGGTTGCCAACCCGCCGCCAGCAGCGGCAGCGCTTGACCGGGGGGAAGTGGATGCCCTTGTGGCCCAGGCGGGGGAAGAGGCGCGTCGGTCCGGTATCACCGGACCTGGCCTGACGCCCTATCTGCTGGCTGCGCTGGACCGCCTGTCAGGCGGGAGGACCCGGGTTGCAAACCGGGCGCTGGCGCTTGCAAACGCCGAACTGGCTGCACTAATCGCCGTGGCCCTGCTGCCCGGCTAAGGGGCTGGATTGGCCCTCAGCGGTTCAGCGCGCGGCGACCTTGTCCTTTGGGGGCATTAGCACGCAGGAAAGCCGGGCTTTTGCCAGCGTCTGGCAGGCATCGCGGGCGCGTGCCTCGGTCAGGCCAAGAAGCTGGGCGCGGAACAATTTGCCTGAGCCAACGACCTGGGGCAGGGAGCCCTTGAGTGGGCCTGGCGCCTTGGCCGTGACCTGGCGCAGATGGGCAAGGGCGGGGGCGCGTTTGCTGAAGGCGCCAACCTGCACGCCCCATTTGGAACTGTGCTTGAGCGAAGCCGTCTTTGCCCCGGGCGAAGGCTCGTCTTCCTGGTCACCCTGGGCGACGCTCAACGGCTGTGGCATGGGGGTGGCAGCGGTCTGCTCAGCCGGGCTGGTGTCCCCATCTGCACGCGGCCTTGCCTTGGCCGATGCCACGGTCATCCCGCTGCCTTGCAGGTCAGCAAAGGCATTGTCCAGCATGGCCATCATCCGGGCGTCGCGCGCGGGGCCACTGGAGCCACCGAAAACAACGCCAATCACGTGATGATCGCCACGGCGGACCGAGGCAACCAGATTGAAACCGGAAGCCGACGTATAGCCCGTCTTGATGCCATCCGTGCCCTGGTAGCGGGTGAGGAGGTGATTGTGGTTCTTGATCGCCTGGCCGCGATAAACGAACTTCTTGGTGGAAAAATAGGGATAATAGCGCGGATGATCGCGCATCAGGGCCAGACCAAGGGTTGCCATGTCGCGGGCCGTGGTGCGCTGGTCGGGATCCGGCAGGCCGGAGGCGTTCTGGAATTCGGTCCGGCTCATGCCGATGGCATGCGCCCGCTCGGTCATCTTTTTGGCGAAGGCGTCTTCACTGCCGCCAAGGGCTTCGGCCAGAACGACGGCCGCGTCATTGGCAGAGCGGGTGACAAGGCCAAGAATCGCCTGTTCGGCGGGGATGGTCGCACCGGCCTTGAGGCCAAGCTTTGAGGGTGACTGGGCCTGGGCCCTGGCGGACACGGGGAGCGGCTGCTGCAGCTTCAAACGGCCCGACTCCAGCGCATCAAACGCCAGATAGAGGGTCATCATCTTGGTCAGCGAGGCCGGAAACCGCTCTGCATCAGGATTGGCCTGCTGCATGATTCGGCCACTGTCGACGTCGATGACAAGGGCTGAGAATTTGTCGACCGCACCGGCAGCACTGGCTGCATTTGGCAGCATGGTGAGCAGGGGGAGGAACCCGAAAAGAGCCAGCACCCGGGTGCGCATGTTGCAAAGCTGGCCCATCGCCCCCCCTGGGTACAAAAGTTAACCGTTGCCGGAAACGTAACCAAGGGTTCCTCGTGTGTCTACGGAAATCGGCGCCCCAGCCCTTTGGTATGATTGAAAAAAAGCAACATTGCCCTTTGGTGTTTTCCAGCCCTGTCGGTGGGCTTGCCACGATATCGGTCTCGGCGGCGCGGCAGTAGAATGACCTCCATGAACAACAGCCCCTTGCGCATCACCCTTTTGGCCCTTGTGGTCGCCTCTGTCACGGGATGCACCCTGACCGGTCCGCCCTCGACCGGGCTTGGCCGGCAGCTGGGCTGGTATGCCTATCTTGGGGGGGACGACATCCGCCGCACCTGTGTGCCGGGTGCCGACGATCATATGCGATTCGTCTATCAGGCGACGTTTGCCGGTCAGGTCCGGGGGTATGAACTGGTGGTGCCGGGCGGCTCGGACACTGGGGGCCTCAGATCCCAGGCATGGGGAGCCCCGGCGCTCATGTCGTTTGGACCAGGTGGCCCCAGCCTTGGCGGCCCGGTGGAGGCACATGCGGTGGTCGAACCGGCCGAACTTTCCGCGCTGGCGGCAGCACTAGGGGAAAGTCGGTTTGACGGGGCAGCGCCGGTGGGTGCCCGGTTGCGGTCAGACCGCTATTTCTGGACGGTTGCCGCCTGCCGGAACGGCAGTTTTCACTTCAATGCCTTCCTGCTCGACCTTGACGACCCGAGGCAACCTGCCTTCGCTGCTCCCCTCTTTGCCCTTGACCGGACCGGGGTTGCCGTAAGGCCCCCGGAACCGACGGGTGGACCCCTGAGGACGCTGGATCCGGCACGGGCATCACCGGAACGACGCGAGGATCTGAGTTTCGAGTTGCGGGTCGGGCCAGAGGGTCTTGATACCGGACCCTTTTGATCGGGGGCAGCGCACCGGCACCCTTTTGGTCAATGCTGCGCTGCAGCAAAAAAATGTTGACATTGGCGATCCATGGCGTATCTAGGTCATGTTGCAGCGCACCATTTGGGGCCTGCGACAAGCCAGAGACCCGATGCAATCATTTTTCCGCGGGCCGCCATGAGCTGGCCCCGGTGGTTCCCAAGGAGCCCAACCATGAGCGTGAAGCCGAAGAGCGAGCCGAAAGTGGCCGTCGAGAACGTCGAGAGCATGGTGAAGGCATCGACCGCAGCCGCCCAGGAGCACATCGAGAAGACGGTTGTGATGACCAAGAGCCGTCTTGATGCCGCCATCAAGAGCCTTGAGGAGATCACCACCTTCTCCACAGGCAATGTTGAGGCTGTGGTTGCCTCCAGCCAGGCGGCGGCAAAGGCCATCGAATCCCTGAATACCGAGGCGCTGTCTTTCGCCAAGACAAGCTTCGAGGGCAGCATGGCCGCCGCAAAGGCAATGGCTGCCGCCAAGAGCCTGCAGGAAATCGTTGATCTCCAGAACACCTTCTCCAAGAGCGCGATTGACGGCTTTGTTGCCCAGTCGACCAAGCTTTCCGAGATGTTCACGCAGCTCTCCAAGGAAGCCATGCAGCCGCTCAGCACCCGCATGACTGCCACGGTCGAGAAGATGCGCCTTCGGGCCGCCTGATTTTTCGCACCGCAAACGGAGGCCCGGCTGGCAACAGCCGGGCCTTTTTTGTTGGGAGGCTGATTTTGCTGGCGATGGAAGTGCTGACCTGCGTTGCGCCAGCCCATCGGCGGGTCATACTGTAGGGCGAAGTTTGGAGGGGTCAGGGATGGACGGGGCGGTCGATTTTTCAACACTGCAGCTTACCGAGAAGCCGAATCAGTATCTGGTCTGTCCGGCAGGTGAATGCGGCGGCCAGGCTCATATGGCGAGCCCGGTCTTTGAAGTGCCCGTCGCTGCCCTCAAGGATGCCTGGAGCCACATGCTGGCAAACCAGCCCCGCATCGAGGTGCTGGGCGAGGACAGCGAAACGAACCAGATTGTCGTGGTTCAGCGCTCCAAGCTGATGCACTTTCCAGATACCGTAACTGTTGCCTTCGTACCCCTTGGCGAGAAGCGCTCTACGCTCTACGTCTATAGCCGGTCGACCTATGGGTACTCGGACCTTGGGGTCAATGCCGAGCGCATTCAGGCCTGGCTTGCGGCGCTTGCGGCCGATCCGGCGGTGGCGAAGAAATAGGGCCTGTCCCGGGCGCACGGCGCCGGATGGGATTTTGATGCCTTTGGGGCCCCTACAGCCGTAGGGCTCCGGATCATGGATGGGGTGCCGAGTGTCTGTTAGGGTAAGTACATGACGGACCAAAAGCGCGGTGAGGACGACGGCGTTTCAATCGGCGTAATCACCCAGACAAAACCAAAGACGCAGAAGCCCTCGATGTACAAGGTGCTTTTGCTGAACGACGATTACACGCCGATGGAGTTCGTCGTGCATGTGCTGGAGCGGTTCTTTCAGAAGAACCGTGAAGAAGCGACACAGATCATGCTCCATGTGCATCAGCGCGGGATCGGGGTCTGTGGGGTCTACACATTCGAAGTTGCCGAGACCAAGGTCACCCAGGTGACTGATTTTGCCCGCAAGCATTCCCATCCATTGCAGTGCACGATGGAAAAGGATTAGCCGACAGGGCAGGACCGGCCAGGCAGGTCGAGTAACTCATTCTGGCGGTGCGCCCCCGCGTAGCCGTCAGCACTATTGGCAGTCCATCCGGACCGTCGCATCATCTTCACCGTCCGCCGTCGCGGGCGGACCAAGCGGAGGGCCGGTCAACGTGCCGTCATTCTCGCGGAGTCTCGAACAAAGCCTGCATCGGGCGCTCGCCAAGGCGAACGAACGGCACCACGAATATGCCACGCTGGAGCATCTCCTGCTGGCATTGATCGAGGATCAGGATGCGTCCGCCGTCATGCGGGCGTGCAATGTCGATCTCGACGTGCTTCGCCAGTCTCTGGTGACCTATGTCGACAATGAACTCGACAACCTGATCGTCGACAGCAACGAGGATGCCAAGCCCACCGCAGGCTTTCAGCGCGTCATCCAGCGCGCCGTCATCCATGTGCAGTCTTCCGGGCGCGAACAGGTGACTGGGGCAAATGTCCTTGTCGCCATTTTCGCGGAACGTGAAAGCCATGCCGCGTATTTCCTGCAGGAGCAGGACATGACGCGACTTGATGCTGTCAGCTACATCTCTCATGGCATTGCCAAGCGTCCGGGATCTTCCGAAAACAAGACGGTCCGTGGCTCTGATGAGGAGCCCGACGGTAAGAAGGCGGAGCGTGGCGTGAAGAAAGGTCATGAGGCCCTCGATGCCTATTGCGTCGACCTGAACAAGAAGGCGCGCGCCGGCAAGATCGACCCGCTCATCGGCCGCCAGGCCGAGCTTGAGCGGACGATCCAGATTCTGTGCCGCCGCTCCAAGAACAATCCCCTCTATGTCGGTGATCCGGGCGTGGGCAAGACTGCGATTGCCGAGGGCCTGGCCCTCAAGATCGTAACCGGGGACATCCCGGAGGTACTCGCCAACTGCACCATCTTCTCCCTCGACATGGGAACCCTGCTGGCGGGAACCCGCTATCGCGGTGATTTCGAGGAACGCCTGAAGGCCGTCGTTTCCGAGCTTGAGGCGACCGAGGGTGCCATCCTCTTCATCGACGAAATCCACACCGTGATCGGTGCGGGCGCGACCTCTGGCGGCTCGATGGATGCCTCGAACCTGTTGAAGCCGGCGCTTGCCTCAGGCGCCCTGCGCTGCATGGGCTCCACCACCTACAAGGAATTCCGGACCTATTTCGAGAAGGACCGGGCGCTGCTGCGCCGCTTCCAGAAGATCGACGTCAACGAGCCGACGGTCGAGGATGCGGTCAAGATCCTGCGCGGCCTGAAGCCCTATTTCGAGGACTACCACAAGGTCCGTTACACCTCCGAGGCGATCCGCGCGGCGGTGGAACTGTCGTCGAAGTACATCAACGACCGCAAGTTGCCCGACAAGGCCATCGACGTGATCGACGAGGTGGGGGCGGCCCAGATGCTGCTGCCCGAAGCCAAGCGCCGCAAGACCATTGGCGTGAAGGAAGTCGAGGCGGTGGTCGCCAAGATCGCCCGCATTCCCCCAAAATCGGTCTCGAAGACTGACCGGGAGGGCCTGCGCACCCTCGATGCCGATCTCAAGCGCATGGTCTATGGCCAGGATCAGGCCATCGATGCGCTGGCCTCGGCCATCAAGCTGGCCCGTGCGGGCCTGCGGGAGCCTGAGAAGCCCATTGGCTCCTACCTGTTCTCCGGCCCGACCGGTGTCGGCAAGACCGAGGTGGCCCGCCAACTGGCGCACACCCTGGGTGTGGAGCTGATCCGCTTTGACATGTCGGAGTACATGGAGCGCCACACGGTAAGCCGCCTGATCGGTGCACCGCCGGGCTATGTCGGCTTTGACCAGGGTGGTCTGCTGACCGATGGCGTCGACCAGCATCCCCATGCGGTGCTGCTGCTGGACGAGATCGAGAAGGCCCACCCGGACCTCTTCAACATCCTGCTCCAGGTCATGGATCACGGGAAGCTGACAGATCACAACGGCAAGCAGATCGACTTCCGCAACATCGTCCTGATCATGACGACGAATGCGGGCGCGTCTGAAATGTCCAAGACGGCCATCGGCTTTGGCCGCGGCGCGCGCGAGGGCGAAGATCAGGAGGCCATCAAGCGCCTGTTCACGCCGGAGTTCCGCAACCGTCTGGATGCCACGATCCCCTTCGCGCCGCTGACGCCAGAGATCATCCAGCGCGTGGTCGACAAGTTCGTCGTCCAGTTGGAGGCCCAGTTGCTCGACCGCAATGTCACCATCTCGCTGACCGACGAGGCGAGGGCGTGGCTTGCGGAACGCGGCTTTGACCCCCTCTTTGGTGCCCGCCCGCTGGCGCGTGTGATCCAGGAGTACATCAAGAAGCCGCTGGCCGACGACCTGCTGTTCGGCAAGCTGGCTCGTGGTGGCCGCGTGCTGGTGCGCCTGGGCGAAGACGGCAAGCTTGTCTTCGACGTGGAAGCCGGCGCCCCGCCGCGCCAGGCCAGCGAAGACGAGGAAAAGGAACCCGAAGTCGTCCACTGAGGCGCGCTTCGGAGGCCAAACACGAAACCCCGCCGGGCAACCGGCGGGGTTTTTCTTTTGGTGCAGGTGGGGGAGGGCGGAGCCTAGTCGATTACAGGTCCGGCAACCGGCTTCAGCTCGGCCCGGAAGCGCTTCCAGTTTTCGACATAGTGCAGGGCCGAGCCTTCCAGCATCTGGATTTCATGGGGTTGCAGGGCGCGGACGACCTTGGCGGGGGCGCCCATGATCATGGAGCCGTCGGGGAATTCCTTGCCCTCGGTCACCAGGCTGTTGGCGCCCACAATGCAGTTGCGGCCAATGCGCGCCCGGTTCAGCACCACGGAATTGATGCCGATCAGGGTGTTATCGCCAATGTCGCAGCCATGCAGCATCACCTTGTGCCCGATGGTCACATTGCGTCCGATGGTCAGCTTCAGGCCAGAATCGGTGTGCAGGATGGCGCCGTCCTGCACATTGGAATTCTCGCCGATGGTGATCAGATCGTTGTCGGCCCGCACCACGGCATTGAACCAGATCGAGGCGTTCTTCTCGATGCGCACGCGGCCGATGACGATGGCATTGTCGGCGATGAAATGGTCGGGTGAGGCAGCGCTCGGCTGGTCTGGCCCCAGGGCATAGATCATGGGTGGATTCCTTGGTATTGCACGTGATCAGGCCCGTTCCGGGGCCGTTTCTTCCAGGCTTCGGGAGGCAGTTTCGGGCAGAAACAGCAGCACCACCAGCGCAGCAACGGGGGCGGCCGCCAGCATCCAGGCGGTGGCCAGCGAGGCAACGCCGGCCAGGGGCACCAGCAGGCCGTGCACCGCCAGCCCGGCCCCGGCGGCGCCAGCCCAGAACAGGGTGCGGGCGGCCGAGGCCGTGGAGCGGTAGGACGTGGGAAACAGTTCCGCCGCAAAGGCGCTGAGCGTCACGTCAACGGCAAAGAAGGTAAAGATCGCCGCCAGCCAGCCCACGGGCAGCACCCAGCCAGACCCCGTGTAGAAGACGGCAAACAGCGCACTGTTGGCGAGAATGGCCCCCGCCAGCACGCGCCTGCGCCCAAACCTGTCCGACAGGCGCCCGGCCATGAGATTGCCCAGCATGGCAAAGCCACCCACTACGATATAGAGAAGGCCGACCTGGCCCGGGCTATAGGCATGCTCGGTCTGGAGATATTTGGAGATGTAAAGAAGGCTGGCGGCCACGGCAAAGGAATAAGGGATGGTCACCCCCGCCACCGCTGCAAGCCGCCCCGGGTAGGTGAGGGCCAGCGCCTTGAGCGGGCCGAACACGGCCAAAGAGGCGCCGGGCTCGCGGCTGGCGGCAAAAGCCTGGAACCGCTCCGTCTCCTCAAGGTTGCGCCGCAGATAAATCAGGGCGAACAGCGGAATGGCACCCAGCACATAAAGGGCGCGCCAGCCAAAGGGCAGCATGCCCACAAAGCCGAACACCAGGGCAGCCCAGCCATGGCCGAGCGAGCCAAGGGCGGCCAGCGCGCCAATGCCCCAGCCCCGGGCGCTGGCATCCAGTTCCTCGGCCACCACGACAAACGACAGCATCTCCTCAGCCCCCATGAAGGCCCGGCTGGCAATCTGGCAGGCGACGAACTGTTCCGGCGTCTGGGCAAAGGCGGTGGCGACGGTGGCCAGGGCAACGCCTGCGATGGTGATCATCAAAAGGCGCCGGCGCCCCATGCGGTCGGCCAGCATGGCGAGGAAAAAGGCCGGGATCACGCCAATGCGGATCAGCCCCGTGATCCCGCCAAGGGAGGCCTCGTCTATGCCAAGGCCCGCCTGGATCTGGGGCAATGCCAGGCTGAAGATGCCAAGGTCATATTGGTTGACCAGATAGGCAATGCCCACCAGCAGGACGACGCGCATCTGCCGCCCCGGCAGCTTGCCAGGGGGCGTCAACATCAGCCTCAGCGACTGTAGCAAAGTGCGCACTCCCGACATCGGCCATCTCCCGCAGGTGCGGCAGATTGGGGGATGCTGTGGCCCCCGTCCATAGGCGGTGCAGGCACGCCCTGCGGACGTGGAAAACTGGGTGCGGACAGGCCCGGATACGCGTCATACTTGGGGCATGTTCCTGCCATGAGGAGGCCTTGGAGATGACCACCGATTCACTCGCCAGCCGCGACGCCCGCACCTGGGCCAAGCGGGCTTCAGCCCTCAAGTTCGAGACCCGTCATTTCATTGACGGCGCCTTTCAGGACAGTGCGCGCGCCAGCCGGTTTCCGGTGATCAACCCGGCCACCGGCGAGGTTCTGACCGAGGTGCCGGCAGGCTCGGCGCGCGACATTGATCGCGCGGTGAAGTCGGCACGCAAGGCGTTCAATTCCCGCGTCTGGAGCCGGATGGCCCCGCGCGACCGGGCCGCCATCATCAGCCGCTTTGCCGACCTGATCGAGGCCAATGCCGAAAGCTTTGCCCTGCTCGATACCCTGTGCATGGGCAAGCCGATCTCTGACATGCTGAACATCGACATCCCCCAGGCGGTGATGACGTTCCGTTATTTCGCCGAGGCCATCGACAAGATCGAGGGCGCCGTTACCGCAACGGATACGGCTGCCTTTCACTATATCCTGCGCGAGCCCCTGGGCGTGGTGGGCTGTGTGGTGCCGTGGAACTATCCGCTTCTCATGTCGTCATGGAAGGTGGCGCCAGCGCTGGCAGCCGGTAACACCGTCGTCCTGAAGCCTGCAGAACAGTCGCCCCTGTCCGGCCTGCTGATGGCCCAGCTGTTCGCCGAGGCCGGCGGCCCGCCGGGTGTGTTCAACGTGGTCAATGGCCTGGGCGAGACCGCAGGCCGGGCCCTTGGCCTGCACCCCGACGTGAACAAGATCGCCTTCACCGGTTCGACCGAGGTGGGCAAGATGATGCTGGTCTATGCCGGCCAGTCCAACATGAAGCGGGTCAGCCTCGAATGTGGAGGCAAGACCCCGCAGATCTTCCTTGCCGATCTGGAGGATCTGGATACCGCCGTCACCTACGCCATCAACGGCATTTTCGGCAACATGGGCGAGGTGTGTAACGCGGGGTCGCGCCTGCTGGTGGACAAGAAGCTGCATGACGATTTCGTGCACCGCTTCATCGAAAAGGGCAGGCAAGCCTATCGGCCCGGCAACCCGCTGGACCCCGGCACCAACATGGGTCCCCTGGTGACGGCGCAGCAGCAAAAGCGCGTGCTGGGCTATGTGAAGAAGGGTCAGGCCGAAGGGGCGCGGCTGGAATTTGGTGGCGATGTGCCGGGGAATCTTGGCAAGGGGTCGTTCGTCAATCCGGCCCTGTTCAGCCGGGTGAAGAATTCCATGACCATCGCCCAGGAAGAAATCTTCGGGCCGGTTGCCAGCGTGATCCCCGTCAACGGCATTGATGATGCCATCCGCATCGCCAATGACTCGATCTATGGGCTGGCGGCCGCCGTCTGGACGCGTGACCTGGCGACAGCCCATCGGGCGGTCCGCGACCTTGAGGCAGGCGTGATCTGGGTCAACTGCTTTGATCATGGCGACATGACCCAGCCCTTTGGTGGCTACAAGCAGTCCGGGCAGGGGCGCGACAAGTGCTTCGAGAGCCTGCTGGGATATACCCAGACCAAGTCGGCATGGATCCATCTTGGCTGAAACGGCTTGATGAACTGAGGGGGGCGGGGCGACACGGTTGCCGCGCCGCCCCCCGTCGGGCACTCTCCGAGCATGCCCATGAGGGAGAGGATGGCAGACCCCTACGACGCGCCTTTGCGAACCGACAGGCCGGCCAGAACATGGCCTTGGCACAGGGTTCTGCTGGGCCTGGCAGGGGCTGCATTGCTCGCCAGTATCTCGGGTCTTGCGGTCACAGCCCTGCTCCAGCCCTCGCCCCAGACTGAGGCGGCCTGTGGCACCCCGCCCTGCGTGCTGGCGCCCCTGCCGCCGGCTGAGGTGGTCATGCGGCTGCCCCCGGGATCCCTGCCTGACGTCGTCCCGACAGCAGAAGCGGCGGCCCCTTTGCCTGAACAGGGAGGTGCCGCTTTGCCAGAGCCTGCCCCCGTGGCGATGGATCCGGGCCTGACGCCGCCGCCCGCACCCGCCCAGGCTTATGAACTGTCGTCTTCCGCCCTGCCGCCGCTGGCAGAAGTCGAGGTGGCAAAGCGGCCAGAGCCGAAAAAACCCCGCGACATCCTGCTGCCGGGGGAGATCATGAAGCCAGAGCGGCAGAATGCCGCGCCAGTCATGGGGGCCTATAAGCCGCGAACGGCTGCAAGGCCGGCGCCGCCGCCCCTCAAGCCCCTGCGACCAGCAGAAAAAGCGCCGCCCCGTCCCTATACGGTAACGACAACACGGCCCGCTGGCGCGGTTGGTATCCGCCTTGGCCCCTGTGGGCCGGCCGTCCCCCGTTATCAGGTTGAGGGTGTGGAGGTCGATGCATTCGGTCGGCCCTGCGGTCCATCCTGACCGCTGCACGCGTTTTGGTCGACAATTTGGTTGTATCCCTCGCCCCGGAATGTTGACGCGGGCGTCAGACTGGCTAAGTTTGCCGCCCTGTTGTGCTGGTCATTGGACCAGCATCGAAATCCAGTCTGGGGCATCGAGTCCCTGGCAAATCCTTTAAACCGTCGGGCAACAGGCGGGTTCAGAACACAGAGTGGAACATCAACGCGGGACTGTTTGCCGCGAGGGAGAGGCGTAGGTTATGCAGATTTCCGATCAACGCTCGCCGGGGATGGCGAAAGTGGAAACGGTCGTTTTCCGTTTCCGGGCCTATATCCTCGCGGTGCTCGCCGTGCTCACGGTGGTCATGGCGTTCAATGCCGCCCAGCTCCGCATGGATGCCGGCTTCACCAAGATGCTGCCCATCGGTCACGAGTACATCAAGACCTTCCAGCAATATGCCGAGGGCCGCTTTGCCGGCGCCAACCGTGTCATCGTGGTGCTCTCGCTTGATTGCGGCATCGACAAGACCACCCGCGTCAACATTGCCAAGGAAGGCAATGCCAAGGACGAGTGTGTGCTTGCCAACGGCAAGAAGCAGGGCGACATCTATAACCCTGAATTCCTCAACACCCTGAAGGATGCCACGAACGACGTGTTCTTCATTCCGGGTGTCGATCGCGGCAGCGTGACGTCCATCTGGACCCCGAACACGCGCTTCTTCCAGATCAACGAAGACGGCATCGCCTCTGGCGACGTGGTTCCCGCGACCAACCCGCTCGACGACATGGGCCTGCTGCGCACCAATGCGGGCAAGGCCAATCTCGTGGGCCGTCTGGTTTCCAATGACTTGCGTTCGGCCATGATCATCGCCGACCTTCAGGATATCGATCCCACCACGCGTGAGCGCCTTGACTACTTCAAGGTCGCCAAGCTGCTGGAGGATGGCATCCGCGGCAAATATGCCTCGGACAAGATCGATGTGAAGATCATCGGCTTCTCCAAGCTGATCGGCGACATCGCCGATGGCGCCAAGTCTGTGTTCAAGTTCTTCGCGGTGGCCTTCCTGCTTACCGTGCTGTGCCTCTACATCTACTGCCGCTCGTGGATCCTGACAGCGGTGACGGTATCTTCGTCACTGTGCTCGCTGATCTGGCAATTCGGCTTCCTGCACCTGCTTGGCTACGGCCTTGATCCGCTGGCGGTGCTGGTTCCCTTCCTGGTGTTTGCCATCGGCGTGTCCCACGGCGTGCAGCAGGTCAATATGGCCGGCGCTGAAATTGCCGCCGGCAAGACCAAGGAGCAGGCGGCGCGTGACACCTTCACGTTCCTTCTGGTGCCGGGTGTCGTGGCGCTGTCCACCTGCCTGGCTGGTTTCGCCACCCTCTACATCATCCCGATCCAGATGATCCGCGAGCTGGCCGTTACCGCCTCGGTCGGCATTTCGCTCAAGATCATCTCCAACCTGATCATGCTGCCGCTGCTGGTCTCCTATGTGGCGCCAACCCGCGAATATGCGGCACGCGTGCAGAAGTCCATGGCAAGCCGCGAGCGGTACTGGCCCTATGTGGCCAAGATCGCACTGCCCCGCAATGCGTTCATCATGATCGCTGTCTGCCTTGTACTGGGTGCGTTTGGCTCATTCCTCTCACATGGCTTCAAGCCGGCGGCGAACTTTGTGCACCGCGGTTGGGATGGCGAGCCAGAGGGCGTTGTCGCCAATATCCTGAACAACATCTCGCGCGGCATTCAGATCGGCGACGTGCATGCCGGTGCCGCAGAACTGCGGCCCTACAGCCGCTATAACCTTGATGCCAGCTACATCACGCGGAACTTCGACCTGGGCCTCAACGTGATCACGGTCATCGTGGAGGTGCCCGAAGGCGCCTGCGTCGATTACCCGGTCATGGGCCTGCTGGACCGTTTCCAGTGGCGGATGGCAAATATCGAGGGCGTGCAGTCGTCGGTTGGTCTGCCGATCATGGCAAAGCAGCTGGGCGTTCTGTTCCGCGAGGGCAATCTCAAGTGGCATTCCCTGCCGCGCAACTCGGCGGTCATCGCCCAGTCGGTTGGCCAGATCCAGCCTGACTCCGGCATGCTGAACGAGAAGTGCACGGTGCTGCCGCTGAACATCTACACGACCGACACCATGGCAGCGACCGTCAGGCGCGTGGTGGATGCCGTGAAGGAGTTCCGTGCAGAGCCTGTCAACCAGGTCCCGGGTGTCAGCATCCGTCTGGCGACGGGCAATGTGGGCATCACGGCGGCCACCAACGAGGTTGTGGCAGCCGCCGAGATCCCGATGCTGCTCTACGTCTATGCCGTGGTCATGTCCCTGGTGCTGCTGACCTATCGCGAGTGGCGCGGGTCTTTGTGCTGTGTGCTGCCGCTGCTGCTGTCGACGATCATCGGCAACATGTTCCTGACGCTCGCGGGCATTGGTCTGAAGATTTCGACCCTGCCGGTGCTGGCCATCGCTGTGGGTATCGGCGTTGACTATGGCATCTACGAGTACAACCGGATCCAGCGCTACATGGCTGCCGGCCGCAACGCCCACGAGGCCTATCTGCAGGCTCTCAACGACGTTGGCTCGGCCACCATGTTCACTGGCTTCACGCTTGCGGTTGGTGTCTCTACCTGGAGCTTCTCGGCGCTGAAGTTCCAGGCGGACATGGGTCTGCTGCTCACCTTCATGTTTGTCGTGAACATGATCGGTGCCGTCACCCTGCTGCCGGCGCTGATCGCGGCCCTTGAAGCGGTCTTCCCGCGCAAGGTCAGCGAGACGGCGCCGCCGCCGACCCCGATCCACGGTCACTGACCCAAGGATTGATGCGTCAGGCCTGGCCTGACGCAGATTGCGCAACGAACGGCGCTGCCCCCGGGCAGCGCCGTTTTTGTTTGGGAAGGCGGTTTTCCAGTCCTGTGGGACTGATCCCTCTGGCCCATGCGACGCGCTGCCGCTTGATCCGCAGCGCACATGGGGTTACCAGTTAACGCAATGGCGCCCGGCAGAGGGCGCTGCCTTCGGGGAGAGGCGTCCAAAATGCAGATAGCAGAGCAACGTTCAGCCTTCATGATGAAGGTTGAGACCATCGTCTTCAGCCTGCGGGTCTACATCCTGGCATTCCTGTTTGGGCTCACGCTCGTGATGGGCTTCTATGCCTCGAAGCTGCACCTCGATGCCGGCTTCCAGAAGATGCTGCCGATCGGTCACGAGTACATCGAGACTTTTGAGCAATATCAGGAAAGCCAGTTTGCCGGCGGCAACCGCATCCTGATCGTGCTGCAGTCCAAGCCGAAGGCTGATGGAACGCCGGGCTATATCTTCACGCCCGAGTTCCTCGTCAAGCTCAAGGACGCGACGGACGATCTCTTCTTCATCCCCGGTGTTTCGCGCGGCACGGTGACCTCGCTCTGGACCGGCAACACCCGCTTCTTCCAGATCACCGAAGACGGCATTGCGTCGGGTGACGTGATCCCCGGCAACTTCAAGGCGACAGACGATTCGCTCGAGAAGACCCAGGCCAAGATGGAGCTGGTGCGCTCCAATTCGATCAAGGCCAACCTGCGCGGCCGCCTTGTGTCCAATGATTTCTCAGCGGCCATGATCACGGCTGATCTGCAGGACGTGGACCCCAATGCACCCGACAAGCTCGACCCCAGCGCCCGGCTCGACTATTTCAAGGTCGCCAAGCTGCTGGAGAGCAACCTGCGCGAAAAGTATAATTCCGACACCATCTCTGTCCGGATCATCGGCTTTGCCAAGCTGGTTGGCGACATCGCCGACGGCGCCCGCTCGGTGGTTGAATTCTTCATCGTCGCCTTCTTCCTGACGGTGCTGATGGTCTACCTCTATTGCCGCTCGGTGACGCTGACGATCGTGACGCTGTCCTCGTCGCTCTGCTCGCTGATCTGGCAATTCGGCTTGCTCAACATTCTGGGCTTTGGCCTTGACCCGCTCGCCATCCTGGTGCCGTTCCTGGTGTTCGCCATTGGCGTTTCCCATGGTGTGCAGCAGCTGAACATGATCGGCGCCGAAATCGCGGCAGGACGCACCAAGGAAGAGGCCGCGCGCCTGACCTTCAGCTTCCTGCTGCTGCCGGGCATGGTGGCGCTGGCGACGTGTCTGGCGGGCTTCGGCACGCTCTACATCATTCCCATCGGCATGATCCGCGAGCTGGCCATCACCGCCTCCATCGGCGTCGGTCTCAAGATCGTCTCGAACCTTGTGATGCTGCCGCTGCTTGCCTCGTTCCTCGCCCCGTCGGGCGAATACGCCCGCAAGGTGCAGGAGGCCATGGCAAGCCGCGAGCGGTTCTGGCCCTATATCGCCCAGATCGCCTCGCCCCGTAATTCGTTCAAGATGATCGGCTTCTGCATCGTCCTTGGCATCTTCGGCTCCTACATCTCCCACGGTGCCAAGGTCCTTGAACCCTTTGCGGTGGAAAATCCCAAGGGCTTCTTCCAGACCCTGGCGACCAATGCCTATCGGGGCATCCAGATCGGTGACGTGCAGAAGGCCGGCGCAGCCGAGTTGAAGGCCAACAGCGCCTACAACATGGACAGCGAGTACATCGTTGATAACTTCAACCTTGGCCTGAACGTGCTGACCACCGTGATCGAAACGCCAGAGGGCGCCTGTATCGATTATGCCGTGATGAGCATGATCGACCGCTTCCAGTGGCACATGGCCAATGTCGAGGGGGTCCAGACGGCGGTTGGTCTGCCGCTGGTTTCCAAGAACATCACGGCCCTGTGGCGCGAAGGCAATCTGAAGTGGCGTGCGCTGCCGCGTGACTCCCACGTGCTGTCCCAGTCGGTGGGCATCGTCGAGACATCATCGGGCCTTCTGAACCAGAAGTGCACGCTGCTGCCGCTGATGATCTTCACCAAGGACACCAAGGCCGAGACCGTCAGCCGCGCCGTTGCGGCGGTGAAGGCGTTCCGGTCGATGCCTGAGAACCAGGTGCCGGGTGTCACGATCCGTCTTGCCATGGGCAATGTCGGCATTGTTGCGGCCACCAACGAGGTGGTGAAGGCGTCCGAGATCCCCATGCTGCTCTACGTCTATGCGGTGGTGATCACGCTGGTGCTGCTGACCTATCGCGAGTGGCGCGGATCTTTGTGCTGTGTGCTGCCGCTGCTGCTGTCGACCATAATCGGCAACATGTTCCTGACGCTTGCGGGCATTGGTCTGAAGATTTCGACCCTGCCGGTGCTGGCCATCGCCGTGGGTATTGGCGTTGACTATGGCATCTACGAGTACAACCGGATCCAGCGCTACATGGCTGCCGGCCGCAGTGCCTATGAGGCCTATCTCCAGGCCCTGAAGGACGTCGGCTCGGCCACCATGTTCACTGGCTTCACGCTTGCGGTTGGCGTCTCCACCTGGAGCTTCTCGGCGCTGAAGTTCCAGGCCGATATGGGCCTGCTGCTTACCTTCATGTTCATGATCAACATGATTGGCGCCGTTACCCTGCTGCCGGCCCTGATTGCAGCGCTGGAAGTTGTCTTCCCGCGCCGCAACCGGGTGATCGTGCCAGACGATGGCAAGCCCTATCGCGGCCACTAAGGCCGCCGATAACCGCTCCAGCGGTTGCAACAGATCATGCCGCCCCGGGAAACCGGGGCGGCATTTTCATTTCAGCGGGCTGTGTTGTTCAGCGCCCTGCCAGGGCCAGCCAGCGCTGTGTGACACTGCGGGTAAAGCGCGCCTGCGCGGCCTGATGGCGGCGCAATTCGTCCTCGAAGCGCTCAAAGAACCCGGCCTCCCGGGCAACGGCCCGGTCACCCCAGGTCCGAACCCAACCGCGCGCGATATCAGGTGTCGTTTCAGGGTGAAACTGGAAACCATAGGTGGCCGTGCCAACCCTGAAGGCCTGGGTCGGCGTGAAGTCGCCGGTGAACAGCAGGTCGGCGCCGTCGGGAAGGTCGATGGTATCCTCATGCCACTGCATCAGGTGCTGCTCGGGTGCCAGACCTGCCAGCACGGGATCGTTCACCCCTGCCGGCGTCATGCGGATGGACACGAAGCCGATCTCGACGTCGGCTGCCTTGCGCACCCGGCCGCCAAAGGCCCTGGCAATCAACTGGGCGCCAAGGCAGATGCCCAGCACTGGCCGATCCGCCTCACCATAGGCGCGGATCAGGTCGATCACGCCGGGTATCCAGGGATGGTTCGCGTCGTCATTGGCACTCATCGGCCCGCCCAGCACCACAAGGGCATCATGACTGGTGCCCTGTGGCATAGGGGTGCCGCCAAGGGGGCGGCTGCTTGAATAGCCGGTGAGGGGGGCCACCACATCAAAGAAACCGCCCGCCTCGATGATGGCATCACCCACCAGTCCCGCAGGGGAAATCAGGTCATTCATGATTACAAGGACGTTCATGTGCTTGCCCTAATTGTCAGCGATCAGGTTCCATCTGTTGCCTGATAGGAATTGGCCCCATCCTGCAGCGCCCTTGAGACAGAGTGTAGCGTGCCAGAGTGGTCTGACAGCAAGGGAGAGCTTTCGAGTTCGCGCAGAAGCTTGGCCCGGATGGCGCGCGTGAAATCCTCATAGTCCCTGGCGCGAATAACGAAGGCGTCGGGGCCACCCTTCACATTGTCGCGATAGAAGGCCTCAAGGTCGGGCTCCTCGTTCACGATGGCAAGGCCGTTCACGGTGATGCCGGCTGCAACCGCTGCGTCCCGCGCCGCTGCCGCTGCAGGACCGGCGCTCGTACGCCCATCTCCGGAGACATCAATGACGCGGCGTGTGGCGGGTGGAGCCTCGGCGAACATCGCGGCTGCGGCAAGCAGACCGGCGCCAAGGCCCGTGCCGCCGCCATCGATCAGGCGGGGCAGGTCGGCCAGTTCTGCCGAGAGTGCTGGCAGATCAGCGGCGCGCACAGTGGTCCAAACCAGGTTTGCCACCTGACGGTCCGGATTGGCCCATTCAACAATGGCAACCGCAACGGCGCCCCGGGGGCCACGGCTGATGGCGGCCTCGACCTCAGGGTCGGCAAAGGCTGCGGCAAGGCCCTGTGTCTGCAGATAGAATTCGTCAGCCGACACCGATGACGAGGAGTCGATGGCAAGCACCAGGGCCACATCGACGGTGGCAGCCTCGGCCTCGACCGGGCCGGGGTTCATGCATGCCAACACGCCCACCAGCGCCGCGACAACCCGGCAATGCCACATGGCAGCCTACTCCTTGCTGGCAAGATGGCGGATTGGGGCGCTATCGGTTCCAAGGAAGCTGCCATCAATTTCACGCAGCAGCTTGGCCAGTATCCCGGCGGCAAAGCCCTTGTAGTCGGCAACTTCCATGGCGAATGAGCCTGGGCCGCCGATGACCTTTTCGCGGTAATAGGCCGGCAGGTCCGGCACGTCGGAAGCAATGGCAAGGCCGTTGATGACAATGCCTGCCGCCACTGCCTCATCGCGGGCCTCGATCACCGGGCGCCCATCTGAGTTACGACCGTCGCCCGCGATGTCGATGATCTCTCGCTCTGCCGAGACAGGCGCACGAGCGAGCAGGGCCCGGCCGCTGTCCATGGCACCCGACAGCGAGGTGACCCCACCAGAGACACGGCGGGGTGCTGTTGCCAGGGTCTGGGCGAAATCGATGGCGTCGCCTTCACTGCGGATGACATGCCAGTCCACACTGACTGCAGTTGCGTCATAGGCAGCCCATTCCAGCACAGCAACGGCAATGGCCTGGTGGGATCCATGGGCAATGGCGGCCAGCAAACGGGGATCGGCAAAGGCGGCGGAGAGGCCGGCAATCTGAAGGGTGTAGTTACGCTCGTTGACGCTGGTCGAACTGTCCACCGCAAGGACCAGATTGAGGTCCACGTCGGCCGCCCGTGCCAGCCCTGACTGGCCAAAGGCGCCAAGCATCAGACCAAGGAGCACGATGAAGCGCGTCTGAAGGAGAAAATTAACCGACACCTGTGATCCTTAACCCCAGCCGGCCTTCCCTGTCGAGGCCTCGTTGGAGGGTAGTCCCATGGGCACAGAGGGCGAAATCGCGCCGCAGGAACTGTTTCAGGTTTTCCGCGAGACCATTATCCGCTGGTTGGACCGGGCCCGCCACCTGACGCCGGGTGAAGGCTTCGAACTGGGCGCCCTGGTCAGCCGGCTGGAGAGGGAATTACTGGCTGAGGAAGGTGGCGATCTTGTGGCGCGGCGGATGGCGCTGATCGGGGAGGTTCAATTGAGCCTTGCCGATGTTCACGCGCCCGAGGCCCTGATTGCGGCTGCTGGCCATCTGAAGGGACGCACTCCCGCCTTGGTCGCCCCAGCAAGGGGGGCGACACTTCGTTCCTCTGTGGTGGATTTTCCAGTGTTTGAGGCGCCCGGGCCGAAATTCGGGATCCTGGCGCCAGAGGTTCCGCCCCCCACCAATGGTGGGGAAGCTGCCGATGCCAATCCAGCCCATCCGCCCCGGGGGGAACGGCTGCGGGTCCTGCCTTCGGGAAGCCAGCAGGCGGGCCCTCTGGCCGAACCCTGGAAACGGGTCCCGTTGAAGCGTCTGGCCCGGGCGGTACCCTCAGCACGCATGGTGGTTGATCCGATTGACCAGCCCGGGCCGTCGTTTGACTCGTCCGACTTCAATTCAAAGCAATGACCTGCCATTTCAGATAGGCGGATTCGGGCAGCCAGGGGTGGGTTGGGTGATCAGGCCCCGCACCGCCTGTGGCGATGATGCGGCCTTCACGCCCGGCGGCCTGAAGGCCCCGGCGCACTTCATCGGCAAAGCCCTCTACCGGCACGTGATGGGAGCAGGAGGCGATGAACAGGAAGCCCCCACGCGAGACCAGGGGTGCTGCCAGCCGCGCCAGCTTGCGATAGCCTTTGATACCTGAGGCCAATTCCTTGGCCCGCTTCACAAAGCTGGGCGGGTCCACCACCACCACATCAAAGCGTGCGTTCTCGGCCGCCAGGGCCTCAAGGCGCGTGAAGGCGTCATCGCTGGCAAAGGTCATCCGGCCGGTCACGCCATTGGCCTCGGCACTGGCCCTGGCCAAAGTGATGGCGCTGTCAGACCGGTCGATGGCAGTCACATGGGTCGCCCCGGCGACCGCCGCCTGCACGCCAAAGGCGCCGGTGTGGCAGTACATGTCGAGCATGGTGCCGCCACGGGCAAGCAGGGCCATGAAGTGGCGCGCCGGGCCAAGATCAAAGAAAAAGCCGGTTTTCTGTCCGCCCAGGGGCTCGGCAACGAAAGTCGTGCCATTTTCCTGAAGGGTTACCGTATCGGCCGCCGTACCCTTGGCGATGGTCACCTCAAGGGGCAGACCTTCGAGTGTACGGATGGAGGAATCATTGCGCAGGATCACGGTCCTCGGCGCCAGAACCTCGTCGAGGGCGGCCAGCCAGAGAGGCTGCAGGCGCTCCATGCCCGCCGTGTTCACCTGCACCACCAGAACATCGCCATAGCGGTCGATCACAAGGCCGGGCAGGCCATCGGCCTCGGCGTGGACAAGGCGATAGTGGGGGGTGGGGAACAGCTTTTCCCGCAAGGAGAGGGCGGCGCGCAGGCGCGTTTCAAAGAATGTCTCGTCGATGGGGCGCTCGTCGCGGCAGAGCAGGCGCGCCGCAATCAGCGAATTCATGTTGAACATCGCCGTGCCAAAGACCTTGCCGTCGGTCCTCAGCAGGCGGACGAGGCTGCCGGGCGGCAAGGCCTTTGCCGATGCGTCGATGGCCAGTTCGTTGGAAAAGGCCCAGGGGTGCCCAAGGGCGACGCGCTTGTCACGGCCGGGCTGAAGGCGAAGAGAGGGAAGGTCTGAGATCATGGGCGCAGAGTGGGCATGGACGGCGACGGCTTGCAAGCCGCACGTCCGTTCCATAGCGGCAACAGGCCCCGCCAAGGGGCCGCGTCAGGCGTCAAACAGCGCCAGTGTCTCAAGGTCGTCCATAGCGGCGGCGATCCGCTCGATCATGGCAAGGGACATGTCCTCTGGCTGCATGTCGGGCAGGGCCTCGTCGTGGCGCAGGGTGATGGTCCACATGGCCAGTGCCGGCAACATCTGATGACGATAGGCCTGCCAGGCCTCGGCAAAGGATACAGCCGTGCCGGACCGTTCGGACAGGCGGTCGGCATAGAGTGCCACAAGATCCTTTTCCCACTTCCGGCGGTCCTCCGGCAGCAGCGCTGTGGCCAGCGTATAGGACAGGTCGCGCGCCCAATGGCCGATGCCCATCATCTGCCAGTCTGTCAGCCCCATGGTGCCGCTGCCGGTCTGATACCAGTTCCCGATATGGACATCGGAATGAATGATGGTCCGTGTTGCCCCGCGATGCAGGTCGAGCGACTGCAGGGTGGCGGGCCAGATCCTGTCGACGGCACGCAGCAGGCGATCGGGCACACGTGACCCGGCATCCAACAGGCCGACCTCGGTATATTTCGCCAGATTGGCCATCTTGCCAAAGGCGTTGAATTGCAGGGCGAAGGAGGGAATCGAGCGCTCATGCGGCACACGCTGCCCGTCGGCCAGAAAGCGGGCATGCAGACTGGCCAGAAGCCCCACCATATCCTCCGCCATTTCGCGGCTCACAAGGAAGCGATAATCGGCAAAACGGGCGCCCTTGGTTACAACAAGATCTTCCATGGCATGAATGGTGGCATAGGTCTCGGGCGAGACGGTCGAGGCATAGCAGCGGGGTGCCTCGATCTCTACCAGCGGCCGGATCGTGTTGTAGAAATAGGATTCCCTCAGGGCGACGATGCCCGACATGGTGCGCTTCTTGTAGGTCGGCAGCGTCTTGGTAAAGAGCGTTGCCGGCAGGCTGGCGGCGACACCTGCCGGATTATACTGCAGCGTGATCCGGTGGCGATCGTGCGTGCCTTCACTCACAGCCGCCACGGAAAACCCCATGACCTCCGCAGACGGGATATTGCGGCAGACCACGTCGGTCAGCCAATCGCATGTCAGTGCCTCGACATTGGGCACATTGTCCCCAAGCCGCAGCGCCTTTGCGCCCTGTGACGCCTCGGCCGCCATGGCCCTGGCGAGTGCCGTCCCATCCCTGTCAGTCATGCTTCAATTCTACTCCAGCCATGGGTACCAGGCGCGATCACGCGATGCCCAGTTCCTGTTTCAGTTCCCGCTTCATGATCTTGCCGTTGGCATTGCGGGGTAAAGGCTCTGCCCGGATATCGATCCGTACCGGCACCTTGAAGCTGGCGATGCGGGCGCGGCAATGCGCCTGCAGTTCGGCTTCGGTTACGTGCATGCCGGGCTTCACCTGCACCACGGCCCCCACTTCCTCGCCCAGCACCCGGTGGGGCAGGCCGATGACCGCCGCGTCCATGATGGCTGGATGGCTATAGAGCGCATCCTCCACCTCGACCGAATAGACGTTCTCGCCGCCACGGATGACCATGTCCTTGGCCCGGTCGACGATATAGACAAAGCCTTCTTCATCGATGCGGGCAAGGTCGCCCGAGTGCAGCCAGCCCTCGGTGATCGTCTGGGCCGTTGCCTCAGGCTTGTTCCAATAGGCCTTGATGACATTGGGTCCCCTGATCCACAGCTCACCGATCTCCCCATCGGGCACCGGCTTGCCAAGGGGATCCACTACTTTCACGTCGCAGATGGCCACCGCCTGACCCACGCTTTCGGGCTTGCGCTGGTAATCCGGGCCTGCGTTCATCGTGGTAACGGATGAGGTTTCAGTCAGTCCATAACCGTTGGAGGAGGTAACATCGGGGAAGACCTGGCGGATGCGGGTCACCAGTTCCGGCGCTGCCGGTGCGCCGCCATAGCCGATGCTCTTGATCGACGACAGATCATGGCTGGCAAAGGCCGGGCTTTCCAGCACCTGCCAGACCATGGCCGGCACCCCACCAAAGGAGCGCAGCTGTTCGCGCTCGATCAGTTCGATAGCACGCTCAGGATCCCATTTGTGCATGATGACCAGCTTGTTGCCGGCGGCACTGTTGGCCACCAGCACCGAATGACAGCCGGTCGCATGAAAGAAGGGGACCGAGAGCAGGGCACCGGTCTTCTCCGGCACCTCGCCCGAGAGGGATGGCGGAATATTGCCCTTGCGCAGTTCGGCCCGGGCCACGCAATAGCCAAGGCTGACCAGATTGGTGTTCATGTTGCGATGGGTACCCAGCGCCCCCTTGGGTTTGCCCGTGGTGCCCGAGGTGTAGAAGATCGTCGCCTCGTCATCAGGGTCGATGGCAACCTCCGGTATGGCGGCATCTGGCGGGGCTGCGGCAAGGACGTCGGCAAAGCGTGTCAGGCCATGGCCCACCGCGCCGCCGTCCCGCACCACGATGGTCGCGGCAAGGTTCAGCCCGGGCAGATGCTCCGCCAGACGGGCGGCCCGCTCATGGTCGGCAAAGAGGACCTTGGTGCCGGAATCCGACAGGCCGTATTCCAGTTCAGGCCCAGTCCACCAGGCGTTGAGCGGCACTGCCACCGCACCGATGATCACGGTGGCCCAGAAGGCGACAGGCCATTCCGGGAAATTGCGCATGGCAATGGCCACCCGATCGCCCTTGCGCACGCCATAGTGATGCCAGAGCTGGTGAGCCAGCACGCGGACCTGGGCATGCAGGTCGGCATAGGTCATCCGCTCGTCTTCATAGATGATGAAGGGCAGGGGGCCATGCACAGCCGTGGCCTCGAACACGGTGCGCAGGTTTGGTGGTGCGTTTTTCCACGTGCGCAGGCGCACACCCCTGATCTCATGCTCTTCCATTTCAAACGGGGCGCCGGGGGCTGTCAGGCGGGCCTCTACCTCGGCAAGGCTGGGAATGGTGGTCATGGGCTTCCTCGACGGTATTATGATGGCCCTGGCCGGGCCCGCTTTGAAACCATAAGGCCAAGGATCGGCGATGGGATCAAGCAGGCCCCAACCTTCCCCCTGGAGGCTATGTGATGGTGAAACGCATTTCATCGGGTTCCAGTTTCGAGGCCCTGGCCGGATATTCCCGTGCCATTGTGGATGGCGACTGGATCATGGTGTCTGGCACCACCGGCTATGACTATGGAACCATGAGCATTGCGCCCGATGTGGCCAGGCAGACCCACCAGTGCTTTGCCAACATCGCCCACGCGCTCGCCCAGGCTGAGGCAAGCCTGGCCGACGTGGTGCGCATTCGCATCTATCTGGTGGATGCAGCCGACTTTCCCGTGGTTGCCCCCATTGTCGGCACCTATATGGCCGAAGCGCGCCCCGCCAACACCACAGTGATCGCCGGCCTGATTGATCCCGCCATGCGCATCGAGATCGAGGTGACCGCCCGGCGCGCATAGCTGTGATACGGGTCCTTGGACCTTGATCCCTGATCGCGAAGCAATGGGTGGTTTTTGGGCGGCTCACTTGGCGTGGGCAATTACCGCATGTGTTGCCATGTCTATTCCTCGTGTTTCCTCTACAGTTGGCCATATGCGCGCATCTCGCTCATGAGGGGCGAGCGGACGGCATGGCATGTGAGGCACAGATGAGCGAAGAGACACCCATCCTTGCCGATTTTTCGGCGGAAGGCCTGGCCGTGGTCACCCTGAACCGGCCGGGTCGCCACAATGCCGTCAATGCCGACATCATCGCCAGGCTCAGCACCATCTTCGACGAGATCGCAAAGGAGGATGGTCTGCGTGCCATGCTGCTGCGCGCCGAGGGGGAGAGCTTTTCAGCAGGGGCGGACCTTGAGTGGATGCGTGCCGCCGCAGACTATTCGTATGACGACAATCTCGAAGACGCCCGCGCCCTGGCCGACATGCTGCACCGCCTAAACGAACTGCCGATCCCCACCATCGCCCTTGTGCAGGGGCCGGCCTATGGCGCCGGTGTGGGGTTGATTGCGGCCTGTGACATGGCGTTGGCCGTGGAGAGTGCGGTCTTTGCCTTTACCGAAGTGCACCTCGGCATTGTGCCGGCCACGATCTCTCCTTATGTGATCGAGGCGATCGGGGCGCGCAATGCGCGGCGCTTTTTCCTTACGGGGGAGCGCTTCACCGCGACAGAGGCATGCCGCATGGGCCTGGTGCACGAGGTTGTGGCTGATGGCAGTGCCCTTGGCCATGCCGGCGACCGGCTGGTGGAGGCCCTGTGGCAGGGCGCGCCGGGTGCAATTGCGGCGGCAAAGGAACTGATTTTTGCCGTGGCGCACGAGCCGATCGATGTGGAGACTATTGAGGAGACGGCCGAGCGTATCGCCGAGCGTCGCTCCACGGACGAGGCGAAGGAAGGGCTGGATGCCTTCCTTGGCAAGCGCCGCCCGGGCTGGCGGGCCTGAGTGCCACTTGCTCCGTAAGCGGCTCATCGTTGGGCGGCTCATCTCAGCCCGGCTCATCTCAGGATGGCTCGTCTGGGGTTCTGCCCGCCTGCCCTTGCACCATATCGAGATCTGAGGGTAGCAACCCGCCCGGGCGCGCAGAGCGCTGGATCAGCCTGTGGCTGAGGGCAGGGCGGGCCAGTTGTCGATCAGCCGTGTCTTGCCCAGCATGACCGCCGCCAGAACCCGCGCCGGTGCATCAAGATGGGTCAGCGGTGCCAGCGTCTCGGCATGGCGAACCTCGACATATTGCACGGCGTTAAAACCTGCCGCCTCAAGCTCTGTCCGGGCCTCTGTCGTGACTTGTGCAGCACTCTCTCCGGCTTCCAGGCGCTGTACGGCGGTGCGCAGAACCGCTGGCAGGCGGGCGGCCTGCGCGCGTTCCTCGTTACTCAGATAGGCATTGCGTG
>CANCOY010000023.1 GCA_947379865.1 Acetobacteraceae bacterium
CGGCTGCCGCTGCCAAGACCGAGCCCAAAGGCCAGCGCCCCCAGCCCCATGGCACCCAGAAGATTACGCCGGTCCAGATAGACGGCCTCAGGCGTCGCCGCCGCTTCGGGAAGGGCCCAGCCGGGTACGCGCCTGATCAGCATCTTGTCTCTCTCCATCCGGCCGCCGGCGGGTTTGCCACCGGCAGCCCTTGCGGGGGTGTCAGGCCAGTTGGACCCTGAGCATCCAGGCCGTCTTCTCGGCGGCATCAATGCGCTGGACCATCAGATCCTCGGTCACGATATCGCCAGCCTCGCCCGCAATCTCGGCCACGGGCCGCAGGGCGCGGGCCAGCGCCTCGTGCCCCTCCATCAGATCACGGATCATCTCTTCTGCCGAGGGGGCAACAGCGGGTTCACCAAGGCTGGAAAGCTTGCCAAGGGCGGCAAGGCCGCCTGGCGCCGGAAATCCCAGGGCCCGGATCCGCTCGGCCAGATCATCCACCGAAATCCAGAGGGCGTTGTATTGCTCCTGAAACATGGGGTGCAGCTGCGGGAACAGCGGCCCTGTGACGTTCCAGTGATAGGTATGCGTCTTCAGGTACAGCGCGAACGTATCCGCAAGCACCGGACCGAGGGCAGTGGCCACCTTATGGCGCGCCGCCTCGTCCAGACCAGTGTGAACCTTTAAATTACCACCCATGGCCAGGGTTGAATTTCCCATCTGCACCTCATCATTTTGTTAATCGGCGTGGTGCCGTTAACAATACTTAGAAGAATAGAGGGATTGTTCAACACTCCGGCCCGCTTGGCCGCCGCGATACCCGCCCAGGCGATACATATGTCGCTGCCTGATCACTGCCTCAGCCGTCAACCTCAGCTCAGGCTGGCGCAGAAGCGCTGGATGCGCTCGCAGGCCTTGGTCAGTTCCTCGGTCGAGGTGGCATAGGAAATGCGGAAATGGGGGCTGAGGCCAAAGGCCTCGCCATGGACCACGGCCACACCTTCCTCGTCCAGCAGGGCCGAGACGAAGTCGAGGTCATTGGTTATGACCTTGCCGTCCTTCGTCTTCTTGCCGATGGTCCCGGCACACGACGGATAGACGTAAAACGCCCCCTCCGGGCTGGGACAGGTGATGCCTGTCGCCTGGTTGAGCATGGCCACCACCAGATCGCGGCGCTCGCGGAAGGCCTCGGCGCGCACGGGGATGAAGTCCTGCGGGCCGTTCAGGGCTTCCACGGCGGCGGCCTGGCTGATGGAGCAGGGGTTGGAGGTGGACTGGGACTGCACCTTGGCAATGGCCTTGATCAGCGGCACGGCGCCGGCGGCATAGCCAATGCGCCAGCCCGTCATGGAATAGGCCTTGGAGACGCCATTCATGGTGAGGGTGCGGGCGTAGAGGCCCGGCTCGATCTGGGCCGGCGTCACAAAGCGGAAGCCATCGAACACGATATGCTCGTACATGTCGTCCGTCAAGATCCAGACATGAGGATGGCGCATCAGCACGTCCGTCAGCGGGCGCAGTTCGGCCTCGCTATAGGCCGCACCCGAGGGGTTGGAGGGCGAGTTCAGGATCACCCACTTGGTCCTCGGCGTGATCGCCGCCTCAAGGGCTGCGGCCGTGACCTTGAAATTCGTCTCCATGCTGGTGGGCACGATCACCGGCACGCCACCGGCCAGCAGCACGATATCGGGATAGGACACCCAATAAGGCGAGGGGATGACCACCTCGTCACCCGGGTCGAGGGTGGCCAGCATGGCGTTGAAGATGATCTGCTTGCCGCCAGAGGCCACGGTGACCTGCTCGGGCGCATAGGTCAGGCCATTCTCGCGCAGGAACTTGGCGGCAATCGCCTTCTTCAGGGCGGGGGTGCCATCAACGGCGGTATATTTGGTGTCGCCGCGCTGGATCGCGGCAATGCCGGCCGCCTTGATGTTGTCGGGCGTATCGAAATCAGGTTCGCCGGCACCCAGCGCGATGACATCGCGGCCCTGGGCCTTGAGCTCCTGGGCGCGGGTCGTCACCGCAATGGTCGGCGAGGGTTTGATACGGTCGAGCGAAGAGGCGATGAAGGCCATGTCGGCACCAGAAGTCGCAGGAGAGGAAAGACGCTGGCACGCTAGCCCCTGCCCCGCCCCCCTTCAAGTCGGACACCACGCTTTCCCGCCGGGCGTTGAAATATCCTCGCCACATTGAGGCTTTGGTAACACTCTTCGTACACTGTCAATGTATGCAGCACCCGAATCGCCTGGATGGAGAACCGCAGTCACCCAGACGGATTGGCCATGGCCCCACAGGACAACGGTTATTTCATGAACCCCAGCGACAGCGAGGCACCCACCCTGGACGGCCCGGAGCCTGCAATCTGGCGCCTGATCCGCGCCCTCGCCGGTGCCGAACAGATCGGCCTGCCACCCCCCGCCCGGGGCGGCTGGTGCGTGCTGGGGGTCTTTGTCTCCCAGGTCCTCCACGCCTGCGCCATCGCCCGCTATGACCTGGCCGAAGACGCTCTGTGCGAAATCGCCGAGGGCATCCCCACCGAGATCCTGCCCAGCTTCGCCGAGGCTTTCCAGGCCGTCAGCCGGGCAGCGTCGGGCCTGCGGGGAGAGCCTGGGGCGGCGTGATCCTTGCAAAAGACGAGAAATATCGGGCGATGTACAATTTTTGAAAGAAATTAAACACCTACATTCCCATTTTTGCGTTTGAAGCGCACTTCTGGATACACTAATATCCCAGTGACGGCGATTTGGATCCGCTATAAAGTCAGGCCATATAGATAACAGGCATCCAGATATGGCCCCTTCTCAAAAACCAAAGCGCTCCACCAGCCCAAGAAAAGAGGGCGAGATCCGCCTCCCGGCTGAAGCCATGGATCCAAACGACGTCCTTGAGCGCGCGCGAAGCGATAGGGAGGCCGTGGATCGGTATGTCGATGAACTTGAGCGAAGCATCGGAAAAGGCGTCAGACGCGCGCCCCACCGGTTCCGTCTATGACTTTCTCTATTGCGACCAGAGACGCATAGGCGCCTTTCTCTCGCAGTTCGACGAGCTTGGCATACCTACGCGGGTAAGCGTGTCCGAAAGCCTGAGCAAAGCACGATCAAACAATTGGAATTTTGGCATCGGGTTTGGGGCATCTTTGCCATTGCTGGGCGGCGGGAACGCTAACGTTAATGCAGGCCAAGGGTCCTCTGAAGCCGGTGGCACAAAGAGCGAGCAGCGTGACTATGATCCCTATTGGGCAAACGCACTCGCATTTCTAGATTATCTTGAAAGTAATGATCTGATCTGCCGCGATATTGATGGCGCGCGGTTTGGACAACTCGTCCTTCTTAAAGGGAATTTAGGCATAATTGATCTGCGTTTGTTTACAAAGATGTGGGAAAAACCGCAGTTACGCAGTCTATTAAAATCAGGATTAGGTTTGCCGGCAAATGATGGAAAGAAGAGCTACAAATCAAAACCAGAGGCTAAAATTTCAACCGCTCAATTAAACGAATTTGACATCATTATGGACTTGATTGGCGAAATGCCCCATGCAATACAATCTCGCCTGATTGTGCAGGAAAGTGAAAACAAGGTGTGGTCGACCTTGAGTGAGGATGCGATCGTTGGCTCTGCTGCCGACCTGTTCCTGAAACATGGAACGGCCATAGTAGGCGAATGGGCTGTCTTGGGGATCCTGGACGCCCGACCGGAGCAAAACCTGAATGGTAGCGAAACGCCGGACGGACGACAGGCAAATGAGGCGTCTCGGCACTTCGCCGACACCCCCTTCGCAGAGATTCTGGGACGGATTGAGCCGTTCGTAAGGCCCATGCTCGGTCGGCCCTATCAGGATTATGGCCTGACCCCCCTAATCATTTTTCGGCGCGTCGAATCCACCATCACCGAGGCTCAGATTTCCACTTAAACGGCTCTCAAAGTCCGAAAAACCCTAGCACCTGCGTGCCGGCGTCTCCGCACGAACCAAAAGCCTGCCAACCACTGGCGCTGTGCCTCGCGCACTGGCAGATTTGGCGAACCTTTCAAGGAGCCTGCCCATGACTGCCCTCGCCAATGAACGCGTTGCCTTTTTCAATGGCCAGATCGTGCCTGAGAGCCAGGTGGTGATTCCGTTCCGGGATTCGGGGTTCATGTCGGGTGATGCGGGCTTTGATACGACCCGCACCTTCAACCAGCGCATCTTCAAGCTGGACGAGCATCTGGCGCGCTTCATGCGCACCCTGCGCTATCTGCGGATCGAGCCGCACATGGATCTGGCCACCATGAAGGCCATCACCATCGACGTGTTCGAGCGCAACCGCCATCTGCTGGGGCCGCACGAGGATTTCTGGGTCAGCCAGCGCTGGAGCCGCGGCGGCGACAAATGGGCGGGCGACAAGGGCACCACGCCCACCATGATCATCGAATGCTCGCCCTTGCCTTATGCCTCGCGCGCGGCCCTGTTCCGCGACGGCATCGACGTGACGGTGCCCTCCATCCGCCGCACGCCGCCCGATTCCATGAGCCCGCGTGCCAAGACCCACAATTACCTGAACCTGATCCTCGCCGACCAGGAGGTAAAGGCGCGCGATCCCAATGGCTGGGCCGTGCTGCTGGACCACAATGGCAACCTGACCGAAGGGCTGGGCAGCAATTTCTTTATTGTGTCGAACGGCGCCCTGGTTACGCCCAAGGCCAATTTCGTGCTGCCGGGCATCAGCCGCGAGACGGTGATCGATCTGGCGCGCGCCGAGGGTATCGAGATTGTCGAGGCCGATATCGACCTGTTCGATGCCTATAATGCCGACGAGGCGTTCCTGACCTCCACCAGCCTGTGCATCTGCCCGGTGCGCAGGGTGAACGGGGCGGCGGTGGCCGAACAGCGCATTCCAGGCCCCGTCACCCAGAAGCTGATTGATGCCTATGCGCGGCTGGTGGACTGCGATTTCGTCGCCCAGTACCTGCACCACCTGCCCGGCTAAGAGGGGAACGCCCCCTCTTAGCCCCAAGCCTGGATCAGGCGGCCCGCAGCGCCTCGAGGAAGCTGGCGATTTCGCCCTGCAGATTGCGCGACTGCGCGTTCAGCGTTGTCGACGCCGCCTGGACCAGCTGGGCCATGCGGACCGATTCGCCGGCGGAGCTTGAGACCGAGGTGATGGACCGGCTCACCTGGCCGGTGCCCGAGGCAACCTGCTGAATATTGCGGCTGATCTCGGCCGTGGCAGCGCTTTGCTCTTCAACAGCCGCCGCAATCGAGGTGGAGATCTTGCTGATCTCGGTGATGGTCCGCGAAATCCGCCGAATGGCATCAACGGCCGCCGTGGTCGAGGTCTGGATCCCCAGGATCTGGGCGGCAATCTCGTCGGTTGCCTTGGCGGTCTGGGTGGCGAGATTCTTGACCTCGGAGGCGACAACGCCAAAGCCCTTGCCAGCCTCGCCCGCCCGCGCCGCCTCGATGGTGGCGTTGAGGGCCAGCAGATTGGTCTGGGCGGCAATGCGGGTGATCAGCTTTACCACGTCGCCAATGCGGGTTGCCTCGGCCGCCAGCCCTTCGATGGTGTCATTGGTGCGGTCCGTCTCGGTAACGGCGTCAGATGCCATGCGGGAAGATGACAGCACCTGGCGGGCAATTTCGCCGCCCGACGACGCCAGTTCTTCGGTTGCCGAGGCAACGGCCTGCACATTGGTGGACGCCTGCAGGGCCGCGCTGGAAACCTCACCAGCCTGACGGTTGGTCTCGCTGGCAATGCCGTTCATGGAAAGGGCGGCACTGTCGAGGGCGCTGGCTTCGCTATCCACCTGGCCCAGCAGGGCACGCACGCGGGTATCAAAGGTGCGGCCCAGCGTAACAAGCGCCTGGGTGCGCTCCTCCTGCGCCCGGCGGCGGCTTTCCTGCTCGGCTTCGGCCTCTACGCGGCGGCGCTCTTCCAGCGCGCGCTGGGCGGCTTCTGCGTCAGCGGCGCGGCTGCGCTCTGCCTCTGCTTCGGCGGCAAGGCGGTCGGCCGCAATGGCGGTCTCCTTGAATACCAGAACGGCGCCGGCCATCTGGCCAATCTCGTCCGTCCTTTGCGTGTCGGAAATCTCGACACCCTTGTCGCCACGGCTCAACCGTTCCATGGCATTGCGGATGCGGCCGATGGGCAGATTGATGGAGCGCGCCACCAGCCAGCTTGCCGCCAGCAATACCACGACGCACAGGGCCATCCCGGCGAGGATGGTATTTCTGGCCGACGCATCATGGGCCAATGCATCGGCCTGTGCCGTCTCAACTTCCTTGTCGAGAACCCTGGCAACATTGTCGTTTGCGGCTTGCAGGCGCTGGAAGGCGGCATCAAATGCGCCAAACCGGGCCTGGGCGGCGGCGGCATCGCTGGCCGCCAGCCCGATGATCTCGTCAGAGGCACGCAGGTAATTTGCAAGTTCCGGTGCAATGGCGGACAGCGCCTGATGGGCGTCATCCGGTATTTCGATCGCGCGCGCCTTGGCCAGATTGTCCCGGAAGGCGTCCGCGTCTTCTTCGAACGTCTTGCGCAGGCCAGGCAGGGCGGCGTGGTCATTGGTTACGGCAGCAAGGATGGATGCGACCACAGTTCCGCGAATTGCATCATGTTTCATGTCGCATGTCATGAAGTGGAATTGCGCAGTCGACAAGTTCGCGGCTTTTTCACCCATCTCAGCAAGCACAGATGCGGTGTTCAGTCCGATCACGCCTGCCAGTATTACCGCCAGGCCGCCCATGAACCCAAGACCCAGAAGCCTTGCTGAGATCGTTATCTTCATGACTTCACTCTCATCAAAGAGTTAAATATATCCCGGATACATATAATCCGTATGCTGAGAATAATATTGGGTAATACAATGACGCTGTGCAACAAGATTCTTCCTATGCCTTTTTTATTGCTTCCTTATGGCAGAAAATGTCGGAAAAGCAGCCCCTGAGGGGGTCTATGGGGTCTGACTGGAAGGCATGTGTGGAAGCGCCCATAATGCGGCCATGACCAGCACGCCCGCCGCGCCCTCCCCCGCCGCCCCGATGACAGGGGCCGAAATGGCGGCCTTTGTGCCGCACCGGCCCGTGCGCCCTGACAAGAGCGAAGGCGGCATCCGCTTCAGCCTGGAAGCGCCGTTCGAGCCTGCGGGCGACCAGCCGGCGGCCATCGAGGAACTGGTGGCGGCGGTACAATCCGGCGAGCGTAACCAAGTGCTGCTGGGCGTCACCGGCTCGGGCAAGACCTTTACCATGGCCCATGTGATTTCGCGGACCCAGCGGCCCGCCTTGATCCTGGCCCCCAACAAGACCCTGGCGGCCCAGCTCTATGGCGAGATGAAGGCCTTCTTCCCCAACAATGCGGTCGAATATTTCGTCTCGTACTACGACTATTACCAGCCGGAGGCCTATGTGCCCCGCACCGATACCTATGTGGAAAAGGAATCCTCGATCAACGCGCAGATCGACCGCATGCGCCATTCCGCCACCCGTGCCCTGCTGGAACGCGATGATGTGATCATCGTGGCCAGCGTCTCGTGCATCTATGGTATCGGCTCGGTCGAGACCTATAGCGCCATGACCGTGAACCTGAAGGTGGGCGACCCCGTGGACCGGGCGCAGCTGGTGCGCGACCTGGTGGCCCTGCAGTACAAGCGCAATGATGCTGCCTTCCAGCGCGGCACCTTCCGGGTGCGCGGCGATGTGGTGGAACTCTTTCCCGCCCATTATGAAGACCGCGCCTGGCGCTTCTCGCTGTTTGGCGACGAGCTGGAGGCGATCGTCGAGTTCGACCCGCTGACGGGCACCAAGACCGATGCGCTGGAATTCATCCGCATCTATGCCAACAGCCATTACGTAACCCCCCGGCCCACCCTTCAGCAGGCGACCAAGGGCATCAAGGTGGAACTGGCCCGCCAGCTGGAGGCCTTCCGCAATTCCGGCAAGCTGCTGGAGGCCGAGCGGCTGGAGCAGCGCACCACCTTTGACCTGGAGATGATGGAAGCCACCGGCTCGTGTGCCGGCATCGAGAACTATTCCCGCTACCTCACGGGCCGCTCGCCCGGCGAACCACCACCCACCCTGTTCGAATATCTGCCGGATGAGGCGCTGGTGATCGTGGACGAGAGCCATGTCACCGTCGGCCAGCTGGGCGGCATGGAGCGGGGCGATAACCGGCGCAAATCCACCCTGGCGGAATATGGCTTCCGCCTGCCGTCGTGCGTGGACAACCGGCCTCTGAAATTTACCGAATGGGATGCCATGCGGCCGCAAAGCGTCTTTGTCTCCGCCACGCCGGGGCGCTGGGAGATGGAGCAGACGGGCGGCGTCTTTGTGGAACAGATCATCCGGCCAACCGGCCTGATCGACCCGGAGTGCGAGATCCGCCCCATCGCCACCCAGGTGGACGACCTGATCGCCGAGTGCAAGGCCGCCGCCAAGGCCGGCAACCGCGCTCTGGTGACCGTGCTGACCAAGCGCATGGCCGAGGACCTGACGGAATACATGCACGAAAGCGGCATCCGGGTGCGCTATATGCACTCCGACATCGAAACGCTGGAGCGCATCGAGATCCTGCGCGACCTGCGCCTGGGCGCCTTTGACGTGCTGGTGGGGATCAACCTGCTGCGCGAGGGGTTGGACATCCCGGAATGCGCTTTGGTCGCCATTCTGGACGCCGACAAGGAAGGCTTCCTGCGGTCCGAGACCTCGCTGGTGCAGACCATCGGGCGGGCGGCGCGCAATATCGATGGCCGGGTCATCCTTTATGCCGACAAGATGACCGACTCCATGCAGCGCGCCCTCGACGAGACCGAGCGCCGCCGCAACCGCCAGCGCGCCTTCAACGAGGCCAATGGCATCACGCCCGAAGGCATCCGCAAGTCCATTGGCGACATCCTCGACAGTGTTTACGAGGGCGACCATGTGCGGGTCGACACGGGCGTGTCGGGCGACACCCACCTCGTCGGCTCCAACCTCAAGACGCATCTGGCCGACCTGGAAAAGCGCATGCGCGCTGCCGCAGCCGACCTTGAGTTCGAGGAAGCGGCCCGCCTGCGCGACGAGATCCAGCGGCTGGAGGCGGTCGAACTGGAAATTGGCGCCAACCCGCTGGGGCGCACCGGCAGGGAGAGCGGCCTGACGGCACCCGCCGCACCCCTGCCGCGTGGGCGCTCTTCTGCGGGCAAGGCCGGAACCCGGCAATACAAGGGCAAGCCCAGCGGCAATCGGGCGCGGCCCACACGGGGCTGAGGGCGGCGGCTTGCGTCCGGGCAGCGTCGGGGCGAGAGTGCGCCGCCGCTGATTTGCCCTGTGCACCCCATGGCAGCGCGGCCAGGAGACTGCGATGAACGACCAGAGCTTTGCCGGCCAACGCCGCACGGCGACGCCCGCTCTGCGAAAAGTGTTCATCGATGCCCTCGAACTCGAGGCTTCAATCGGGGTCTGGCCCGAGGAACGCACCCGCCTGCAGCGCATTCGTGTGCATGTGGAGATGTTCGTCGTCGATGAACGCCCACTGGCCGACGACCATGCCAATACGGTCTGCTATGACGAGATCGCCACCCGCATCGAGGCCATGGTGAACCAAGGCCACATCAACCTGGTGGAAACCCTGGCGGACCGCATTGCCGACCTCTGTCTTGATGACCCGCGCATAAGCCTTGTGCGGGTCCGCGTGGAAAAACCGGGCGCCCTGGCCAAGGCCCTGTCGGTCGGGGTTGAGGTGCAACGTGGCAGGACTCCCGGCTAAGTCCTTGAACTGTCACCGAGATGAAATCTTATTGCGTCTGTTGCAAGTTGTGCACAGTAGAGGCAGGGCTCTACAGGATATCTGAGTCAAGCTGAAAATTATTCCCAGTGCACATGCCGCATCAGATGTCACACGATAAACTCCATGAAAATCAATATCTTAACTGTTTTGCCTATATATTAGGCAATGACGCCGGACCTTAGGCTTTGTGCGGCCCGCACCGCCCTGTGGCGCACATACGCACAGAGTTTTCCACAGCAAACGGGGATACTTGGAATCCCGGGATCAGAGCCGCACGCCAGGGCCATGCAATGGTTGACCGCCAGAGGCGGGAGGCCACAATCCGGGCATGACGCGCAAGCCTGAGGACCCCTCCCATCCCCTGCCAGAGGTGGCGGCACAGCCCGCCCCCGATGAGGCGCGTGTCGTCGCAGCCATGGATGCTTCCCCCGTCACCGACGCTCCCGGCGACCCGGAGGATGACGCAACCGAGACCATCGACGTCGAGGTGAGCCTCGACGAAACCCATGATGTGGTGGGCGCCCGCGAGGGCCGGCTCGCCATCCGGGCGCATCTGCGCCATCTGCCCAACGGCCCCGGCGTCTACCGGATGCTCGATACCAAGGGCGAGGTGCTCTATGTCGGCAAGGCCAAAAGCCTGAAGAAGCGTGTCGCCTCTTATGCCAACGGCGTCTTTCCGTCGAACCGGATCGCCCGCATGGTGAGCGAGACGGTAAACCTTGAAGTGGTGACCACCCACACCGAGGTTGAGGCGCTGCTGCTTGAGGCCAATCTCATCAAGCGCCTGAAGCCGCGCTACAATGTGCTGCTGCGCGACGACAAGAGTTTTCCGTTCATCGCCCTGTCACGGCGCAGTGCCTGGGTGCGGATCGAAAAGACCCGCGGCGCCCAGGCGGAACCGGGCGACTATTTTGGCCCCTTTGCCTCGGCAGGCGCGGTCAACCGCACCCTGAACACGCTTCAGCGCGCCTTCCTGCTGCGCTCGTGCACCGATTCGGTTTTCCAGAGCCGCACCCGCCCCTGCCTGCTGTTCCAGATCAAGCGCTGCGCCGCCCCCTGTGTTGGCCTGATCAGCCAGGACGACTATGAGCATCTGGTGGGCCAGGCCCGCGCGTTCCTGTCGGGTGAAAGCCAGGACGTGCAGCGCAGCCTCTCCTCCCTGATGGAGGACGCCAGCCAGAATCTGGACTTTGAGCGCGCCGCCGTGCTGCGCGACCGGATTCGCGCGCTTTCCCAGGTCCAGGCCCATCAGGACATCAATGTCACCGCCGTGGACGAGGCCGATGTGGTGGCGATCCACCGCGAGGGTGGCATGACCTGTGTGCAGGTCTTCTTCTTCCGGGCAGGGCAGAACTGGGGGAACCGCGCCTATTTTCCCCGCCACGACCGCAATCTGGAAACCCCCGAGGTGCTGGCCTCATTCCTCGCCCAGTTCTATGACGACAAGCCGGTGCCCCGTCTGGTGCTGACCAGCGTTGAGGTGGAGGGGGCCGAACTGCTGGAAGAGGCACTGTCACTGAAGGCCAACCGGCGGGTTCATGTGCAGGTGCCAAAGCGGGGCGACAAGCTGACCCTGATCGAACATGCGGAAACCAATGCCCGCGAGGCCCTGGGCCGGCGGATGGCGGAAAGTGCGACCCAGGAACGCCTGCTGGAGGGCGTGGCCGAGGCCTTTGGGCTGGACGCCGCCCCTGCCCGGGTGGAGGTCTATGACAACAGCCACATCATGGGCACCAATGCCATTGGCGCCATGATCGTGGCCGGCCCCGAGGGCATGATCAAGAACGGCTATCGCAAGTTCAACATCCGCTCCACCACCCTGACACCCGGAGACGACTTCGGCATGATGCGCGAGGTGCTGTCCCGCCGCTTTGCCCGTCTGGCCGAGGAGGATCCCACCCGCAGCAGCGGCCACTGGCCGGATCTGGTGGTGATCGACGGCGGCCAGGGCCAACTCAACGTCGCCCGCCAGGTGATGGACGAGGCGGGCATCACCGATGTTCCCCTGGTGGCCATTGCCAAGGGGCCGGACCGCAATGCCGGCCGGGAGCGCTTCTTCATGACCGACCGGCCGCCCTTCAGCCTGGAGCAGAAGAGCCCGGTCCTCTATTTCCTGCAGCGCCTGCGTGACGAGGCCCACCGCTTTGCCATTGGCACCCATCGGGCCAAGCGGGCCAAGGATTTCCTGCGCTCCGGGCTTGATGACGTGGCCGGCATCGGGCCGGCACGCAAGCGCGCCCTGCTGAACCATTTCGGGTCGGCCCGGGGCGTGGCCGACGCCGGCATGTCGGATCTGACCCGGGTGGAGGGAATTTCAGAAACCGTCGCCAAACGTATCTACGATCACTTCCACCCACAGGGGTGATGCGTATGATACTGTCACAGAATGAATGCATGAACGTCCGCGTCCCTATCGTCGCGTCAATCGGAAAATAACCGCGAATGCTCAACAGCCTGCCGAATATTCTCACGATGTCACGGATTGCCATGATCCCTGCGATGGTCGGCGCCTTCTATCTCGACTTCCCGGTGGCCAACTGGGTGGCCTTTGGAGTCTTTGCGGCGGCGGGCATTACCGATTTCTTTGACGGCATGCTGGCCCGCTCGTGGAACCAGCAATCGGCACTTGGGCGTTTTCTTGATCCGGTGGCGGACAAGCTGCTGATTGCAGCGGCCATCCTCATGCTGGTCGCCTTCAAGCATATCCAGGGGCTGCACGTGCTGGCGGCCGTAGTCATCCTCTGCCGCGAGCTGCTGGTCTCGGGCCTGCGGGAATTCCTCGCCGAAGTCCGGGTCAGCCTGCCCGTCAGCCGTCTGGCCAAATGGAAAACCACGGTGCAGATGCTGGCGCTGGGCTTCCTGCTGGTCGACACGGCCACGCCCGCCCTGATCCCCTCCCCCCTGATCGGGACCATTGGCCTGTGGCTTGCCGCCGTGCTGACCCTGGTGACCGGCTTTGACTATCTCCGTGCCGGCCTGCGCCACATGCGTGCCGAAAGCCCGGCCACTGTCCCGGCCCCTTCGGTTGGCGCCGGCGCCCCCGGCTCCTGAAAGCCTCACACTTCCTCATGCGGATCTTTGGTCTTGCGGGTTGGAGCGGCAGCGGCAAGACCACCCTGCTGACCCGGCTGTTGCCGGAACTCGCTGCACGCGGCCTCAGGGTGTCGACCCTGAAACACGCCCACCATGCGGTGGATCTGGATGTGCCCGGCAAGGACACCTGGCAGCATCGCGAGGCCGGTGCCCATGAGGTGATGCTGGCAACGGGCAAGCGCTTTGCCCTGCTGCATGAATTGCGCGATGCTCCGGAACCGGGCCTGGCCGACCTGCTGTCCCGCATGGCGCGCGTGGATCTGGTGCTGGTGGAGGGCTTCAAGCACGACCCGTTCCCCAAGCTTGAGGTGCACGCCACCACATTGGGCAAGGCCCTGCTGGCACCGGGGGACCCCGCTATCCTGGCCATTGCCACCGACCGGCCGGAAGCCCTGGCCTCTGGCACCCTGCCCGCCCATCTGCCCGTCATCAGCCGGGATGCGGTGGCCGAGATTGCCGAGCTTGTGATTGCCCGGGCAGGAGGCATTGGCGGGTGTGATCGGTTATGATCGGCCAAAGGCCCCGTTGAGGGGCAATGCCAGAGGATCGCCTGCGTGAAACTGCTCTACTTCGCCTGGATCCGCGCCCGCATCGGTATTCCCGAAGAAGACCTCAGCCTGCCGGCCGGTATTGTCCGCGTTGACCAGCTGGTGGACTGGCTGGCCAGCCGGGGGCCGGGCTATGCCGCCGCCCTGGCCGAGCGGGGCAGCGTCCGTGTTGCGGTGAACCAGGAACATGTCGGCCTCGACCACCCGGTGCGGGACGGCGACGAGGTTGCCCTGTTCCCGCCGGTCACGGGGGGCTGAGATGATCCGCGTCCAAAGGGAAGATTTCGATACCGCTGCCGAGACGGAACGCCTGGTTGGCGGACAGCATGATATCGGCGCCGTGGTCAGCTTTGTGGGGCTGGTGCGCGACATGGCAGAGGGCGCGGGCGCCTCGTCCATGACGCTGGAACATTATCCCGGCATGACCGAACGCGAACTCGGCCGCATCGAGGCCGAGGCACGCGCCCGCTGGCCGCTGTCGGAAACCCTGATCATCCATCGTTTTGGTCGGCTGGAGCCCGGCGACCGCATCGTGCTGGTGATCGCCACCTCGCCCCATCGGGCAGCCGCCTTTGAGGCCTGCTGGTTCCTGATCGACTGGCTTAAGACCAGTGCCCCCTTCTGGAAACTGGAAGAGGGGCCAGAGGGGTCAACCTGGGTCGACGCCAAGGGCACCGACGACGAGGCCGCGGCGCGCTGGCAGAAATAGCCCCGCGCCGCGCCCGTCCCATGCCTTGGCGCCTCAGGAGGCCTTGGCGCGCACCGTCTTGTCATAGGCGGCGGCGAGCGACTTGGTGATATCGCCCACAACGAAATTATAGGGGCCGATCTGGCCAAGCGGTGTGACCTCGGCCGCCGTGCCCGTCAGGAAGGACTGTTCAAAGCCCTCAAGCTCGTTCGGCATGATGGCCCGCTCCACCACCTCGATCTGCTGCGCGCGCGCCAGATCGATCACGGTACGGCGGGTGATGCCGTCGAGGAAGCAGTCGGGCTTGGGCGTATGCAGCTTGCCGTCCTGGACAAAGAAGATATTTGCCCCAGTGGCTTCCGCGACCTGGCCGCGATAGTCGAGCATCAGGGCATCGTCAAAGCCCGCGTTCTCGGCGGCGTGCTTGGAGAGGGTGCAGATCATGTAAAGACCCGCCGCCTTGGACGCGGTCGGGGCGGTATCGGGGGCCGGACGCTTCCAGTCGGAGATGGTCAGGCGCAGGCCCTTGAGCTTGGCTTCGGGCGAGAAATAGCTGGGCCATTCCCAGGTGGCGACCGCCACATTGATGCGGCTGGACTGGGCGGAGACGCCCATCATCTCGCTGCCGCGCCAGGCGACCGGGCGGACATAGCCATCAACGATCTTGTTGGCCGCAATGGTTTCCTGACAGGCGCGGTCGATCTCGGCGACGCTGTAGGGCAGTTCATAGCCAAGCAGCTTGGCCGAGCGGTCAAGCCGGGTTGAGTGCTCCGTCAGCTTGAAGATGTTGCCGCCATAGACGCGTTCGCCCTCGAACACGCAGGAGGCATAATGCAGGCCGTGGGTCAGCACATGGACCTTGGCATCGCGCCAGGGCACGAGCTTGCCGTTGTACCAGATGAACCCGTCGCGATCGTCAAAGGGCAGCACCGACATGGACGTTCCTGTTCGTTTTGGGTTGGGATGGAAGGGGCATTGCCTACCGCCACCCGGGTTGCACTATAGGATTAGGTCTGCCCATAAGTTATGTCAATATAACTGACGTAATTGCCCGACTCTTTGCCGAGGCCCGATGAGCGTTGATAATCTGCCTTCTGAGACACCCCTGCCGCCGGCGGACGAGGACCTGCGGCACGGAATCGAACTGCTGTTCTTTGCCTATCGCGATTTCACCTCAGACGCCGACGCCATTCTTGCCGAGCACGGATTTGGCCGGGCGCATCATCGCGTCATCCATTTTGTTGGCCGGCACCCCCGGATCAGCGTGGCCGAATTGCTGGCAATCCTGCGCATCACCAAGCAGAGTCTGGGCCGGGTGCTGGGCCAGCTTGTGGATCAGGGCCTCATCGCCCAGGCAACCGGCACACGGGACCGCCGCCAGCGCCTGCTGACGCTGACAGCAAGTGGCGCCAGCCTGGAACGTCGCCTGTCGGAGCCGCAGCGCGCCCGCGTCGCCCGGGCCTATGGCGAAGCGGGCGCCAAGGCCGTTGCCGCCTATCACAGGGTCCTGCTGGGCCTGATTGACGCCAGCGACCGCGAAGCGGTCCTGAAGTCCATTGATGAGGCATGAATGACAGGCACGACCGGAACCGACATGCCCGCTGAGGAAGGCGCCGACGACGCGCCCCATCTGCTGATCGTCGATGATGACACACGGCTGCGCGAGTTGCTGGCCAAGTTCCTGGCCGACCAGGGCTTCAGGACCAGCGCGGCCCGCGATGCCGACGAGGCACGGGCGCAACTGGCCGCCTTTGCCTTTGATCTGATCGTGCTGGACATGATGATGCCCGGCGAAAATGGCCTGGAACTCACGGCCGGCATCCGCCAGACCTCCACCGTGCCGATCCTGATGCTGACAGCACGCGGCGAGGCCGACGACCGCATCGCCGGCCTTGAGGCGGGCGTTGATGACTATCTGCCAAAGCCCTTTGAGCCGCGCGAGCTGGTGCTGCGGATCCGCACCATCCTCAAGCGCGTTGCCCCGGCCATCTCGGATCCCCTCAGCATCCCGGTGGTGCGGATCGGCGACTGGCTGTTCGACATGCGGCGCGGCGACCTGAAACGCGGTGATGAAGTGGTGCGGCTGACCGCTGCCGAGGTCTCGCTGCTGCGCCTGTTTGCGGCCCAGCCTGGCAGTACCTTCAGCCGTGAGGAACTCAGCCAGCGCAGCGGCGCCGCACAGGAGCGTTCGGTGGACGTCCTCATCAACCGCCTGCGCCGCAAGCTGGAGGATGATGCCCGCGCACCCCAGCTGCTTCAAACGGTGCGGGGCAAGGGATATGTGCTGTGGCCGAACTAACCCCGGGGCTGCTGTCGGCGCTGGCCCGGCACCTCAAGCGCATGACCCCGCGCAATCTGTTCGGGCGCGCCCTGGTCATCATCGTGGCCCCGGTGCTGCTGCTGCAGGCCATCCTTGGCTATGTCTTTCTGGACCGCCATTGGGATGTCATGACACGGCGTCTATGCCGGGGGGTGGCGGGCGACATTTCAGCCATCGTCGAAATGCTTGATACAGCACCGCTTGCCAGAAACTCGGGACTTCTGTCGCTGGTCCGGCGCAATCTGCAGATGGAGGTCATGTTCAGCCGTGGCCAGACCCTTCCGGCGGCGGCGGAACCGCAGTACCCGATCCTGGAACGTGTCCTGAGCGAGGAGCTGGCAGCACATGTCGGTCTGCCCTTTGCCATCGACACGGAAAGACACGCCGGCTCGGTCGATATGTACTTTGCCCTGAACGACGGGGTTCTGCGGGTGAATGCGCCGCTCAGCCGCATGACGTCGCACACCAGTCAGCTGTTTTTCATCTGGATGGTCGGCGCATCTGTCGTGCTGCTGGGCGTCGCCATCCTTTTTCTGCGCAACCAGATCCGGCCGATCCTGCGCCTGGCGGAGGCGGCGGATGCCTTTGGCCGGGGCCAGCCGGCAGAGGAATTCAAACCATCCGGCGCCACCGAGGTACGTCGGGCGGCAGCAGCCTTTCTTGCCATGCGCGAGCGCATTGCCCGCCATGTCGACCAGCGCACCGAAATGCTGGCAGGGGTAAGCCACGACCTGCGCACGCCCATTACCCGCTTGAAGCTGCGTCTGGCCATGATGCCGCCTGGCGACGATGTGGCAGCCGTTGGCGAGGATGTGGCGGAGATGGAGCAGATGGTTGAAGGCTTTCTGGCCTTTGCCCGCGGCGCCCAGGCGGAGGCCACCGAACCGGTTGATCTGGCCCGCCTTCTCGACGAAGTGGCCGAGGCCGCACGGGAACGCGGCGCCCAGGTGGAGACACAGGCAACCGGCGACCTGCTGGTGCCGGTCCGCCGGCAGGCCCTGAAGCGTTGTCTGACAAATCTGGTGGAAAACGCCCGCCGCCACGGCACACGCCTTGGCCTTGCGGCAAGCCGGCAGGCCAGGCAGGTGGAAATCACCGTCGACGACAATGGTCCCGGGATCCCCGCAGCAGATCGCGAGGCAGCCTTCCGCCCCTTTGTCAGGCTGGACGCCGGGCGCAACCTGGATCAGGGCGGGGTTGGGCTGGGGCTTGCCATCGCGCGCGATGTCGTGCGTCTGCACGGCGGCGAGATTACCCTTGGCGATAGTCCGATGGGCGGGCTGAGGGCGACAATCACCCTGCCAGCCTGAAGACCGGTACCGTCTGGCCCCGGGGGCCAGACGGCAGGATCAAAAGCCGTTATCAGGCCTTGGGGGCCAGCGACTTCATCTCTTCCATGCTCTCGGTGAAGCGCTTGTTGATGAGGTCCATCGCCTCGGTATTGGCGCGCGAGCTCATCTCGGCCAGTTCACGCGCATTGGCGATGGCGGACTCAAAGCTCTTCTTGGCCATCTCGGCCTGACGCTCGGGCAGGCCCTCGGTCGAGCGATTGGCCATCATGTCCTTCATGGTGGTCTGGAACTCGGCAACGCTGTCGCGCATGATTTCCGCCTGGCGGCGGGCGACGGCCTGGAAGCTCTCGGTGGCGAGCTTGTTGACTTCGCTCATCACTTCCATGTTGCGCTTGCTAACAGCCATCAGGGCGCCCATGTCGACATTGGGCATCTTGAAGTCGGCCATCATCTTGGACATGTCCATGTTGGGCATCTTGAAGTCGCCCATCATCTTCGTCATGTCGATCTTGGGCATCTTGAAGTCGCCCATCATCTTTGTCATGTCGGCGAACGGAAATTCCGGCATCTTGTCCATGGCCATCGGTATGATCCTGTGTGAGTCAACGCCGAATAATCCGGCGGGAATGCGGCGCGAAAGCCACATCATCCCCCGATGAGCTCTCCGAAGCGCAGGAGCAAAACTTAAGCGGCCCACGGAGCTTGGTCAAGCAGTGTTTTGCTGCATTGCAACAGAATGGTTAACGCCCACCTTGGGAGTCCCGCTCACCCAGGATTATGTGAGCGGCCAACAAGCCCAAAGCGCCCTGCCATGCCTTCCAGGCGGACAAGCAGGCGATCCAGTTCCGCCATGGTGCGGGCCTGATCAGGCCCGTCGTCAAGCCAGATTCGCAGCACGCTGAGGTAAGCACTGCCCAGCGCGCGCACCTTGAGCCGCCCACGCCAGCCCGACGCCGCGATACCTGCGGCTTCCAGCGTCCAGGCCATGGAACGGTCGAGGGCGCGGAGCTGCCCAAATGCGGCAAGGGGATCGCGCGACAGGGTTGCAAGGATGGAGCGGAGCCCGTCCCTGTAGGGCAACAGCACGTCGAACCGTGCCATCAAGGCATCAAACAGCCGGTCACGCGGCCGCTCGCCCGCAAGGTCCGCCGTGTCGACTGCCAGCATGCGGGCATCAACACGACGCGCAAAGGCCTCCAATATCAGCCCCCGCGAGCCAAGGCGGGGATAGAGGTCGGACAGACCAAGCTCGGCGCGGCCTGCGATATCGGCAAGCGCCACCTCTTCCCACGGCCGCTCGGCAGCCAGGGCAAGGGCGGCATCCACCACCCGCTCCTCGATCATGAAGCGGTCGGGCGCAGCCTTGGGCTCGGGCTTGGGCGCGGGCTTGGCCCGGCCGGTGCGCGGTGCCTTTGCTGGCGTCGCCGGGATCTCTGTGTCTGCCATATCATGCGCCATGAGTGCCTCCACGAGGGAGAATGGCGCGGCCCTGCCCCCCCGGAAAGAGGGCTGATGAAATTTGCCGTGCCTAGGCGCCCAACTCGCGGCTGCGGGCGGTGGCGGCGGCAATGGCGCGGGTCATGAGCGGGGCCAGCGCCCCCTCCCCCATCAGCACCGCAAGGGCGCGTTCCGTGGTGCCATTGGGGCTGGTCACATTGCGGCGCAGTTGGTCGGCCGGCTCGTCTGACAGGCGCGCCAGTTCGCCCGAGCCAGATACGGTCACCCGGGCCAGACGCATGGCAAGGTCGGCAGGCAGCCCGGCAGCCACACCCGCCGCCGCCAGTGTTTCGATCAGCAGAAAGACATAAGCGGGACCACCACCCGAGACGGCGGTGACGGGGTCGATCAGCCCCTCATCCTCAACCCAGGCCACCTCGCCGCCAGCCTGCAGAAGCAGATCGGCCAGTGCGGCCTGCGCCGGGGTGACAGCGCCATTGGCCACGGCAACGCTGATGCCCCGACCAATGGCTGCAGGCGTATTGGGCATGGCCCTGACAATCGGCGCGTCCGGCCCAAAAGCCCGCCCGAAATAGGCCAGGGTCTTGCCCGCCGCAATCGACAGGACCAGCGTCTGCGGCCCCGCCAGGGCGGCGCAGGCGGGCAGGACGGCATCCATCATCTGGGGCTTTACCGCCAGCACGATAACAGCAGGAGGTGCTGCCAGGGCAAGTGCGGCCACATCTGCCACCACCTGCCCCTGCCCGGCGCCAAGGATCCGTTCGGCCATCTCGGTTGCCGGTTCCACCACCCGCACCCGGCCAGGCACCAGCCCACCGGCAAGCCAGCCAGCCAGCATGGCGCCCCCCATCTTGCCGCAGCCAATAAGGACAAGGTCCCCGGCGAGCAAGGCAAGGGGGCTGGCCATATCAGGCCTCTCCGACCGTTTCAAAGAGTGCGGCCGCCAGCGCGTCCGCCGGGGACTTGCCACCCCACAGCAGCAACTGGAAGGCCGGATAGAAGCGCTCGCATTCGCCGATGGCGATCTCGATCAGGTCTTCACACTGCCCCGCCGTGGCAAGACCGCCACCCAGCAGCATGCCATAGCGGAACATCAGCACGCCTTCCTGGGACCACAGATCGAAGTGGCCAAGCCAGAGCTGCTCGTTGATCAGCACCAGAAGCTGGGCGATCTCTGCCCGACGCGGCGGCGCCACGCGAATATCAAAGGCGCAGGTCAGTTGCAGGGCGCGCTCATGATCCCGGAAGGAGGCGCACAGGTGGTATTCGCACCAGGTGCCAGCCACCGCAACGGTGAGTTCCCCATCGGCAGAACGGTCAAAGGGCCAGTCGTGGCTGGCGACAATCTGCTCGATCAACTCGAGGGGGTTGTTTGCCGTCATGTCCGGGTCGGCGAGGGTGGCCATGTCAGGTCTCCTGGTCGGGCCCGGCATCCTGGGGACGCTGGGTCTGGACGGGCGCATCGGGCGGCGTTCATGCCGTCACCACTCTCCCACCAGCCGCAGCGATTCGCCACATCTTGTGGCTACGTCATATAAATGCCCCAAAAGCCCACCTAAGTGCCTTCAGTGACTGGCCTCGGCGCGGGCGACAATCCAGTCCATCAGCGCCAGCAGCAGCCCGGAAGTGACAAAGGCCATATGGATGACGACCATCCAGAACAGCTCGTCCCTTGGCACATTGGCCAGATCCATGAAGGACTTGAGCAGATGGATGCCGGAGATGGCGACGATGGAGGCGATGAGTTTCAGCTTCAGCCCGCCGAAATCCACCTTGCCCATCCAGCTGGGCCGGTCGGGATGGTCGGCCACGTCAATCTTGGAGACAAAATTCTCGTAGCCCGAGAAAATAACCATCAGCAAAAGATTTCCCGCCAGGGACAGGTCCACCAGGGTCAGCACCGCCAGAATGACCTGGCTGTCCTTGAGGTCCAGCAGCACCGGCACCAGGTGCACCAGTTCCTGGATGAACTTGATCATCAGCGCCGCCAGCGCCCCCACCAGCCCCAGATAGAACGGGGCCATCAGCCAGCGGCTGGCGAACAAAAAGCGCTCGATCGATCTTTCCATGGCTCGGGACTCCGCTTCACAGGTAACCGGCTAGATGGGGTGTCTCAGACCTTATGAAAGGCCCTGAACCATTCCACAAAGCGCGGCAGGCCAACTTCGATGGGCGTCGACGGCGTAAAGCCCGTGTCGCGGGCAAGGGCCGCGACGTCGGCATAGGTGGCCTGGACATCGCCCGGCTGCATGGGCTCGAACTGGATTTCGGCCTTGCGCCCGATGGCCTCTTCCAGCACGCCAATAAACTTCATCAGGGGTTCGGCCTGATGATTGCCGATGTTGTAGATGGCCTGGGGCGCAGAGCCGTCCGCCGGGGCCGGTGGCCTGTCGAGGGTGGCGAGCACGCCTTGCACGATGTCATCGACATAAGTGAAGTCGCGGGCCATGTCGCCATGGTTGAACACCCGGATGGGGCGGCCGGCGATGATCGCATCGGTGAACAGCCAGGGCGCCATGTCTGGCCGGCCCCAGGGGCCATAGACCGTGAAAAAGCGCAGGCCCGTCATCGGAATGTGATAGAGATGGGCATAGGCATGGCCCATCAGCTCATCCGCCCGCTTGGTGGCAGCATAAAGCGAGACGGGATGATCCGCCCGGTCTTCTACCGAGAACGGCAGCTTGGCATTGGCGCCATAAACCGAACTGGAGGACGCATAGACGAGATGCTGGAAATCCGGCGCGTGCCGCGCCCATTCCAGCACCACCAGCTGGCCCTGCACATTGGAGCGCACATAATCGAACGGGTGCTCCAGCGACCAGCGCACCCCGGCCTGACCGGCGAGGTGGACGATCCGCGTAACACCCTTGCCCGCCAGGGCCGCGTCGAAGGCCGCCTTGTCGGAAACGTCGACAGGGTGGAACGAAAAACCGGCGTGCCGGCGCAGGCGTGCCAGCCGGGCTTCCTTGAGGACGGGCGTATAATAGGCGTTGAGATCGTCGATGCCGACCACCTGCTCGCCGCGCCCGATCAGCGCCTCGGCCACGTGATAGCCGATGAAACCCGCCGCACCCGTGACCAGAACTGTCATAATCACCCGCCCCGGAGACAACGCCATTCTGGCGTCGGCGGACCATAGCCGGGGCCAGGTCGGGGGTCGAGGCCCGCCCCCTGCGCAGACATTCTCGTGAACGCCTGAGGCGAATTGCCGAGCGGGCAACAGGGCATTATGGTCGCCCCGGTGTTGGGGCGTCGCCAAGTGGCAAGGCACCGGATTTTGATTCCGGCATTCGGAGGTTCGAATCCTCCCGCCCCAGCCATTCAGGCGCTCCCGGCCCCGCTTCCGGTTTGCCCGTTGCCTTTCGCCAGGACGGCGTCGATGCCCCAGCCCTCTGCAGCAGATCGAGCCCGCCCGTGACCGCTGACCGGATCCTCGACGGCCTGCGCCGGACCGCAGACAGGCTTGGTGGCCTGTGGATACTGGCGGTCAAGCTGGCGGCGGATGCAACGCTCACAGGCCTGGCCATTGGCCTGACCGTGGCGCTTGCCGACAGATTCTGCGGCTGCGGCCCGGCGCGGCTGGGCACCCTGTTCGCCGGCGTTGGCGCCGGCCTGCTGGCCGCCCCTGCCTATTGGGCGGTTGGCCTCTATCGCCCCCTGCTGCGCGTGCGCGACAGCCAGATGCCCGGTCGCGTCCTGCGGGCGGCCGCCCTCGGCACGGTTGCCGGCGGCTGGATGGCCGTGCTGGCGGTGGACCACCGGGATGCCTGGATGCTGGCCCCCGTGGGCTTTGCCTTTGCCTCAACCCTTTTGCTGGGCTGGCGGCTGGCGGCCGGGGCGATTGTCATCCGCGCCATCAGGAACACGGGCCTGCGCCGGGCCATCATCGTTTATGGTGCCGGCCAGGGCGGCGCCCGCTTCATCGAAGGTCTGGGCAGCGCCAATACCCTTGAGGTTGTCGCCGTGGTGGACGACGACGCCACCTTGGCCGGCCGTACCCTGCAAGGTGTCCGCATCCACGACAGCAGCCGCCTGCCCGCCCTGGTGCGGCGCCTGAAGGCAAGCCAGGTCGTGCTGGCCATGCCCTCCATCACCTTCCAGCAGCGCCTCAAGATCATCGACCGCCTGGCCAGCATTCCCATCGAGGTGGCCACCCTGCCACCGCTTGAAGACATCGTGGCCGGCCGCATTGCCGTTACCGACCTGCGTCAGGTGGCGCCCGAAGACCTGCTGGCCCGCGCACCTATCGAGGCCGACATTTCCCTGATCCGCCAGGAGATCACCGGCCGGCGCATTCTGGTGACGGGGGCCGGTGGTTCCATCGGCTCGGCCATCTGCCACCAGGTGGTGCGCCATGCGCCCGCCGCCATCGTCGTCCTCGACCAGTCGGAATTCGCCCTTTACCGCATCGACCAGGAACTGCGCGGCATGGTGGCGGCGCGCGGCGCCAACATCGAGATCGTGCCGATCCTCGGCTCAGTGCTGCAGGACAGTGACCTTGACCGTGCCTTTGCCGGTGGCATCCACGTGGTCTATCACGCCGCTGCCTACAAGCATGTGCCCCTGGTGGAGGCCAATCCCCATACGGGTGTCGAGAACAACGTGTTCGGCACCCTGCGCGCCGCCGAGGCCGCAAGGCGCCATGGCGTGGCGCGCTTCGTGATGATTTCCACCGACAAGGCGGTGCGGCCCACCAACGTGATGGGCGCCTCCAAGCGTGTGGCGGAACAGGTTCTGGTGGCGCTGGCCGCCAGTGGGGGCGGCACGCGCATCGCCATTGTGCGCTTTGGCAATGTGCTGGACTCCGCCGGCAGCGTGGTGCCCCTGTTCCGCGAGCAGATCCGGCGCGGCGGCCCCGTGACCGTCACCCATCCCGAGGTGACGCGCTATTTCATGACCATCCCCGAGGCGGCCGAACTGGTGATCCAGGCCGGCGCCATGGCCGGCCGCGCGGTGGAGGTGTTCCACCTCGACATGGGCGAGCCCGTGCGCATCCTCGACCTCGCGCGCCGCTTCGTGCAGCTGAGCGGCCGCACGGTGCGTGACGCCGAGCATCCCGAGGGCGACATCGAGATTGCCTTTGTGGGCCTGCGCCCGGGCGAAAAGCTCTATGAGGAACTGCTGGTTGGCACCACCAGCGGTGCCACCGCCCACCCCCGCATTTTCCATGCCGCCGACGCCGGCGCCTCGCTTGCCATTGCGCCGGTTCTGGCGGATCTGGGCCAGGCCATCGCAACGCGCGACGAAGCCGCCCTGCGCGCCACCCTCGACCGGGCTCTCGCCGCCGACTTCGACCAGGCCGATCTGCCCGCCTGATCGGCCGCCCGACTTTTCCACAGTCTTTGACGCCGCCGTGCATTTTCCATTTTGAGGCGACGGTTTTTTTCGGGAAATGAAGTGTCTCCTTTTGATTGGAGACATGCCCGATGCAACTCCCCTTTCAGCCAGGTCTCAAACCCACCCCCCGATTTACGCCCGGCTCACCCAACGACGCCGACACCTTCCACCGCCGCCGCGCCCTTGATGCCCTGCTCGGCGGCATCAATGACACCTCTGGCGGGCCAGACCCCCGCCTCTCGCCCGACACCATCGGCAAGGCCGCGCAGAGGCTTGGCGGCGACGGCAACAGCCTTGTCCATTTCATGCGCGATCTCGCGCATATCGGCGAGGCGCTGGGCCAATCCCGCCCTGCTGCCCCCTCGGGTCCGGCGATTGATGAAATCGACAAGGCCGTAAAACGCCTGTTCGGCCATGCCGCGCAGGCTGATGGCCAGACCCATGACGCCGTTGCCGGCATCGCCCGCCACCTGATCGATCAGGGCCGCGCCCTTGGTCATTACGGTGACGACGGGCACCAGCAGCTGCTGCAACAGGCACGGTCCCACGCCGACCAATCCCATGCCAGCCTGATCTATCGCACCCTGCCACCTGATGGCGGTGCCGAGGCCCTGCACAGGGAATGGCAGGCCGCTGGCCTCGACCAGCGCATCAGCCCCGATCTGGCACGGCGCCTGGCCGCCCAGGCCGAAGCCCGCGCCGCCACCAACCCAATGCGGCTGGCAGCCGAGGCACGGGCCGCCCAACAGGCGACCTGGACAAAGCAGCGCACCACCGCGCTGGACCTTGCCCTTGGTCTGGCCAATGGCAGCAACGGGCCGGAAGACATCGCCGCCGCTTATGCCGATGGCACACTGGCCGAGAGTGACCGTGCCCATCTCATGGCCCAATACACCGACCGCCATACCCGCGCGCAACAGGCCTGGGACCAGGTGCAGCGCGTGGACGGCGCCCTCAACGGCACCGCCCCACCCCTTGACCTGTCCCGCCCGGAGGATGTCCAGGCGGCCCTGTCCCACGCCCGCCACCTCGCCCCCCTGCTGAAAGGCCGGGAGGCGCTTGTGGGCGATCTGCTGCGCCAGCTTGTGAATATTCCAAGCGCAGAAAATGTCACGTCTGACGACTTGATCCGCCTCCTGCCCGCGCCCGCAACGCCACGCTTCGCCGAGGAAGGCAACCCACCCGTCACCCTGCTGGCCCAGACCAACAGCCCTGCGCCAACTGCCGGACCCGCCACGCCCACGCCAACACTGTCGCCTGCGCCAGAGAGTGGCCTCCACCTGCCAAAGGAACTGGCGGCCGGGCTGCCCATGCTTGCACGGCTTGCCCCCGGGGCAGCCCTGCCGACACTCGCGCGGCTTGCGCCTGCGCTAGCCCTTGAGGGCGGCCTCGGGACAACAGCAGGTCTGCTGGGCGCGCTTGCGGCACCTGAAGTCGCAGCCGCTTTAGGGGTTGGCCTAACTGCCTACCAGTTGATGCAGCATTTTGGCCAAAACAGGCAGTCCATGCTTGACGACACCAAGGGCAAAGCAGCACCCGACGATGCCACCGGAAGCATTACCACCACGCCAGCTCTGCCCCCGCAACTGCCCAATACCGAGGGCCTGATACCCCCAATCCTTGCCCCCGATCACAAGGCGGCCTCACCGGAGCCTCCTCCGGAGTTGCCCAACAAGACCGAAAACATCCCGGAGAAGCCCGACGCCCGCGATCTCGTGGAGGTGCTGCCGAATCAGTATGATGAATTGGGCAAGGCCTGCATCGTTGAAGATCGCCGAGGCAGCCCGGAGACGCAGCAGTTCAACACCGAGATCCGCAAGGCGGTGCAGGGCCTTCTCCAGAAGAGGGATGACCACCCAGGGACCCATATTGGAGGTGGCTACAAGGATGCACGGCCAGACAATCCAAATGCCACGCCGGAACCGAAGAGGGAGACCTATATCGGCCCAAAGGTGGAGGGGCCAACCATCAAGGGCGGCTCGTTTCTCGACATCACTGTCGAATCCAAGGACGGCCGTACCATCCACATCAACACGGTCGATACCCTGGCAGATGGCCGAACCCTGTCACTGCGCGAGGACCAGGCGGCGCGCCGGATTGCTGGCAACAAGTCACCGTCCGACCTGTTCATAACCATAGCCAAGCCGAAACTCGGGCAGGCCTATGACATGGACAAGATGACGACAGTTCTTGACAGAGTCATTAATGGCAGACTTGACCTGAAAAACCCTGCGGATATCCAGCGGCTCACAGCCGACCTACATGGGTTATCGAGCGCACCGTGACGGCTTCTTCATGCTGGACAATTCACCGCCATATCAGGTTACATCCGGTGGTGGATTGTCTGGCGAAACCATAACCGCTTGGCAGAATTTTCTTCGCTTTCCGCCTGGTTCATGAGGCGCCATGAACGACCGGTTGATTCCCATTGACCCAATCTTCCAGCCGCCAGTCTGGCGCTGGAAGACAATCTACATGCTCACCCTTCCAGAGGACCGGATCGCCTTGAGCAAGGCGCTGGTAAAGATTTTTCCACGGATGCGATTCTTGCATCACCCAGGCAATCCCAGAGGACGTGACCTTGACTATGTTTTGGCCGGATTACGGAGAATCCGATACATCGAGCATCTGGGGGTTGAACAGGGCCGAGGCTTGTGCGCCTGGATAGAACCCGAAGGGTGGCAGCCCCGCTGGCTGCCGCCCAGCCATGATGAATTTTTCAGGATGTTTCCCCTTGACATGCTTAATGGCCCAAGGCTGCAATTCGACTTTCACCCCTCCACCAGCGATCCCGAGAAACTGGGGCGCTATAACAAACGCTGCTTCCTGAGCACCCGGATCATGGTGGGCGATGCGGAATACCTCGCCTTTGCCAATGGCATTGCGCGTGCCGTTCGGGCGGTTACCTCAAACTGGTGGCAAACCGTGGGGAGAATCGAGGAAGCCGGCAAGGTTGAGCTGGGGCCGCCGAGGCGGCGCAACACCCATATCGGGCACCACGCCCGCGCCCTGTTCGAGGCCGATCCAACAAGAAGATATGCCAATTGCGAACGCCCGGTTGATCCGCCCGGGCGGCAACGCCAGAGTACCTGAACCCTTCAGGTTACGGTCGGCAACGCCCGCCCTCAGAGGCCTGCAGTGGCGGCGACGGGGGGTTGCCAGCCGGGGGCGAGGCGGCGGACGAGGGCGAGGAGTTCGCCCATGTGGCGGTCGGCGATGCCGATCTCGGCCAGATGGGCCACGGTGTTTTCCAGATATTCCCGGCACGAGCCAAGGCGGCCTTCGGCGCAGGCAAGTGTCTCGGCCACGCGGTCGATGGGCAGGCGGCCGGCATAGCGTTCATGGGTGGGGTTGATGACGAAGGTGATGGCCCGGATCGGCCCCTGCGCGGTCTGCAGGCGCACCCAGCGGGGGTGATAGGCGCCAGACAGCATTTCGCGGCTCCACACCAGGCCCAGTTCGGCGGGCACCTTGGCGGCCTCGATGCGGAAGGCGATGCCCTGGCACGAGCCGCCGCGCTCCAGCGCCAGGGTAAGACCCGGCTGTTCCGGCGTGCCGCGCCCCAGCGGCGTCCACAGGGCAAAGCGGCGGTGATAGCCATGCAGGCGGCCCTGGGCCTGGGCCACATATTCAATCGCCGGGTTCCACATGAGAGAGCCATAGCCAAACAGCCAGACATCCTCTGTGGGACAGCAGTGCTGCAACATGGTGCGCAGGGATTCCCGGCGCTCTTCGACCGAGAGGAAGGTCATCAGGCCCTGGGGCGCCAGTTCCGCGATCAGCGCCTCGAGGCGGCCTTCGGTCAGATCTTCGCGCGTCAGACCCATGGGGTCATTCCTTCGGGTCGGCAGACGGGGGAAGGTGGAGGTTCTCCTGCGCCGCCTTGCGCGCACGCGGCTTGGCCGGGGCAGGGACGCTGGCGGCCAAGGCGGCTTCCAGCGCGGCCAGACGTTCGGTCAGGCGGGCGTTTTCCTCACGCGCGCGCACGGCCATCTCGCGCACTGCCTCGAACTCGTCCCGGCGGACCAGGTCCATGTCGGCCAGCAGGCGCTCCATGCGCTGGCGCACCAGCTGATCCACCTCCGTGCGCGCGCCGGACAGGGCGCCCATGGCACCGGTGGCAAGCCTGGCAAGATCATCCAGGAATCGATTGTCGCTTTGCATAGTGTAAAAATGGGGTGCGGCGCTCCATAGCGCAACGTCCGTTTCATCATTCTGACGCTTTGCCGCGCTGCCGTGGCCAGCCTGCAACCCCGCTCCCGGTCCCGGGCGGCCTTGACAGGGAGGAAGGCGGGCCGAAGTGTGCCCCCGCACCCACCGACTGGATCTGCCACTCATGTTCCTCGCCTCGCTCCTTGCCGGCCCCCTTCCCTATCCGGCCATCGACCCGGTGGCCGTGGCCATCGGTCCTTTTGCCATTCGCTGGTATGCGCTGGCCTATGTGACGGGTCTTTTGCTGGCCTGGCGGCTGGCCCTGCGGCTGGCACGAAGGCCGGGTTCGGCCGTCTCGCCAGAGGCGACGGATGATTTCCTGGTCTGGGCGATCCTGGGCGTCATCCTGGGGGGGCGGCTTGGCTATATTCTCGCCTATAATTTCGACCAGTACATGGCCACGCCGCTCGCCATCCTCGAGGTCTGGCACGGCGGCATGTCGTTCCATGGTGGCATGCTGGGGGTTGTGCTGGCGGTGGTGCTGTTCTGCCGGCGGCGGGGCATTCCCATGCTGGCGCTGGGCGACATGATTGCGCCACAGGTGCCCATCGGCCTGTTCCTTGGCCGCCTCGCCAATTTTGTGAATGCCGAGCTTTATGGCCGCCCCGCAGATGTGCCCTGGGCCATGGTCTTTCCAACCGATCCCGATCAGGTGCCCCGCCACCCCAGCCAGCTCTATCAGGCCGGGCTGGAGGGGCTGGTGCTGCTGCTGGTGCTGCAGGTGCTGTTGGCGGCCGGTGGCCTGCGGCGACGTGGCCTGATCACGGGTATCTTCCTGTGCGGCTATGGCGTGGCGCGTATCATTGGCGAGTTCTTCCGGGCGCCTGACCCGCAATTGGGCTTTCTCTGGGGCGGCGCCACCATGGGCCAGTTGCTGAGCCTGCCGATGATCGTGGCGGGCCTTGGCCTGCTCATCTGGAGCCTGCGGCGCCCGGCCGGGGCACCGGCAAAGACGCCGTGACCACTGCCCAGGCCGACAGTCCTCTCGGGCGCCTGATCAGGGAGCAGATCCGCGCGGACGGCCCCCTCAGCCTGGCGCAGTATATGGCGCTGGCCCTGGGCCATCCGAAACACGGCTATTATATCACCCGCGACCCCCTGGGCAGCGCGGGGGACTTCACCACGGCGCCTGAAATCAGCCAGATGTTTGGCGAGATGATCGGTCTGTGGTGCGTGGATGTCTGGCAGAGCCTGGGTGCGCCGGGGGCCTTCCGGCTGGTGGAACTGGGCCCCGGGCGTGGCACCCTGATGGCCGACCTGCTGCGCGCCGCAGGCGTGGTGCCCGCCTTCCGCGCCGCCCTCGACATCTGGATGGTGGAGACCAGCCCCGTCCTGAGCGGCCTGCAGCAAAAGACCCTGGCCGCCATCAAGCCGCCGGTGCACTGGACCGACCATCTGGCGAGCGTGCCCGATGGGCCGGCCATCTTCATCGCCAACGAGTTTTTCGACGCCCTGCCCGTGCGCCAGTTCCAGATGACGCAAACGGGCTGGCGCGAGCGCATGGTGGGGCTGGAGGGTGAGCGCCTGATCCTGGCCCTAGCACCGGATGCACCGGGCGCCATTGTGGCCGACCTGCCCCGCAATGCCCCCTTGGGGGCGGTGGGCGAACTCTCGCCCGATAGCCTTGGCATTGCCACTGAACTGGCCGGGCGGATTGCGGCGGCAAATGGGGCCGCCCTGATCATCGATTATGGCCCGGCGGAAAGCGGCCTGGGCGACAGCGTGCAGGCCATGAAGGCCCATGCCTTTACCGATATCCTCGCCAATCCCGGCGCGGCGGACCTGACCGCCCATGTGGATTTCGCCCGCCTTGCCCGGGCGGCCCGCAGCGCCGGGGCACAGACCCTTGGCCCGGTTGGGCAGGGTGATTTTCTGCACGCCCTTGGCATTGCCGCCCGTGCCGCACGTCTGGCCGCCAAAGGGGGTCGCGCTGCCGACGCCGTGACAGCCGCCCTCCACCGTCTCACCGCGCCAGACCAGATGGGCACCCTGTTCAAGGTTCTGGCGCTGACACAGGCGGGCCACCCCAGCCCCGCAGGCTTTGCACCGGTCACCAGCTCGCGTCGCCCCCCTTGACCCTAAGGACCACCAGGCCCAGTTTGGCCCCATCCCTGCGCCCTGCGGAGTCGAGATGAACGGTCCCCAAGCCGGTGAGCCCCTGGCTCTTCAGTCGCACATGATCGGCGATGTCCCCCACGGCTTCTTTACCCGTCTGGGTGGGGTTTCCCAGGGGATTTATGCTGGCCTCAACTGCGGCCTTGGCTCGGGTGACGCGCGGGATCTGGTGCTGGAAAACCGCGCCCGGTCCGCCGCGGCGCTGGGCGTGGCGGCGGGCAACCTTGTCAATGTGCATCAGGTGCATGGGCGGGCGGTGGCCAGTGTCACCGCGCCCTGGGTGCCCGGCGCCGGTCCGCAGGCAGATGGTCTGGTGACGGATCGTCCTGGCATTGCCCTGGGGATTCTGACGGCCGACTGCGTGCCGGTCCTGCTGGCCGATGCAGAGGCCGGCGTGATCGGCGCTGCCCATGCCGGCTGGAAGGGTGCCCTTGCAGGCGTGACCGACGCCACGCTGGAGGCCATGGTGGCGCTTGGCGCCCGGCCAGAGCGCATCATGGCGGCGATCGGCCCCTGCATCGCCCGCGACAGTTACGAAGTCGGGGCCGAGTTGCGCGCCACGTTCCTGGCCGCCGATGCCGCCAACAAGGCCCATTTTTCGCCCGGTGCCCGGCCAGGGCACTGGCAGTTTGATCTGGCGGCCTATGTGCTTGACCGCCTGTGGACAGCGGGCGTCGCCGGCGCCCATGCCCTTGGCCAGGACACTTATGGCGAGGCAGAGCTGTTCTTCTCGTTCCGGCGCACCACCCATCTGGGAGAGGCAGACTATGGCCGCCAGCTCTCGGCCATTGTCCTGCCAGGCTGAGGAAACCATGTCATGCCCCATCTTGTCGTTTTCATGCTGGTCCTCATCCTTGGGGCGCTTGCAAGCTGTGTGCTTTCCTAGGGCAGGGTTGCTGGCTGTCGTGCTCCTCTGCCTCGGGGCGTGCGCCTTTGACGACCCCGGTGCCTTGCCGCCAGGGCCGGCACTACCGCCCCCCAGCGCCCTTGAAGACATCCGCATGGGCCTGCTGGTAACGCCCTTTGAGGGCCTGCCGGCCGACCAGGCAGACGTGATCCAGACCCTGCTGATCAGAGCCCTGCACGACCGGGATGTGGCCGCCGCCGCCATCAATCCGGCGCCCGGCAGCCACCTGCTGCGTGGCCGCCTGATCCGCGGGGCCGATGGCCAGCCACAGATCGCCGCAGAACTGGTCAACCCCGATGGCTCGATTGCTGCCAGCGCCCGGGTTGACGCCGCCCGTCTGGAAGAACCAACGGGCAGGACCGCCGTTGCCCTGCACCTTGCCGCCGTGCTGGTTGATGGCACCACGGCACAGGCTGAAAGCGGGACGCGCCAGGGCGAAGCGGCCGCCGCTGCGGCCAAGGCCCGGACACATTGGCAACTGGTGGTGCCCGAGGTGACGGGCGCACCAGGCGACGGCAGCCGCAGCCTGAGCGAGGCCACCCGCCGCGCCCTCGAGCTTGCGGGCTTCACCATCATTGCGCCTGGCAAAAAGCCCGACAAGAAAGCGGTCAAGACGACCCTTACCGTGGCTGGTTCCGTGACCCTGTCAGAGCCCCGGGGGCCGGTCCAGAGCATCACCCTCTCGTGGCAGGTGCGCGGCGCCGACGGCAGCGAGAAGGGGCGAATCGACCAGGCCAATGACATTCCCACCGGCAGCCTCGACGGCGCCTGGGGGCCGGTTGCCTCGGCTGCAGGGGCCGCTGCGGCCGAGGGTCTGGCCGACCTGATTGGTCGCCTGCCCACCTCACCAGCGCCATGACAGGTGGTTTGCGTGGCAGGATCCGCACAACTTGGCAGAAAGCGCGTGTCCGCCAGTTCACATGTTGTTACGACCTTGTTAAATTCCGCCCGCCCACGCTGCAGGGCAGCATGTCTCCGCTGACGGAAGAAGCCTCATGAAGATCCTCGCCGGGAACAGCAACCGCCCACTGGCGGAGGCCATTGCCGCCTACCTGAACCTGCCCATGACAAAGGCAAGCGTCCGCCGCTTCTCTGACATGGAGGTCTTTGTCGAGATCCATGAGAACGTCCGGGGACAGGATGTCTTCGTGATCCAGTCGACGTCTTTCCCGACCAACGACAATCTGATGGAACTGCTGGTCTGTATTGACGCGCTGAAGCGCGCCTCGGCCCGGCGCATCACGGCGGTGATCCCCTATTTCGGCTACGCCCGCCAGGACCGCAAGCCCGGGCCGCGCACGCCGATTTCCGCCAAGCTGGTGGCCAATCTGGTCACCGTTGCCGGCGCCAACCGCGTGCTGACCCTCGACCTGCATGCCGGCCAGATCCAGGGCTTCTTCGATATTCCGACCGACAATCTCTTTGCCGCACCCGTGATGGTGGGCGACATCAAGGCGCGCTTCGGCGATGAGCGCCTGATGATCGTCTCGCCCGACGTGGGCGGCGTTGTTCGCGCCCGGGCCGTGGCCAAGCGCGTCGATGGCGACCTTGCCATTGTCGACAAGCGGCGCGAGCGGGCAGGCGAATCCGAAGTCATGAACATCATCGGCGATGTCGAGGGGCGCAACTGCATCCTGGTCGACGACATCGTCGATTCGGCCGGCACCCTGTGCAACGCGGCCGAGGCCCTGATGAAGGCAGGCGCCGCCCGGGTCTCTGCCTATGTCACCCACGGGGTTTTGTCCGGTGGGGCGGTGGCCCGTGTCTCGGCCTCGCGCCTCGACAATCTGGTAATCACCGATTCGATCCAGGCGACCGAGGCCGTGCGGCTGTGCCACAACATCCGCCGCATCAGCATCGCCCCGTTGATCGCCGAGGCCATGCGCCGCATCAACGACGAATCCTCGGTCTCCAGCCTGTTTGACTGATGGCGTGGCGGCCAACCCTGCTCCGGGCTGCCCTGCTGGCGGGCGTGGCGGCGTGTTTGGGCATGGCGGGCGGGCCGGCAGCGGCGGCGGGCCTCAGCATCGACGTCAGCGGCATTCCAGAGGCGGTGGGCAACATCCGCGTCTCGCTGTTCATCCGCGACACCTGGCTGGATGACGGCCGCCAGACCGCCAATCTGGTGGTGCCAGCCACCAGCGGCAACATGACCCTGACCTTCCCCGACCTGCCCGTCGGGACCTATGGCATTGCCCTGATCCATGATGCCGATGGCAATGGTGACATGACCTATAGCCTGTTGGGCCTGCCGTCCGAGGGCTTTGGCTTTTCCAATAATGTGGTGCCCGTGCTTTCCGCCCCCAGTTTTGATTCAGCGTCCTTCAGCCTTGGCCCGGATGGGCTGCATCTCCAGATTGCCCTCAGGCACCTTTGACGGCCCCTTTGCCGGTCCCCTTCACCGGGCGAGGCGGCCGGCGAGATGGCCCGGGGTCCACACTGGTCCACAGGTGCAGCGTGGCGTAAGCGCGAAACGGCCGCCAGGCCTCGGCCCGGGCGGCAAGGCTGGCGTGGCTTGGCAGCGGGCCTGCGCCGCCCAGCGCCCTGAGCAGGCCCAGATCCCCCGCCGGAAAGGCATCGCCGTGTCGCAACGCCCGCATGGCCATGTAATTGGCACTCCAGGGCCCGATGCCCCTTAGTGCCGTCAGGCGGGCAAGGTCAGCCTCCAGAGCGCCTGTGTCGAACAAGTGGGGATTGGCCAGCACGGCGGCGCCCAGCCCCGACAGGGTACGTGCCCGCGCCCCCGGCAGGCCAAGACCCACAAGATCAGCCACAGCCAGCTTGCCTGGCAGCGGGAACAGATGGGTCAGGCCATCGCCCGCCAGGTCAGGCGGCAGGGCCGCCCCATGGGCCAGCACTAGGCGCCCGGCCAGGGTCGAGGCACCCGCCACGCTGACCTGCTGACCCAGCACGGCACGAATGCCAAGCTCGAAACTGTCCCAGGCGCCCGGCACCCTCAGCCCCGGTCGCGCCGCAACGGCGGGCGCCAGCAGGGGATCCCGGCCAAGGACCGCCACAATGGCGGCTGGATCAGCCCCCAGATCCAGCAGGCGGCCAAGCCGCACCCGTGCCTGGTCGGCGTGATCGGCGGCATGATCAGCGGCCGGGCCACGGATAGAGGCCTGAAAGACCCCCTCCCCCATCTCGACTGAAAGAATGCCCGGCTGGCCGGCAAGGCTGATGGTGCGCCGATAGACGGCCCCCTCCACCTTCTCCACCCCGGGAATGGCGCGGGAGCCCAGGAAATTCAGCAGGCCCACCCAATCAAATGGCGGCTGAAAGGGCAGGGTCAGGCTTTTTCTGGCGCTGCCGATCGGCCCTGGGGAGGTGTTGTTTGCCATGGTAGGAGTGTGCCTGCCACGCATCGGGTTTGCCATTGGCCTCAGTTTCGGGTACATGGTCGCGCTTCGGGCCCGCACCCCTGGAGGCGGTGCCCTTTTTCGTCATGGAGACGGACATGTCAAACGCACAGACTTTGCGCGCCGAAGCGCGTGGCCGGGCTGGTAAGGGGTCCTCCCGGGCCACACGTCTTTCGGGCCGCGTACCCGCCGTGATCTACGGCAACAACCAGTCACCTGAAATCATCTCGCTGGCCCTGCCCGAGTTGCTGAAGGCCTATAACACCGGCAGCTTCACCTCGACGCTGTTCGACATCGATGTCGATGGCAAGGTGCAGCGCGTGCTGCCCCGCGATGTGCAGATCCACCCCGTGACCGACAGGCCCCTGCATGTCGATTTCCTGCGCCTTGGCGTCGACAGCCTGCTGTCGGTGGCGGTGCCGGTTCACTTCACGGGCCAGCTTGAGAGCCCCGGCATCAAGCGCGGCGGTGTGCTGAACATCGTGCTGCACGAAATCACCGTGCGCTGCCCGGTGAATGCGATCCCCGAGGAAATCGAGATCAGCCTGGCCGGACGCGACATCGGTGAGTCGATCCAGATTGGCTCCATCGAACTGCCGGCCGGCGTGCGCACCACCATCGCGCGCAACTTCACCATCGCGACCATTGCGCCGCCGACGGTGAGCCGCGAGGCCGAAGCCGCTGCTGCGGCACCGGCAGCCGCCGGCAAGGGTGGCAAGGCAGCCCCCAAGGCGGCAGCACCTGCCAAGGCTCCGGCTGCGGCGCCCAAAAAGAAGTAATCCCGGTCCGGGCGCACGTTACGGCGTGCGCCCGGCTTCTGGGAGGCTTTGTCGCCCGGTGGGGAGATCTCTTCGCCGCGCGCGCCGGTCTTTCCAAACGGGAGGGTCTTCCCAAGCGGGAGGGGGTCTGGCCTCATGAAGGTGTTTGTCGGCCTCGGCAATCCGGGTGAGAAATACGCCCGGCAACGCCATAATATCGGGTTCATGGCGCTCGACGCGATCGCGCGCCTGCATGGCTTTTCGCCCTGGCGCCCCCGCTTCCAGAGCCTGGCGGCCGAGGGCATGATCGGCAACGACAAGATCCTGGCCCTCAAGCCCCAGACCTATATGAACGAAAGCGGCCGCGCCGTGGGCGAGGCGCTGCGCTTCTTCAAGCTGGTGCCAGGGGACGTCGTCGTGCTGCACGATGAACTGGAACTGGATCCCGGCCGGGTGAAGGTGAAAACGGGTGGCGGCCATGCCGGGCACAATGGCCTGCGCAGCATCGACGCCCATGTGGGCCCCGCCTATCGCCGCCTGCGGCTTGGCATTGGCCATCCCGGCGCCAAGGATCTGGTGCTGCCCTGGGTGCTGGGCGATTTCGCCCGCGCTGACCTGATCTGGCTGGAGCCGCTGCTGAACGCCGTGGCCGATGCCGCGCCCCTGCTGATTTCTGGCGACGACAGTGCGTTCCCCACGCGCGTCGCCCTGCTTACCCAGCCGCCAAAGCCCGCGAAGCCGCCCAGAGCGCCGGCACCGCCCAAGGCCGAGGCCATGGCCCCCCCACGCACACCATCCGAGGACTGACATGGGTTTCAAGTGCGGTATCGTCGGCCTGCCCAATGTCGGCAAGTCCACCCTTTTTAATGCGTTGACCGAGACCGCTGCAGCGGCTGCGGCCAACTATCCGTTTTGCACCATCGAGCCAAACGTTGGCCTGGTGCCGGTGCCCGACCCGCGCATGGAAGAAATTGCGCGCATCGCCAAGTCCGAGAAGATCATCGCGACCCAGCTAAGCTTCGTGGACATCGCCGGCCTGGTGCGCGGCGCCTCGCAGGGGGAGGGTCTGGGCAACCAGTTCCTGTCCCATATCCGCGAGGTGGACGCGATCATCCATGTGCTGCGTGCCTTTGAAGATGGCGACATCACCCATGTGGAAGGCCGCGTCGACCCCGTGGCCGATGCCGAGACCGTCGAGACAGAGCTGATGCTGGCCGACCTCGACAGCCTGGAACGCCGCCTGACACCCGCCCAGAAAAAGGCGAAGCAAGGCGACGACGAGCAGAAGCAGATCGTCCTGCTGATGGAACGCTGCCTTGGCCTGCTGCGCGACGGCAAGCCGGTGCGCGCCGGCACCTGGACCGATGAGGAGCGCGAGGCGATCCGCCTGCTCGACATCATCACGGCCAAACCCGTGGTCTATGTCGCCAATGTGGAAGAGGCCTCGGCCGCGACCGGCAACAGCCTGTCTGCCCGGGTGGATGTCATGGCAACGGCGCAAGGGGCGGCCAGCGTGGTGATTTCGGCCGCCATTGAATCCGAAGTGGCGCAGCTGCCCCCCGAAGACCGCACCGCCTTCCTTGCCGATCTTGGCCTGGCGGAAACGGGCCTCGGCCGGGTGATCCGGGCTGGTTACAGCCTGCTTGGCCTGCTGACGTTCTTCACCGCCGGCCCCAAGGAAACCAGGGCCTGGACCGTGGGCAAGGGCTCGCGGGCGCCACAGGCCGCCGGCGTCATCCATACCGATTTCGAGCGCGGTTTCATCCGTGCCGAGACCATTGCCTATGAGGACTATGTAAAGCTTGGCGGCGAGGCCGGTGCCCGCGATGCTGGCCGCCTGCGCCTTGAAGGCAAGGAATATGTGGTGGCCGATGGCGATGTCTTCCACTTCCGCTTCAATACGTGACGCCATGCTGTGGTTTGAAGATTTCCCCGAGGGTGAGGTCAAGGTCCTTGGCTCCAAGCTGGTGGATGCGGACGAGGTTGTGGCCTTTGCCCGCGACTTTGATCCCCAGCCCATGCACACTGACCCTGAGGCGGCGAAAGACAGCTATTTCGGCGGCCTGATCGCCAGCGGCTGGCATACGTGCGCCATGCTGATGCGCATCATGTGCGACGGCTTCCTGCTCAATTCCGCCTCCATGGGCTCGCCCGGGGTGGATTCCGTTAACTGGATCCGCCCGGTGCGCCCGGGAGATACCATAACGGTCACACGCACCACCCTGGCGGCCCGCACCTCTGCCTCGCGGCCCGACATGGGCATCGTCAAGACGAGCTATGCCATCCGCAACCAGCAAGGCGAACTGGTGATGGAGATGGTGGGCAACGGCATGTTCCAGCGCCGGCCTGCGGCCAAGGCCACGTCATGAGCGGGCGCTATCTGGAAGACATGGTGGTGGGCGAAACGCGCCAGCTTGGCAGCCGCAGCCTGAGCGAAGACGAGATCATCGCCTTTGCCCTGAAATTTGATCCCCAGCCCTTTCACATCGACCGGGAGGCGGCGGCCCGCTCGCACTTTGGCGGCATCGTCGCCAGTGGCTGGCATTCGGCGGCCACCATGATGCGGGTGGTGGTTGACCGCGCCATGGCCGATGGGCCGGGCGGCTTCATCGGCTCCCCCGGTTTCGAGGATCTGCGCTGGCTGAAGCCGGTGCG
>CANCOY010000024.1 GCA_947379865.1 Acetobacteraceae bacterium
TGGCGCGCCCAGGAAGGCCCGATCGTCAACTGGTACGAAATCCCGTTCTGCTACAACGCAGCCGAGATGTACTACGACCTGCAGTCCGGTCGTTACCTGACGGTTTCCATGCGTAACGAAGAGCCGCAGATCAACTGGAACGCCGAGGACATTCAGCCCGAGCGTTACACGCCTGACGCCATCCGCCGCCTTGGCGTGCGTTAAGCTTCAGACTTGATCAAGGAGACGGCCGCCCCAAAAGGGCGGCCGTTTTCTTTTGTGCCAAGGCCGCCCAAAGGGCGGCCTTGTTCATTTTGGGAAGGTGGGCCGCCCAAAGGGCGGCCTTGTTCATGTCAGGAAGGTGGGCCGCCCTCTGGGCGGCCTTGTTCATTTTGGGAAGGTGGGCCGCCCAGAGGGCGGCCTTATTCATTTTGGGAGGAGGGATGGCCCTCGGCTGGGCCATTTCGTTTGCTGGGGGGCAAGCGGGCCGTGAGTGGCGCTGGTGTTCACGGTGGGCAAGTGCCCGAGCCAAGCGTGCCCAAGGCCCATGCAACCGGAGGATAGACCGGTGCAGCAGGGGCGACCCGGCGTAATCCTGGCAGGGCGCCCGTCGGCAGGTGTGTGGGAGAGGAGAAGACCCGCGGGCCTGAATTCAGTGGGCGTCTGCGGGCGCCTGCGCGGGCACGGCCGGCGGTGGCAGGGGCTTTGAGATGAAGGGGACCAGCAGGATCGCGGCGGCAAAGATCCCGGCGATCAGCAGCAGGACGTCAGAGAAACTCAGCACCAGGGCCTCGCGCTGGACCATCTGGTTCAGCAGTTGCAGGGCAGCGAGATCGGGATCGCCGGTAAGCATGTCGCCCAGACGCTCTGACAGGCCCTCCAGCATCGGCCCGGCAAGCGGTGAAGTGCTGCCCACGTCGGTGGCCAGCGTCGAGACATGCAGGGTCTGACGCGAGATCAACAGGGTATTGATCATGGCCAGACCCAGGGCGCCGCCAATATTGCGCAGCAGATTATAGAGGCCCGCCGCATTCTTGAGCTGCTGCGGCGCCAGCGTGCCAAAGGCCAGAAAATTGGCGGCGATGAGAATCGCCATCAGCGAGACGCCGCGTATGGCCTGGGGCAGGAAGAGTTCCCAGAAACCCCAGTCCTTGGTCATGGGCACCAACAGGGCCATGGACAGGGCAAACAGCGCAAAGCCACCCGCCATCATCAGCCGCACATCGACCCGCCGGGCCAGCATCCCCAGAAACGGCGCCGAGACGAACTGGAAAACCCCGGTGACAAACATGATGTCGCCGATCTGCCGCGAATCGAGGCCCCGCACCCGCCCGAGAAACAGGGGCAGGATATAAACGACGCCATAAAGGCCAACGCCCGCCACCGCGTTCATCATCGTGCCCATGGCGAAGTTGCGGTTGCCAAACGCCGTCAGATCAACGATCGGCAGGCGATAACTGAACATGCGCCAGAAAAACAGGCAGCCTGAAATCACGCCCAATACCGCCAGGGTGCGGATGGTCGGGTCCTGCAGCCAGTCGTGGCGTGGCCCCTCTTCGAAGACATAGTCGAGGCTTGCGAGGAACAGGGCCATCAGCAAAAGCCCGGGCAGGTCAAAGCCCTTGGCGACCTCGGGCTCGGGCTTGTCGAAATCGGCAAACAGCCAGACGCAGGCCGCCACGCAGAGGCCGGGCACCACATTGATCAGAAACAGCCAGTGCCACGACAGCCAGTCGGTGACATAGCCACCAAGTGTTGGCCCGATGGTGGGGGCCAGCGTGGCAATCAGCCCCATGAGCACCGACATCTGCGCCCGCCGCTCAGGCGGGTAGAGCATGTAGGACATGGCGTAGACGCTGGGGATCATGGCGCCGCCCACAAATCCCTGAATGGCCCTGGCCACAATCATGGCGTCCAGGCTGGTGACCATGGCACAGGCCGCACTGGCTGCCGCAAAGGCCAGCGCCGACAGGGTGAAGAGCACCCGGGTGGAAAGCAGGCGGGCGAGGATGCCGCTGAGCGGGATCATCACCACCTCAGCCACCAGATAGCTTGTCTGGACCCAGGAAATCTCCTCAGGGCTGGCAGACAGACCCGCCCTGATCTCATTGAGCGACGAGGAGACGATCTGGATGTCGAGAATCGCCATGAACATGCCAAAGACCATGGCGAAGAAGCCAACGGCGTCCCGCCATGTCAGGCCAGCAGCCCGGGCGGCCGCCACCTTCTGCTCCTGGGAGAGAGGTTTTCCCGCGGTCTGCGTGTTCACAATGCCTCTCTGCCTGTCCGTGTTTTCGGATGGTCTATTGGGCCGGTGCCTCTGCCAGTTCATGCGCCATGGCATCAGCCAGCGCAACCAGGGCAACGTCTGTGCCCTTGCGCGTTTCCCCACCATCGCCGCCGGACCCGCCGCCCGTAACCGGCGCGGCCCCTGCGACGGGCACCTTCACCCGGAACCAGGCGGCATAAAGTGCAGGCAGGCTGAGCAGGGTGAGGACGGTGGCGATCACCAGGCCCCCCATGATGGCCACCGCCATGGGCGAGAAAAAAGTCTCCTTGATCAGCGGGATCATGGCCAGCACAGAGGCTGCGGCTGTCAGGCAGATCGGGCGCGAGCGGCGGACCGTTGCCCCGATCACGGCTTCATAGGGTGAGTGTCCGGCGCGGATGTCCTGTTCGATCTGGTCCACCAGGATCACCGAATTGCGCATGATCATACCCATCAGCGCGATGACGCCCAGCATGGCCATGAAGCCGAAGGCCTTGTTGAAGACCAGCAGCGCCAGGGTCACGCCAATCAGGCCAAAGGGCGCCGTGAGGAAGACCATCAGGGTGCGCTGGAAGCTCTGCATCATCAGCATGAGCACGGTCATCATGGTGATCAGCATCCACGGGGCGACGGCGCCAATCGCCCCCTGACCCTTGGCGCTTTCTTCGATGGAGCCGCCCATCTCGATCCTGTAGCCGTCCGGCATGGCCTGGCGGATGCCCTCCAGTGCCACATTGATGCGCGCAGACACGTCCGGAGCCTGCACGCCATCGATGATGTCGGTCTTGACCGTGATCGTCGTCAGACGGTTGCGGCGCCAAAGCACCCCGTCCTCGAAGCCGTCGACGATATGGGCGACCTGGGCCAGCGGCACCGAACGCCCGCCGGCCGCCGGAACAAAGATGTCATCAAGGGCGCCGAGGTTCAGGCGCTCTTCCGGCACGGCGCGGGCCATCACCGGGATCAGCTCACGCCCCTCCCGGAATTCGGTTACGGGCGTGCCGGTCAGAAGGCTGGCCAGCGCCATGCTGACCTCGCGGGAATCAACGCCCAAAGCCCGCGCCTTGTCCTGGTCGATTTCGAGGCGCAGCACACGGCTCTTCTCGGTCCAGTCGAGGAATGGGTCGACCGTCGCCTTGTCGGCGGCCAGCACGGCCCGCACCTGCTGGGCAAAGGTGCGCAGGACCTCAGGGTCAGGGCCGCTGACGCGGAACTGCACCGGCCAGCCCACGGGCGGGCCGTTTTCCAGGCCGGCGATGCGCCCCCGAAGATTGGGAAACTCCTCGATCAGCAGCGTCTCCAGCCGCTTCTTCACCCCGTCGCGCCCCGCATCGCCGGTGGTCATCAAGACGAACTGGGCATAGTTCGCCTGGTTGAATTCCGGCAGCATGGACAGGAAGAAGCGAGGGGAAGAGCCGCCGATATAGCTGGCATAGGTCACCACGTCGGCGTCTGTGGCGAGGTACTTCTCGAGGCGCTCCACATCTGCCTTGGTGGCCACCACCGAGGCGCCTTCGGGCAGCCGCAATTCGATGAACAGTTCCGGCCGGGTGGAGCCCGGGAAGAACTGCTTGGGCACGAACTGAAAGGCCCAGAGTGACACCAGAAAGGCGGCAAGCGTGATCACCAGAACCGATTTCCGCCACAGCACGCAGAAGGCCACCAGCCGCCGGAAGGTCAGATAGAAGCGGGTGTTATAGACGTCATGGCCCCCATGGGCGCCGCCGGTGCCACCATTGCGCTTGCTGAAATCGGGAAGAATCTTGTAGCCGAGATAGGGGGTAAAGAAGACCGCAACCACCCAGCTGATGATCAGCGACATGCCAACCACCGAGAACAGGGCGCGGGAATATTCGCCAGCCCCCGATTCCGCCAGACCCACCGGCATGAAGCCGGCCGCCGTGATCAGCGTGCCCGTCAGCATGGGAAAGGCGGTCGACTTATAGGCAAAGGCAGCGGCCGCCATGCGGTCCATGCCCTGTTCCATTTTCACCACCATCATTTCCGTGGCGATGATGGCGTCATCGACAAACAGGCCAAGGGCAATGATCAGGGCGTTAAGGCTGATGCGGTGCAGGTCGATGCCTGCCGTCTTCATGGCAAGGGCCGTGCAGGCCAGCACCAGCGGGATCGACAGGGCCACCACGGCACCGCTGCGAAAGCCAAGGGTCAGGAAGCTGACCACCAGCACGATGCCAATGGCCTCGCCCAGGCTCTGCATGAAGACGCCGATGGACTGTTTCACCACGCGCGGCTGGTCGGCCACGCGTTCCACCGTTACGCCCACGGGCAAGCGTGCCTCGATAGAATCCATGCGGGCGTTCAGCGCCGAACCAAGGTCCAGCACATTGCCACCCTTGCGCATGGAGACCGTCAGGCCGATGGCATTCTTGCCATTCCAGCGCATCTGATAGCCCGGCGGATCCGCATAGCCACGCCGCACCTCGGCGATGTCGCCCAGGCGGAAGGAACGGCCCTGGGCACTGACGGCGGTATTGCGCACCGCCTCGACGGAATCGAAATCGCCGGTCACGCGCATATAGACGCGGTCCACCCCGGTCTCGACGGAGCCGGCCGGAACCATGGCGTTCTGGCGCTGCAGCACATCAAAGATGGCAGCCGGCGACAGGCCAAGCAAAGCGAGGCGGCGGTTGGAGAACTCAACCCAGATACGTTCGGGCTGCACCCCGACCAGTTCCACCTTCTGGACGTCGGGGATCTCCAGCAGCAGCTGGCGCACGTCCTGGACATAGTCACGCAGTTCGGCATGGCTGAAGCCATCTGCCGTGAAGGCATAGACATTGCCATAGGTGTCGCCGAATTCATCATTGAAGAAGGGACCGATGGTGCCCTGGGGCAGCTCGCCCCTGATGTCGCCGATCTTCTTGCGCACCTGATAGAAGGCATCCGCCACAGCCTTCTTGGGCGTGGAGTCCTTCAGGTTGATGAAGAGGAAAGCCTCGCCCGGCTTGGAGTACGAGCGGACATAGTCAAACCAGGGCACTTCCTGGAGTTTCTTCTCGATCCGGTCGGTGATCTGCAGTTCCACCTCGCGGGCGCTGGCGCCGGGCCAGGAGGCGCTGATCACCATGGTCTTCAGGGTGAAGTCCGGGTCTTCCGAGCGGCCAAGGGAGGTATAGGAAATGGCCCCGGCCAGGGCCAGAACCACCATCAGATAGCGGACAAGGCTCTGATGCTTCAGCGCCCAGGAGGAAAGATTGAAACCGCCGCTCACAGCCGCGCCGCCTTGTCGAGCACGCGGACGCGCTGGTCGGCGGCCAGTTTGTTGGCACCTGCCGTCACCACGATCTCGCCGGGTTTCAGCCCCTCGGACACGAGAACGGAGTCCTCGCGATAGGCAAGCACCTTGATGGGGCGCAGTTTCACGGTGCCCACGGTCGGGCCGGCAGCCTCGCTGCCCTCGCTGGCAGGCTCAACCACCCACACGGCGGGCGCCTCCCCCACCTGGGTCAGGGCCGAGGGCGGGATCATGATCGCCTCGCCCTGGCCGCCGGCGATGAAGGCAACCGTTGCGGTCATGCCAAGGCGGACCTCGTCGGTGGGGTCCTCCACCGCCACCTTCACCGCATAGGTGCGGGTGGTGGTATCGGCCCGGGGGGCGATTTCGCGCACGGTGCCCACATGTTTGTGGCTGGGGTCGGCCCAAAGGGCGACCTCGATGCGGCCGGCCGCCCGCAGGTCGCCAAGGCGGCTTTCCGGCACGGCCACCACCACGTCCTTTGCGGCCGTCTGGGCCACGCGGACAATCGGCTTGCCCGCCATCACGACCTCGCCCGCCTCGGCTTCCACCGAGACCACGACGCCATCGGCATCAGCCTTGAGGGTGGAGTAATCGGTCTGGTTGCGCGCCATATCAAGTTCGGCACGGGCGCTAGACGCGCGTGAGCTGGCGGCATTCAGGATGTTGAGGCGGCGGTCGAACTCGGCCTGGCTGATGGTCTGGCTGGCCAGCAGCTTCTTGTAGCGGTCGTGGTCTAGCTGGGCCTGGGCAAGGTCGGCCTCGGCAGCCGACAGGCCCGAGCGGGCCCGGTCGGCGGCAAGGCGCACATCCTCGGGATCGAGCAGCGCCAGAACCTGCCCTGCCGTCACGCGCTGGCCCACATCAACCCGGCGTTCGGTCATCTTGCCGGGAATGCGAAAACCCAGCGCCGACTGGAAACGCGGCCAGACGTCGCCGGAATAGGTGGTGGTCTGGGCCACCGGCGCCAGGGTCACGGCCAGCGCCCGCACCGGGCGAACAAGCTCAACCTTTTCCTCGGGCGGCTTGCCGCAGCCGGCAAGCATCAAGGCCAGACTGATGACCGGAAGCAATGCCAGCGCGGAACGGCGGGCAGGGGCCGCCCCTCGGGTGACCTGGGTCATGTGCATGTCCGGCTCCCCCGCCTGGCCTTAACCGGCGGTTTTTTATGTACAATACTGTACTGTATGGTACACATTTTCACCGAACCTGTCAAAACAAGAGAATGACCGGGCCCGCTGAATGAGCCGATCCATATCGCCAGATCCCGAGCCCGGCTTGCAGCAAGTCCCGCTGGCGCCGGCCTGCACCAGCCGCGGCGATCTGCGGCGGGAGGCGATTGTGCGCGCCGCCACCGATCTGTTTCTGGAGCGGGGCTATGGCGGCACCTCCATTGCGGCGGTCAACCAGCGTGCCGGTGGCTCGCGCACGGCGATCTATCAGTATTTCGGCTCAAAGGAAGCGCTGTTCGGCGCCATCGTCGCGCAGAAGTGCGGCGAAATCGTCCAGATCCTGGGGGAGCCCCATTTCGCCAGCCTTCCCCCGCGTGAGGCGCTGACACGTTTTGGCCTGCGCATGGCGGAAATCGTGCTGGCCCCCGAAGGCATTGCCCTGATGCGCATCGTGATTGCCAACAGCGCCCGGTTTCCCGAACTGGCGCGGATCTTCCACCAGGCGGGTCCCGCTGCCGGCCGGGCACGTCTGGCAGACTATCTGGCTGAACAGCAGGCGCGGGGCACACTCCGGGTTGCCGACCCTTCGGCGGGCGCCCGTCTGTTTGCCGACATGATCCTTGGCACCTTTCAGATCGAGGCGCTGCTGGGCATCGCCGCCCCCGATGCACAGACCCGCGCCCGGGTCGTTGCCCTGGGGGTTGAGACCTTCCTGGCGGCGGCAGGACCTGCCTGAATTTCCCCGCAGCGGGAACCTGCATCATTCGCAGGCTGACGACCGCCAGCCAATATAATCTGCCTTTGGCTTAGTTGAATGGAACTAATCCGCCTGACCATTATTTCTTCCACTGCGACGATCAGTGATGATTTCGCGGTCGGGCTGGGACTCTTGTCCGATCTTTCCCATACAGAAGCAGGGGGAGTTGATCGATGAAACTGCTTGTCGTCGATGCGCCGCAGCCATGCCGTACCTGTCTTGCCGAGGCCAGACTGGGACCAAATGTAACCACAATCGGGCCGCTGCAGGAAAACCTGGCAGACGCCATCACCTGGCTTGGCGAGACGGCGGCGCTCAGGCGCACCGTGGTGTTGCATGCCCGTTCGCGCGACACCCGCTTTGGTGCCGCCTTTGATCGCCTGGTTGAAAGTGCCGGCTCCACCCCCATTGTTCTGGTGCCGGCGGCAGGCTCTGCCCATGGGGTGAATACGTCTGCCTACAGTGCCGCGCCGTGCCTGACCTGCCGCTCCCTGATCCAGGGCAGTCTTGCCCATGTCACTGAAGAGATCGCAAACGGGCATGGCCTTGGTACGGGTGCCCTTGCCAATGGCGAGCCTGGTGCCGGCGGCTCAGGCGAGGGGGACGACGACCGCACCCTGCTGGCCCGCCTCAGCCGGCGCCAGCGTGATGTTCTGGGCCTTCTGGGCCAGGGCTATTCCAACAAGGAAATCGCCCGCATCCTTGGCATCAGCTATATCACCGTGCGGGTGCATGTCTCGGCCGTGATGCGCAGCCTGGAGGTCGCCAACCGTACCCAGGCGGCGCTGATCGCGGCGGGGGCTGGTGATCTGGTGGATACCTCACGCCGGCGTGCGGTTCGCGCCCGCTCGGCGGCCTGAACCCGGGAAGCGGCCCGGCGGGCCTTGGCCTGTGGAGGGATGGGCAGGTGCACCATCCCTCCGATTGCCGGGTGGCTCAGCGGCCCGTAAAGACCGGGTCGCGCTTTTCGACAAAGGCACGCATGCCTTCCCTGGCGTCGCCCGAGTTTACCAGCGGCAGCAGCTGCAGATAGACGTGATGGACATGCTCGGTAAAGCTCTCGTTCCAGCTCATCCGCATCATGCGCTTGGTTGCCTGCACCGCCAGGGGGGCATTGGCGGCAATTTCGGCGGCGAGGGCGTGCACGGTCTGCGCCAGCTCAGCCTCTGGAACCACCCGCGAGACAAGACCCAGTGCAAGGCTTTCCTCGGCCGAAAGCGTGCGGCCGGTGAAACAGATCTCGGCCGCCTTCGACAGCCCGACAAGCCGGGGCAGCAGCCAGGTGCCGCCCGATTCCGGCAGGATGCCGCGCTTGGTGAAGCTGGGCGCCAGCTTGGCATTGGCGCTGGCAATGCGGATGTCACAGCCAAGGGCCATGTCCAGACCATAGCCGGCGGCTGACCCGTTCAGGGCACAGATCGTTGGCTTGTTCATCTCGTGGATGACGACGGGTGGCGCCTCGCGCAGGTCGATGGTGGCGCCAGCCATGTTGAGGCTGTCCGGATTGCTCTTGCCCTCGGTCTGGGCCATGAGGTCGAGGCCGGCGCAGAAGGCGCGGTTGCCGGTGGCGGTCACCACCACCACCCGCACCTCGGGATCGCGGTCGGCGGCGATCAGCAGTTCCGAGATGCGCATCAGCATGGGGCCAGAGATGGTGTTCATCCGCTCGGGCCGGTTGAGCGTCAGGGTGGCGACATGGTCGGCCACGGCATAAAGAACCACGTCCTCTGACGAAGACGGCGTGTGCTGGTGACTGGTCTGGCTCATGGTCCGGTCTCTCCCCTCAACGGTGTGCCGGGGCAGGATGACGCCTCAGGCCACGCGGGTAAAGCCGACCCCCGCCCGGTTACGGGTGGGCGGCGGCCACCGGCGGCGCATTGCCATGGGCGCCGCGGACACCTGCCAGGAAACTGCGGGACAGGGCCGTATCCATGGCCTGTTTCAGGGCGTCGTCCTGGACGGGCTTTTCGATCACCGCTGCCGCCTCGCCGCCCACGGCGGGCAGGTTCTCGGCATAAGCGGTGACCCAGATGACTTCGGTGTCGAGATGGCGGCGGATTTCCGCCACCGCAGCGCTGCCGCTTTCGCCGTCGCGCAGGCGGACATCGGCCAGCACCAGGGCGGGCCGGCAGCGCGCCGCCATCGCCACGGCCTCGGCATGGCCCGAGGCCGCCCCACAAACCGCGTGGCCCATTTCCGTTACGATGCGTTCAAGATCTGCCGCCAGCAGATATTCATCTTCGATGATCATGACAGAGGCTGCGGTGCGCCTCAGCAGGGCGCGTTCCGCCCGCGCAACCCGGTCGCGCACCACGGTTTCTTCCAGGCCCAGCACCTCGGCGGCCTCGTCGGGTGCCATGCCTTCCACCGCCACCAGCATCAGGGCCTGGCGTTCGGCCAGGGGCAGGAAGGGCAGGCTGTGCCAGAGGCGGTCCGCCCGTTCGATCCCCGCCTGCGGGGCAAGAGGGCTGGCGCTTGCCTCCACATGTCCATTCGTGTCGTGAAACAGGCGATAGAGGGCCACTGGCATGTGCAGCCCGTTATCCAGCAGGTCGGGTGTGGCAATCAACCGGGCAAGACACGTTGCGATACATTGGTCGCCAAGTTCGGCTGAGCCGACGGTTCCATGGGCATAGCGCCGAAGCCGTGGCATCTCATCGCGAATGGCATTTGCGAATGCGCTCATCACTGCTTCTCCCCTCCGTATGCCAACTGGTGCATTCCGCGCGAACCGGGAATGGCCTGCCGGCCTGGACGGTCAGAAGGTACACCTGCGGGGGTAATAAACCAACGCATAAAGTGCGTATACGAAATTAATTGCGTTTTCCGAGATTCCTCGTCTGCCAGGGCCAGCCTTCTGGCCGCCCATTTGTCCTCCCCGGCCAGGGCGGGTGCAGGGCGGATTTCGCCTCTAATCCGCCGCCTGTAACCCGCCACCTCTAATTCGCCACCTGTAATCTGCGCCGACCAATCAGGCTGGCTTTTCCGGCTCATCCGTCTGGTGGCTGGAAAGGCGCCGCACGATGCTGAGAAGCCGTTCCGGCACCGGCTCGTCGACGATGTCGCCATATAGCCGGCGCAGATGCAGGCGCAGCCATTGGTCGGTCGCATCGTCCTCTGGCAGAGGACCATGAGACAGCCCGTTCGCCGCTGGCTGGCGAAGGTCTGGGTGCTGATGACTGGCTGTGGTGCGCGCCATGTATGGCCTGCTTCGATACGAGGGGGTGATGGGATGCAGAGGTGAAACGCAGAAAATTCTCGGTGGTTCCAGAACGACCTTGGGGCTCGGGCGTTTAGCAATCGGGAACGTCTGTTCTGGGGGATTCATTGCCATGTCAGACCTGCGACGCGAAATCGTCGGCCATCTGCCCTGTTTACGTCGCTATGCCCGTGCCCTGGCTGGCAGCCAGGTGCGCGGCGATGCCTGTGTGGGGGCAGCACTCGAGGCGCTGATCGCCGAACCTGGCCGGATCGCCGAGGGTGAGGAGGTGCGCGTGCAACTCTATCGCCTGTTCCACGACGTCTGGGCGACGCTGGACCCGCCGGTGCCCCGCGCCAGCGAAACAGAGGTGCCTGACGAACTGGAGGGGGCGGGCAAGCGTCTTAGCGAAAGCATCGCGGCCCTGCCCTCGCGCCCCCGCCAGGTGCTGCTGCTCTCCAGCCTCGAAGGCTTTGGCCCCTCGGACATTGCCCGCATCCTGCGGACGGATGCCGCCGTGATCGTGTCTTTGCTGGCCGAAGCGCGCGAGGACCTGCGCCGCCAGGCCGGCACCTCTGTGCTGATCATCGAGGACGACCGTCTGGTGGCGCTGCAGATTGCCGACATCGTGCGTGACAGCGGCCATCGCGTGGCAGGCTTTGCCTCAAGCAGCCGCGACGCCGAGGCACTGGCGAGGCGCCTGAAGCCAGGCCTTGTGCTGGCAGATGTCCGGCTTGAGGCGGGCACCAGTGGCCTTGAGGCGGCCCGCAGCATCCTTGCCTCTCTCAGCGTGCCGGTAATCTTTGTCACCGCTTTCCCCGAAGCCCTGCTGACGGGCGAGGCCGTGGAGCCGACATGGCTGGTAACCAAACCCTTTGCCCCAGATACCCTGAAGGTTACCATATCCCAGGCGCTGCTCTTTCGCCCGGCGGCCGATGCCGTGCCCACGCCAGCCTAGCTGAGGCCGTTCCTCCGGGCGTGCCCCCGGCCTGCCGGAGCCTTTGATGTTTGTCTTGCCGATTGGCGACGATAACCCCTCACCGCGCCCGGCCTATGTCACGTGGATGCTGATGACGGCCTCGGTTCTGGTGTGGCTCTGGCAGATCACCCTGGGCGAGCGCCTGGGGGATGCCGCCATCCACGGCCTTGGCTTTGTGCCGGCGGCCCTGTTCGGGCAGGTGGGCCTGCACCCGGATCTGGCCTGGGTGCCGGCATGGGCAAGTGTGGTCACGGCCATGTTCATGCATGGCGGCCTGCTGCACCTCTTTGGCAACATGCTCTATCTCTGGATCTTCGGGAACAATGTGGAAGCTGCCATGGGCCATGGGCGCTTCCTGCTGTTCTATCTGCTCTGCGGCGTGGCGGCGGCCCTGCTGCAGAGCCTCAATGACACCCTCTCGCAGATCCCCATGATCGGGGCCTCCGGCGCCATAGCGGGCGTGCTGGGCGCCTATCTGCTGCTGCATCCCACCGCCCGGGTGCGGGTGCTGGTGGTCTTTGTGCTGTTCATCCGGGTGGTTCCGGTGCCAGCCTCCCTGGTGCTTGGCCTCTGGTTTGCGATGCAACTGGTCAGCGGCATCATGGCCCCGCCGGGGGCGGCAGGTGTCGCCTTCTGGGCCCATGTCGGCGGCTTCCTCGCCGGCCTCGCGCTGGTCCACGTCTTCAAGCGCCGCAATGTCCCGGTGCCTGTGCCTCTGCCTATGCGGGGGGCAGCGGGGCACGGCACCTATGACACGGCGCCCGACCGCCGCCCCCGTCAGGCCCGTTATCGTGGCCCGCCGCCCTGGGGATAGGTGGGCTGGCCCCGGGCTTGACCGGAACCGGGGGGAAACCTAGGGTCCGGGCGCTGTCTTGTCGGGGGCTTGTCTGGCCGTGATTGCGCTTCTTGCTGCCCTGGCCATGCTGCTTGCCGGGGTTGGCTGTCTTTATCATATAGGTGCCGCCTTTGCGGTGCGGCGGCATCTGCGCAAGCCCATGCCCACGGGCGGCACGGCGCCGGTCAGCGTGCTGAAGCCCCTGTGCGGGGCAGAGCCCGGGCTTTACGAAAACCTCGCCAGCTTCTGCCGCCAGGACCACCCCTGCTATCAGGTGATCTTCGGCGTGCGCGAGGCCGATGACCCTGCCATTGCGGTGGTGCGCCGGCTGATCGCAGATCTGGGCCGCGACGACGTGGAACTGGTGATCGACGGCAGCCTTCGGGGCACCAATTACAAGGTCTCCAACCTTGGCAACATGCTGGCGCGCGCCCGCCATGAGGTGCTGGTGCTGGCCGACAGCGACATGCGGGTGGCCCCCCATTATCTCTCGGCCGTGACGGCGCCGCTGGCGGATCCCGCCAATGGGCTGGTCACCTGTCTCTATGTCGGGCGGCCGCGCCCGGACCTGTGGTCGCGCCTGGGGGCCGGCTTCATCAACTGGGGCTTTCTGCCCTCGGTGCTGGTGGGCGAGGCCCTGGGGGTGGACGAGGGCTGCTTTGGTGCCACCATGGCCCTGCGGCGCGAGACCCTGGAGCGGGTGGGCGGATTTGCCGCCTTTGACGATCATCTGGCCGATGACCATGCCCTGGGGGTGGCGGTGCGCCGCCTGGGGTGCAAGGTCGTGCTCTCCCCCTATCTGGTGGATGACGACCTGCATGAGCCTGATCTGGCAGCACTTTATGCCCATGAACTGCGCTGGCAGCGCACCATCAGGGTGGTGGCGCCAGGCGGCCATGCCAGCTCGATCATGACCCAGCCTCTGGCCTTTGCCCTGCCGGCGCTGGCCCTGTCGGCGGCGTCGCCGGCCCCGTTTGGCTGGATTGCAATCTTCGTATTGTGCGCCGCACTCGCCGCGCGTATCTTCTGCGCGCGGACGGCGGATTCGTCGTTCGGTCTGCTGCCATGCGCCTGGCTGGTTCCCCTGCGGGACGTCTTGACGCTGGTGGTATTTGTACACAGTTTCCTTGGGCGCCGCGTCAGATGGCGCGGCCACCTGTTCAGGGTCGCAGCGGATGGTCGGCTGGTGCCGTGATCGCTGCGCACCCCATGCCCTGACGGAGGGGCAGTCCCGATGATGAAGACCTTGTTCCTGCAGCCGCCCTCTTTTGACGGTTTTGATGGCGGGGCTGGCTCGCGCTATCAGGCGCGCCGCGAGATCAAGAGCTTCTGGTTCCCGACCTGGCTTGCGCAGCCGGCGGCCCTGATCCCCGGCTCGCGCCTGATCGATGCGCCGCCCGCCGGCATGACCATGGAGCAGGTCCTGCCGCTGGCCAAGGATTACGAGCTGATCGTGATCCACACCTCCTCGCCCAGCTTCGTCTCGGACGCCAAGGTGGCCCAGGCCCTGAAGGACGTGAATCCCAACGTCAAGATCGGCTTTGTCGGCGCCAAGGTGGCGGTTGATCCGGCTGGCAGCCTGAAGGGCGCCCCGGCGGTGGATTTCGTTGGCCGCAACGAATTCGACTTCACCATCAAGGAAGTGGCGGAAGGCAAGGCCTTTGCCGATATCGACGGCCTCAGCTACCGCGACAATTCCTTTGCCATCACCCACAACGCCGAACGGGCGACGCTCGAGAACATGGACGAGCTGCCCTGGGTGTCGCCGGTCTACAAGGAAAACCTCAAGATCGAGGATTACTTCATCGGCTATCTGAAGCATCCCTATCTGTCGCTTTATACCGGGCGTGGCTGCAAGTCGCGCTGCACCTTCTGCCTGTGGCCGCAGACCGTGGGTGGCCATCGCTACCGCACCCGCAGCGTCCGCCATGTGGTGGAAGAAATCGCCTGGGCCCAGAAGGCCTTCCCGCAGGTGCGGGAGTTCTTCTTCGACGACGACACCTTCACCGACGACCTGCCCCGTGCCGAGGCGATTGCCAAGGAACTGGGCAAGCTGGGCATCACCTGGTCGTGCAATGCCAAGGCCAATGTCCCGCGCGAGACCCTGAAGGTCCTCGCCGACAATGGCCTGCGCCTGCTGCTGGTGGGCTATGAAAGTGGCAACCAGCAGATCCTGCACAACATCAAGAAGGGCATGCGGATCGAGGTCGCGCGCAAGTTCACCAAGGACTGCCACGAACTCGGCATCAAGATCCACGGCACCTTCATCCTGGGCCTGCCCGGCGAGTCGACCGAGACGATCCAGGAGACGATCCGTTTCGCCAACGAGATCAACCCGCACACCATTCAGGTGTCGCTGGCTGCGCCCTATCCCGGCACCTTCCTCCACGCCCAGGCGGTGGAGAATGGCTGGCTTGATGCGAGCCACGCCGAGCTGGTGGACGAGCACGGCGTGCAGATCGCGCCGCTGCACTATCCCCATCTGTCGCACACGGAAATCTTCCAGTCGGTTGAGGTCTTCTACAAGAAATTCTACCTCCGCGCCCCGAAGATCGCGTCCATCGTCGGCGAGATGGTGATGAGCCCGGAAATGATGGTCCGCCGCCTGCGCGAAGGGGTGGAGTTCTTCCAGTTCCTGCGCGAGCGCAAGCACCTCGTCAGCTAGGCAGCGCCTTTCAAGGCTCCCTCATCCCGCTTCGGCGGGATGGGGGCAAAAGGCAGGCACTCCATGATCCGCGCCACCCTTGCCCTTGGCCTGCTTGGCCTTGCCGCTGCCACTGCGCTTGTCATCTGGTATGGCGCGGCGGATGTGGGGCGCCTGCTGGCTGTGGGCGGCCTTGGCATTGTGGCCGCCAGCCTCTTTCATTTCATACCCATGCTGGTGAATGCGCGGGCCTGGCAGGTGCTGGTGCCCGGCCGCAGGCGCCCTGGCCTTTTGGCCTTCACCTGGCTGGTCTGGGTGCGCGAGGCGGTAAACGGCCTCTTGCCCGTGGCCCGCATCGGCGGCGAGGTGGCCACGGTGCGCATGATGCACCAGCGCGGCCTGACCATGCCCGTCGCCATTGCCTCGACCGTGGTCGACATGACCGTGTCCATCGCCTCGCAGTTCCTCTTTACCCTGCTGGGCCTTGGTCTGGTGCTGGCGGCAGTGCCTGATGCGCCGCTTGTCTGGCGGCTGCTGCTGGGCCTGCTGCTGGCGGTGCCGCTGCTGGTGCTGCTATTTGCCGTTCAGAAGGTGGGGCTGTTCCAGATATTCCAGCGCCTGTTCCGGGTTATTTCGCAGGGCAAGTGGGTCAGCTTTCTGGATGGGGCGGCCCGGGTTGACCGCCGCATCGGGGTGATGTGGCGGCGCAGGCGTGGCGTGCTGGCCTGCCTGCTCTGGCAGCTGGTGGGCTGGACGCTGGGGGCGGGGGAAATCTGGCTGGCCCTGTGGGCGATTGGCCATCCCGTTACCCTGGCCGAGGCCCTGATGCTGGAAGCCCTGGCCCAGGCTGTGTCCAGTGCGGCCTTTGTGGTGCCGGGCGCGATCGGTGTCCAGGAGGGCGGCTTTGTTCTTTTTGGCGCGCTGGCCGGCCTGCCCCCTGATGCCGCGCTGGCATTGGCGCTGGCCCGGCGGGTGCGCGACCTGCTGGTTTTTGTGCCGGCCCTGGTGCTGTGGCAGATCGGCCTCGGCCGACGCCTGGCGGCCTCGGCTGCCTGAAATTCATACCATCTCATGCAAGATGCGCAGGTAATAACCCTATTTGGCGACCTGCAGACGCGATAGACTGCCCCTCTCAGTGGAGGGAACAGAGAATGAAAAAGATTCTTTACGGCTCGCTCGGGGTGCTGGTCCTGCTGGTGGCAGTGGCCCTTGTCGTGCCCTTCCTGGTGCCTGCCGAGCGTTACAAGGCCGAGGTAACGAACCTCGTCCGCACCGCCACCGGGCGTGACCTGCGGATTGACGGCCCGGCCCGGCTGACCATCCTGCCCAGCCTTGGCATCTCCCTGCGCCAGGTGGCCTTTGCCAATGCCCCCGGCGGCGTGGCGAAGGACATGGTCACCCTTGATGGCCTCGACCTGAAGCTGAAGCTGATCCCGCTCCTCAGCGGCCGGGTGGAAGTTGACAGTTTTGTGCTCGACCGCCCCGTCATCGCCCTTGAGGTGGATGCCAAGGGCAAGCCCAATTGGGAGATGAAGACAGCTGGCACTCCGGCGGCGGAACCCGCTGCGGATCCGGCAACCGCCAAGCCTGCCGAGGCCACGGGGGCGCCGGGCGGCGGCCTCAGCGAACTGCGTCTGGGGGACGTGCGCATTGCCGATGGCAGCCTCACCTATCTCGACCAGCGCACCGGGGCCAAACAGGCGCTGGAGAAAATCGATGTCTCCATCAGCTTGGCCGGCCTGGATGCGCCCCTGGGCGTGAAAGGCAATGTTACCTGGAATGCCAAGCGGGTTGACCTGACCCTTGAGGTCTCGCGCCTGCGCGAACTGCTGGAGAACCGGTCGAGCGAGGTTAACCTTGCCATCCAGTCCGACCCCGTCAGCCTTGGCTTCAAGGGCAGCGGCGGCGTCGCCCGCGTCGCCGGCACCGTCGATCTGAAAGTGCCCTCGATCCGCGAACTGGCGGCCTGGGCTGGCAGCCCGATCGCCATGGCTGGCACCGGCCTTGGCCCCCTTTCCATCACCGGCAAACTCGACGTGGCGGGGCCAAAGCTTTCCTTCACCGAGGCAAGCCTTTCGCTTGACGCCATCAAGGGCACCGGCTCCCTCACGGTTGATACGGGTGGGCGCAAGCCGGCCATTGCCGCCGGGCTTTCGCTGGGCGAGCTTGACCTCAACCCCTATCTACCGCCCGAGGGGGCAGCCACGCCTGAGGCCGCGGCGCCCGCCAGCACCCCGTCAGCACCGGCACAGGCCGCCGGCTGGAGTGATGCACCCATCGATCTTGCCGGGCTGAAGGCGGCCAATGCCAACCTGTCCCTGGCGGTCACCGGCATCAAGATGCGCAAGATCACCGTCGGGCGCAGCGCCGTGAAGGTGGCCCTGCGCGACGGCCGCCTGGCGGTCGATCTGACGGAACTCGAACTCTACCAGGGCAAGGGCAAGGGCAGCCTGGTGCTGGATGGCAGCGTGGCTGTGCCCGCCATCGAGGCCAGCTTCACCCTGGGCGGTATCCAGGTCCAGCCGCTGCTGAGTGATGCGGCGGGTTTCAGCCGTCTTGAAGGTGGTGGTGCGACAGACATTGCCATCACCGGGCGCGGCGCCAGCCAGCGCCAGATCGTGGGCTCCCTCAATGGCAAGGGCAGCTTTGCCTTTACCGATGGCGCCATCAATGGCTTCAACCTTGCGGCCATGCTGCGCAATGTAACCACAGCCTTCACGGCCGGCGCCGCCACCGAGAAGACCGACTTTGCCAGTCTCAAGGCCAGCTACCAGATCACCAATGGCATCCTGAAGAATGAAGACCTGGAGATGCTGGCGCCCCTGTTCAGGGTGAACGGCGCTGGCACCGTGGACCTGCCCAAGCGCACGGTGGATTACACGATCACACCAAAGGTGGTGGCGACCGCCGAAGGCCAGGGCGGCAACAAGGATCTGGGTGGCGTCATGGTGCCGGTGATCGTCCAGGGCCCCTGGGACAAGCTCAGCTATCGGCCTGATCTGGCCGCCCTGCTGAAGCAGAAGATCGATCCCAAGAAGGCGCTTGATGCGCTGACCGGTTCTGGCGGGGCCGCCCCCGTCAAGCCCAAGGAACTTCTCAAGGGCCTGTTTGGCAACTGAGTAGCTGAGTAATCGGGCGATTGCGTAACTGAGGGGGCGAGACCCCCTCAGTTACGGTTCCTGCGGCCGGATGCAGCCAGGCTTCAGGCCTGGCCGGTCTGGCTTTGGCCGCGCTGGCGAATGGCTTCGCGGCGCTGTTCCACGGCATCGGCCGTGACCTTGGCATTGGCGGCGCGGCCGATGCGCTGCTCGGTTTCCATGGCATCGCCATAGGACTGGGCAAAGCCCTGATCGATCAGGTTCTTGTAGGCGACCAGGCTGGCGGGATCGACGCTCAGCATGTCGGCGGCCAGTTTACGGGCGGTGGGCAGCAGGTCTTCCGGGGCCACCACGCGATTGACCAGGCCCCAGGCCGAGGCCTCGTCGGCCGAGAGGAAATTGCCCGTCAGGCTCAGTTCCTTGGCGCGGCTGATGCCCACGGCGCGCGACAGCTTTTGCGACAGGCCCCAGCCCGGCAGGATGCCGACGCGGGCATGGGTATCGGCAAAGCGGGCGGCGCTCGAGGCGATCAGCACGTCGGCCGCCAGTGCAAGTTCAAACCCGCCAGTGATGGCGACGCCATTGATGGCGCCGATGATGGGGCCGGTGAAACGGCCCAGCGAGGACACCGGGTCCTTGTTGAGGATGGCGGCATTGGCGCCCAGGCCCGAGGTGTCGCCGCCCAGTTCCTTGAGGTCGAGCCCAGCGCAGAAGGCGCGGCCGGCACCCGTCAGGATCAGCACCCGCACCTCGGGGTCTGCCTCAAGGGCGTCTACCGCGTCGCTGATGGCGGCGCGCAGCCCGCGCGACAGGGCATTCATGGCATCAGGGCGGTTGAGCGTCAGGGTGGCGACGCCGTTTGCCTTCTCGATCAGGACCAGTTGCTCGGACATGGACGCATCCTCTGTGGGGGCCGGGTTTGGACCGACCTTACACGAAGCCCCCCTCAGCGCACCACATGGGGGCCGCGCCCCGCCCAAAGCCCCAGGACAAGGCCCACCGCCAGCAGGCTGGAGGCCAGCAGAAAGGGAGCGCCCGGCAGGTCAAGCCCCACCAGCGGGCCAATGGCCAGCGCAAAGCATTGGGTAAACATCAGTGGACCGATCAGGGCGCCCACGCCCATCAGGCTCGACAAGGCCCCCTGCAGGCGGCCCTGCTCGTCCTGGCCGACGCGCGCCGTCATCAAGCCCTGTACGGCGGGGGAGGTGAGGCCCCACAGGCCCATGGCCGGGATGCCTGCCAGAAAGACCGCCGGCACCGTGGCCAGGCCATAAACCGCGAAACCCACAACGCCACAGCTGAGGCCCAGATACATGGTCCGCCGCTCGCCAATGGCGCGCACAATGGGTTTCACCAGAAAGCCCTGCACCGTTGCCGCAGCCGAGCCCACGGCGCCGAGCGTCAACCCCACCTCCCGCGCCGTCCAGCCATAACGATGGGCGGCATAGAGGACGAAGGTGGACGGCAGCACGACATGGGCGAGATTGCTGAGGAAGCTGACGCCGGCAAGTGCTGCAAGCCCGCCCTCGCGCCCCAGCAGGCGCATGGCCGCCACCGGATTGGCGCCGCGCCAGCGAAAGGGCGACCGGCGCTCTGGCGGCAGGCTTTCCGGCAGCACGAAATAGCCATAGGTGGCATTGGCCAATGAGAGACCTGCGGCGACCCAGAAGGGCAGGCGCGGGTCGGAAGCCCCCAGCAGCCCACCGAGCGACGGGCCAAGCACAAAGCCCAGCCCAAAGCCGAGGCCAATCAGGCCAAAGCCGGCGGCCCGGCGTTCCGGCGGCGTGACGTCGGCAATATAGGCCCCGGCGGTGGAGATACTGGCGGCCGTAATGCCAGAGATGATGCGCCCCACCAACAGCCAGCCCAGCGACGGCGCCAGCGCCATCAACACATAATCAAGGCCCATGCCGAAATTGGAAATGAGGATGACGGGCCGCCGCCCGAACCGGTCGGAGAGGGCGCCCAGCACAGGCGAAAAGATAAACTGCATCAAGGCCCAGGCCGTGCCGAACAGGCCCATGATGCCGGCGCTGGAGACCGTGTTGCCGCCCTCGAAATCAAGGATGAGGTGGGGCAACACCGGAATGATCATCGCCATGGCAAACATGTCGAGCACCACCGTCACAAGGACGAAGGCAAGGGCGGCTCGACGTGGGGCTGGGGGCGACACTTGGGCACTCCGGAGGGCGATTGGCCGCCGGAGAGTGACGGAACCGGGGCCAGCGGGCAATTGCCCACCAGCCCCGTAAATCGGCCGCCTCCCGAGGGGGGAGGAGGGAGGCGGCCGGGTCCGACGGGGTGTTTACTGGACCGTGGTCTTGGCCGTCGGCGACGGGGTCTCATCGGCCTCGGTCCCGTTGCCTTCACTCTCGCCAGTCTTGGCCGCCGTCTCAGGCTTTGCCGCATGCTCTGGCTTTGCGACCTTCTCTGCCTTGGCAGGCTTGTGGTCCTTGGTCACCTTGGCGCCAACCACTTCAGCCACCTTGGCGGCGGGAGCCGCGCCAGTGGTGGCCGTCGCGGCCGGGGCGGTTACAGCGGTCACAGCGGGCACAGGGGCCACTGCCGCCGTGGTATCGGCGAAGGAGGGGGCGGCAAGCCCCGCGATCCCAAGTGCCGCAAGACCAAGCGAAAGGGCCATTACCTTGTTCATTTTCGTGTCTCCGATCAGGGCACGACAACCGCGCCCGACATCCACATAAGACCCCCCGATTGTGGCCGGATCAGGCCCAAATCAGGGTCTTGTAAAGATGGGTTTGTGGCGGATGGCGGGGTCCCGACCGTTAGTTTTCCCAGTCCTGGTCGTATGTCAGACCGAGGCGAACGGCGAGTGCCTGGCGAGAGACCTTCAGGCGATCAGCCATTCCTGGCAGCTCATTGCATCCCTCAGCCATAAGAGCATTGATCAGGGCCCAGGGCATGAGGATGTCGGCCGCAAATTCATTCGCCTCGCGTTCCAGGGGGCCAGGCAGGGCGCGGTAGAATTCGTCATCGGCGAGCTCGGTGAAGTCGTCGGAGCGATGCAGGACAAAATGGCCAAGTTCGTGTGCCACAGTAAACCTCTGCCGGTTGTACGGGTGCGCATCATTGACGATGATCACATAGCCTGAGCGCGCCCCTTGACCAGGGTCGCGCCTGAGGATTCCAGAAATGCGCGGGCCAAGCCTGCTTTGCAGCACCTTGATGCCAAGGCTCTCGGCAACCTTACCCACATCCACTGGAGCCTTGTCCAGAAAGGGACGGATCGCTGACCACTCACCCTGTCTGCGGTTGCTCGGGGCCTTCGCTGTTCCATTCGACTGGGTCATCAGGTGCCTCCGCCTGGCTGTCGGGACGTTTGATGCGGTCCTGTTGGGTCGCAATCGCTTTCTGAATGACGGATATGACGACCTCGTGGCCGCTTTCAAGAAAGGTTGCGACCGTTTTCTGGGCAATTGCTTCCATCCGCGACTGGATATCCACATCCATCTTCTTGGTAATCGCATCTTCCACATTTGTTGCGAATTTGGGATCGGCCAGATAGGTGTTCGCCGCATCCGTTGCGGCGCTCCTTGCCGCAGTTTGCGCAGCTGTGTAGCCCCAGAAGGCAAGGACTGCGATGGCAACCCCCAGGACGGCAAGAATGATGGTGACCGCAGTCAGCAGTACCGCAACAAAATCCTTGTAGTCGATGGTCCCCCCCGCGCCATTTCCCTCACGTGAAATGTGAAAGATCTCCAACATCAGGATCCCCAGGGTAAGCGACCACGAAATGATCACATGGGGCCTCCAGCCATACGGGTTTCCTGGCACGGGTCGCCTCCTTGAACGGACCAAGGATCATATCTTGGGAGCCAAATTTTAATTTCGGCTGAACGAGGCGGTGGCATCCTCAGATTAAGCGGGATTTGTCGAAGTCTCGACCTGTCCAAGAGCCTGCATCTTTCGATCGCCTGATTACAGTTTCCACTGGCATGCATCATGCTGAAGAGAATCGCTGAAACTGTGGCGGCTGTTTGCTGTCGGGCCTGGGGGAATGTCATGGATCAGGTGGAACTTGCCTATCTTTCGGGCACCGAGGCGCTGGCGCGGTTTGCGGCGCGGACGTTGTCGCCGGTGGAACTGCTGGATGCGGTGATTGCGCGGGCCGAGGGGGTGGAACTGCGGGTCAATGCCATCGCCGACCGCTTCTATGCCGAGGCGCGGGCGGCGGCCTTGAAGGCAGAGGCGGCCTGGGGTGGCAAGGGGCCGGCGCCACGGCCGCTCGAGGGGCTGAACCTCGCCGTCAAGGAGGCCGATCATCTGGCTGGCACGCGGAACAGCAATGGTTCGCTGCTGCACATGGACCGCGTCGACACCACCACAGCCCCCGTGGTCCAGCGTCTGCTGGATGCCGGCGCCATTCCCCATATGAAGACCACGGTGCCCGAGTTCTGCATTCTGGGCGCCACCCATTCCCGGGCCTTTGGCACGACCCGCAATCCCTGGAATCTGGCCTTTGGCCCGGGGGGCTCGTCGGGCGGGTCGGGGGTGGTGCTGGCAACCGGCGGCGCGACGCTCGCCACGGGATCGGATATTGGCGGCTCTATCCGCATTCCGGCCTCGGCCTGTGGCGTGGTGGGGTACAAGGCTCCCTATGGGCGCAATCCGGGGCCGGCGGCGGCCAGCATCGACAGCTATGCCCATTTCGGGGTCATGGCCCGCACGGTGGGCGATGTCGCCCTGATGCAGAACCTGGTCTCGGGCCGTCACCCCCAGGACATTGTCAGCCTTGCTGACACCGTGGTGGTGCCAACCCTGGCCCCGCCTTCGCTGAAGGGGCGGCGCATTGCCTGGTGCATGGACCTTGGCGCCTATCAAGTGGACGCGGGTGTGGCCGCCGCCACACGGCAGGCCCTGGCCACATTGGAGTCACTGGGGGCCGAACTGGAGGAAGTGGATCTGGGCTGGGACGCCCGCATCATCCGCGCCACCGAGGCCTATTTCGCCCATGGCTGGGGCAATACCATGACCGCCAACTTCGCCAGGGACCGCGCCCTGATGACCGAATATGCCATCAGTTTCGTCGAAGGGGCGGCCAGGGCCACAGTGGAGAATTATCATTTTGCCCGCACTGTGGAGGTGGAGATGTACGCCAGTTTCGGCCCCCTGATGGAGCGGTTCGACGCCTTCATCTGTCCCACCACCAGCGTGCCCAGCGTGCCGGCAGATTTCATTCCCGGCCGCACCCCGGTTGTGATCAACGGCCAGGAGAAAATCATCACGGATGATGAATGGGCCATGACGACCCCCTTCAACATGCTCAGCCGCTGCCCCGTGCTGGCGGTCCCCAGTGGCTTTCACGCCAATGGCGTGCCCACGGGCATCCAGATCGTTGGCCGGGCTTATGACGACATTGCAGTCTTTGAAATCGGCCTGGCCTTCGAGCAGGCGGCCCCCTGGCTCGGTACTTCCAGCCGCCCGCTGCTTGGTTAGGTCCATTGCCTCTGTTTCAGGCAAGGCGCCCTCATTTCGGGCAGGGCGCGGGCGCACGACGACCTTGCACCGGACTTTGGTGCTGTTATCGTCAGACGGGTGGATGGCATGGACCTTGCGACGTGGACGCGGGCCAAGCAGCCTGAGTGCGACTTAGTGAGACTGAGTGAGAGGCCGCCGGTGCCGGTGGAACGCCGCCAGTGGGACGCCGGATAAGGCCAGATCGGGGACGTGCATCTTGCTCGACAACACCAAAGTACCTGGGCTCGCCATTGACCGGGTGGGGAAGGTTTTCCAGCAGGCCGGCAAGCCCGATTTCAGGGCGCTGGACGACGTCAGCCTGACCATCCGGCCAAATGAATTCTTCACCCTGTTGGGGCCGTCTGGCTGCGGCAAGACGACCCTGCTGCGCATGATCGCCGGCTTCGAGCATCCAAGCGAAGGCGAGATCAGGCTGGATGGCGATCCGATCACCGGTCTGCCCCCCAACCGGCGGCCGGTGAATACGGTGTTTCAGAACTATGCCCTGTTCCCGCACCTGAGCGTGGCGGCCAACATCGGCTTTGGGCTGGAGATGCTCAAGAAACCGCGCGCCGAGATCGAGGCAACCGTGGCCCAGATGCTGCGCCTTGTCCGCATGGAGGAGATGGCCGACCGCAAGACCAGCCAGATTTCAGGCGGCCAGCAGCAGCGGGTGGCACTGGCCCGGGCGCTGGCCCCACGCCCCCGGGTGCTGCTGCTGGACGAGCCCCTGTCTGCCTTGGACCTCAAACTGCGCAAGGAAATGCAGATCGAACTCAAGCGCATGCAGGCCGAGACCGGGATCACCTTCGTGTTCGTGACCCACGATCAGGAAGAAGCGCTGACCATGTCGGACCGCATCGCCGTGATGAGCGCCGGGCGCGTCCTTCAGGTGGGGGCGCCGCGCGACATCTATGACCGGCCGGCCAATCATTTCGTGGCCAATTTCATCGGCGACAGCAATTTCCTGACCGGGACCGTGGTGGAAATGTCGGCCGGGCTGGTAAGCATTCGCCTGGTCAACGGTGCCGTGCTCGAGGCTTCCGTGCCGTCAAGCGTTACATTCGGTGCCACGGCGACCGTGGTTGTCCGGCCGGAACACGCCGTGCTGGCAGCGCCTGGCGAGGGGGTGATTGCCGGCGAGGTGGAGACGGTCATCTATTTCGGCACCGATACCCATTTCCATATCCGCACGGGCGAGGGTGCCACCTTCATCGTGCGCCAGCAGAACCGCCGGGGTGACGCGGCCGTGGCCCAGCGCGGCGAGGCGGTGTCGATCCATCTGCCGCCGGGCGTAGCGACCGTGCTGGCGGGTGAGGCATGAGCGTGGCTGGACCAGAGGCCGAGGCCCGCCAGCGCCGCTGGCTGACGCTGCCGGCAGTGGCGGTGATCACGCTCTTTGGCGTGCTGCCTCTCGTGATTGTGGTGGTCTATTCCCTGCTCAGGTCAGCACCCTATGGCGGGGTTGAATGGACCTTCAGCACCGATGCCTATGTGTCCTTCCTCTACCAGAAGGATATTTTTGACGACACGTTGCAGTTTCATGCCGACTATCTGCTGATCTATGGGCGTTCGCTGGCCTTCTCGGTTGTCACGACCTTTGTCTGCCTCATCCTCGGGTTTCCCACCGCCTATTTCATTGCAACCCGGCCCGTGGCAACACGTCAAATCTGGCTCTTGCTGGTTACCATCCCGTTCTGGTCAAACCTGCTGATCCGCACCCTTGCCATCATGCTGCTGATCCGGGATGACGGCCTCGTCAACAACGGGCTGATGTGGCTCGGCGTGATCGACACGCCCTTTGTGATGATCTTTACGGATTTCGCCATTGTCCTGGGGCTGTTCTACAGCTTCCTGCCCTTCATGGTACTGCCGCTGTTCTCCTCGCTGGAAAAGCTGGATTTCCGGCTGGTGGAGGCGGGGTTTGATCTTTATGCAAACCGCTTCCAGGTGCTGACGCGCATCATCCTGCCTATTGCCCGGCCGGGCATCGTGGCCGGCTGCCTGCTGGTGTTCATTCCCTGCATCGGGGCCTATGTAACGCCTCTGATCCTGGGGGGTGGCAAGCACCTGATGATTGGCAGCCTGATTGCCGAGCAGTTCGGCAGTGCGCGCAACTGGCCCATGGGGGCGGCGCAGGCGCTGATCCTGATGGCGGGCGTTCTGGTGGCCCTGTGGTTCTATGGCCGCAACGCAAGGAGGGGGGTGGCCCATGCGCGCTAGACCCGCCACCGCCAGAGCTGGCCAGAAGGCAACCGATGTCCGCTACCAGCCAGGTTTCTTCACGGTGGCACTGGTCTGCCTGATTGTGCTTTATGCGCCGATCTTCGTGCTGGTGGGGCTGTCGTTCAATGCCAACACCGTGGTGACCAGCTGGACGGGCTTTACCCTCGACTGGTTTGCCAAGGCCGTCCAGAACGACGATTTCTATTCGGCGGCGGCCAATACCCTGACGATCTCACTCTCGGCCACGGTCTTCTCCACCATGCTGGCCACAGCGGCCGCCCTTGGAACCACAAGGGGACAGCCCTGGCGTGGCCAGGGAGCTGCCTATATGACGATCTCCTTGCCCCTGATGGTGCCAGAGATCATCACGGCGGTGGCAACCCTTGCCTTCTTCTCTCTGCTGGCCTCGGTATTCGGCATCAATTTCGGCATTGGCAATCTGATCATTGCGCACACGGTGTTCTGCATCCCCTTTGCCTATATGCCGATCCGCGCCCGGCTTGAGGACATGGACCTGACGCTGGATTATGCCGCCGCCGATCTCTATGCCACGCCCTGGGCAACCTTCTGGCGCATCACCTTGCCCCTGCTGCTGCCGGGCATCATTGCCGGTGCTGCCCTTGCCTTCATCGTCTCGTTTGACGATTTCACCATCACCCAGCTTGTCGCCGGCCCCGGCCAGACGACGCTGCCCATCTACATCTGGGCCAAGATCCGTCGTCCGCTCACCCCCGAGGTGAATGCGATGTGCACGGTTCTTTTGATGATTTCGGTGTTTTTCGTTTCCTTCTCGGCATTCATCGGCGGACGGCGTCGCTGACTGGGGGGAACCAATGGAGGAGGAGAGAATGACAGGACGGGTACTCAAGCTGGCCGCCGGCCTTGCACTGATGCTGGGGGCCACTCCGGCCATGGCCAAAGGTGAGCTGCACATTTATAACTGGGGCGATTACACAAACCCCAAGCTGATCGAGAAGTTTGAAAAGCTCTACGACGTCAAGGTCACGGTTGATGACTATGACTCGAACGAGACCATGCTGGCCAAGGTGCGCGCCGGCAATACGGGCTACGACATCGTTGTGCCGTCAGACTATACCGTCAAGATCATGATTGCCGACGGCATGCTGGCTGAAACCAAGCCCAACACCATGTCGAACTTCAAGAACATGATTCCCCGCTTTGTGAATGTCTACTGGGATGAAGGGCGTAACTACACGGTTCCCTGGCAGTATGGCATCACCACCTATGCGGTGAACACGGACAAGTACAAGGGCCCGGCCGATTCCATCAGCCTGCTGTTTGCGCCCCCGCCGGAGTTGAAGGGCCGCATCAACATGCTGGAGGACATGAACTCGGTCATCCACGCCGCCGAGCGTTTCGTGGGCGTGCCGCGCTGCTCGGCCGACAAGGCCGACCTGAAGAAGGTGAACGACGCCCTGATGGCCGCCAAGCCCTTCTGGCGCACCATTTCGTACGACACCAGCACCAAGATGGCGTCGGGCGACGTGGACGTTACCCAGACCTGGAATGGCATGGGCCATCGCATGCGGGTGGCAAACCCGGCGGTGCGGTTTGTCTTCACCAAGGAGGTTATGGAAGCCTTCATGGACAATGTTGCCGTCCTGAAGGATGCCAAGAACATCGAGAACGCCAAGCTCTTCCAGAACTTCATGATGGAGCCGGAAAACGCGGCGCTGGCCTCGGAGTTCGCCGGCTATGACAATGGGATTACCGGCAGCCACAAGTTCCTGCCCGAGGAATTTGCCAACGCCCCGGAAATCAATCCGCCGGCCTCTGCCACCACGGAATTCGTGCCGCCGTGCCCGCCCGCAGTGGTCGAGACCTATAACAAGATCTGGACCAACCTTCTGAAGTAAGACCCCTCGGGTCTGGCCAGACAGGCGCCCGGCAGCCACGTGCTGCCGGGTGTCGCCGGCCCCGGGCAGGGGCCTCTGCGGCTCTGCCCGCCAAGATCATCCCTTCGCTGAAATTCCGTTGCCGTTGGACGTCGTGCAGTCATGCTGCCATGATTGCCCTTGGCCCTTCAGCCTGCGTTGGCCGCCTGCCTGTGTTGCCACGCCTCAGGTGAAGGCCAAGGGGGATGTCGAAAATCCATGAGGTACGGAAATTCAGAATGGCGAACAATTTAAGATGACCAAGCCTTCAAGGCGCACGATTGTAACCGGCGGGGCTGGGTTTCTGGGTTCGCATCTGTGCGAGCGGCTGATCGCGCGGGGAGATCATGTAACGTGCGTCGATGATTTCTCGACAGGCAGCGAGGCAAACATCCGCCATCTGCTGCATAACCCGCGTTTCGCGGTGATCCGGCAGGATGTCAATCTGACCCTGCGCCTTGAGGCCGACGAAATCTATAACCTTGCCTGTCCGGCCTCGCCCGTTCAGTACCAGAACGACCCCGTGCAGACCGTCAAGACCAATGTTCACGGCGCCATCAACATGCTTGATCTGGCGCGAGCGACCGGGGCCAAGATTTTCCAGGCCAGTACCAGTGAAGTCTATGGCGATCCAGAGGTTCATCCCCAGACGGAAGATTACTGGGGGTTCGTCAATCCCATCGGGGTGCGCAGTTGCTATGACGAAGGCAAGCGCTGCGCGGAAACCCTGTTTTTTGATTACTGGCGGCAGTATGGCGTCAAGATCAAGGTTTCGCGGATCTTCAATACCTATGGCCCGCGCATGCATCCCCAGGATGGGCGGGTGGTAAGCAATTTCATTGTTCAGGCGCTGCAGAACAAGGACATCACGATCTATGGTGATGGGGCTCAGACACGCAGCTTTTGCTATGTCTCAGACCTGATCGATGGGATCCTCAGCTTCATGGATGGCGATGAGGCCTTCATCGGCCCGGTCAACCTCGGCAACCCGGATGAAATTTCTGTCAGGGATCTGGCGGAGCGCATCTGCCGGATGACAGGTGGTACCAGTGGCATCATCTACAAGGACCTGCCTGGCGACGACCCCAGGCGCCGGCGGCCCAGCATTGCTTTGGCCCGCGAGAAACTGGGCTGGCAGCCGACGATTCACCTTGATGATGGGTTGGCAGCAACCATCGCCTATTTCAGGCAGGTTCTGTTTCCCCCCCTTGGCCCGGGATGATTGGTTTTTCCGGATGCAGGGATTTGTGTAATGCAGCCGGTACCTGAAAGAACTGTGGCCATCTACGTCGTCAGCCATCTTGAGGGGCGCGAGGAAGAGATTGCTGGCCATCGCTGGGTCTATGCCGGTGCGGCCGGCAGGCAACGACAGGCATCCCATCTCACAGACGTCTGCGCCTCGGGCGGCTCACTTGAAAACACCAGGTGGTCGGAACTGTCGGCGATCTACAAGATCTGGAAGGAAGGCCCGAAGACGGATGTGGTCGGGTTCTGTCATTACAGACGGTTTTTCTGTTTCGAGGAAAACCCACCTGCCGGCCCTGTGATCACAATAGAGCGAAGCGAAATTGCCACCCGCATGCCGGGAGATTGGCAGAAAATGATTTCCCTGATCGGGCCAGACACATCAGTTGTCACGCGAGAGTTTGATCTGGGAACAGATATAGTTAGCCATTACGCGAAATGTCATAATGTATATGATTACATCTCGACAATGATGACTCTCGTGTCAAAATATCCCAGATTCCACAAGCATGTAGGTGAGCAATTTGAAAGCCGGCATATGCATGCCTGCAACATGTTCATCATGACGTGGGAGAATTTTGACGCGCTTTGCCTGGTCTGGTTTGACGTGCTTCAGGCCTTTGCCAAGGCCACGCCGTGGCCGCGCGAAAACGCCTATCAGAGCCGGGATGTCTCGTTTCTCGCCGAACGGCTGTTTGACGTCTGGATCCGTTACAAGCGGTCCACAGGGCATTCCCTGTTGCATCTGCCCATGTATTTCGTGACTGAACCAGCACCCCAATGAGCCAAGGGCTTATCGCCGGTAGGCTTGGAGAATGGTGCCCAGGGGCGGATTCGAACCACCGACACGCGGATTTTCAGTCCGCTGCTCTACCAACTGAGCTACCTGGGCCCATGAACCGGGGGGCAGGCTGGTCAGCCCCCCACGGGAGAGCGGTTGGATAGCCCATGGCACGGGGCCTTGTCCAGAGCCCGAGCGAAGGTTTTATGAAAAGGAGCGAACGGCGGGCGATTTTCAGCCGGTGCTGCCAGCCTCGTCATCCTCGCTGGGGGCGTCCTCTTCCTCGGCAGCAACGGCATAGCTGCCTACCAGCCAGCGGTGCAGGTCCACGTCGGCACAGCGCGGCGTGCAGAAGGGGTGGTTTCGCGCCGAAGAGGGGCGGCGGCAGATCGGGCAGGGCCGTGGGCTATGGGTTGGGCCGGGGGGAGAGGCAGGATCACCGGCCATGGCCGCTGCGCTCCGGATCCAGGGTATTGACCTCATAGTGCACCCGCAGGCCGCCATGGACCTCCAGCCGCACTTTCGTGCCCAGCCGCTCGATCAGGCCCTCCAGCCGGGCAAAGGGCTCTGCCCGCAGCCAGTCGGCCACGTCGGAGGATACCTTGAGGCCAAGGGGCCGTCCGGGGGCAGCGTCCGCCGTGCGTTCAGCCTGGCGCAGCACCCGGCAGCCCACCGTGGCGGGCGAGGGCTGGCGGCCCGTGGCCTCGCAGGGGCTGCATGCCTCGGTCAGCTGGTGGCCAAGGGGTTCGCGGATGCGCTTGCGTGTCATTTCCACAAGGCCCAGGGGGGAGAAGCCCGTCACCTGCACCGGTGCCCGGTCGCGGGCAAGCGCGCCCCTCAGCGACGCCATCACGGCATCATTGCGCTCGGCCTCGGTCATGTGGATGAAATCGATGACGATCAGGCCGCCGATGGCGCGCAGACGCAGCTGGCGGGCGATCTCCACGGCGGCGTCCATGTTGGTGCGGAAGGCGGCCTCGCCGGCGCCGCCCTTGGCATAGCCGCCAGAGTTCACGTCGATGGCGGTCAGCGCTTCGGTGGTCTGGATCATCAGGAAGCCGCCACGGGGCAGGTTCACGCGGGGGTTCGTCACACAGTCGAGTTCGGCCTCGACCCCGCGCTCTTCGAACACCGGCAGGGCGCCATCATGGCCAACCAGGCGGTCCAGCAGGGCCGGCTCGAACCGCTCCGCCCAGGAACGCGCCGCCGCCAGACCCTGGCGGCCATCGATGATGATCTTGCGGATGCCTTCCCGGGCCTGGTCGCGCAGGGCGCGGGCCACGTGGTCGCCATCGTGATAGAGCAAGGCCGGGGCCTTTTCCCCCTGGGCGCGGCGGGCAATGGCGGCCCAGCCATCGGCCAGACGGGTGACATCGGCCACAAGGTCGGCCTCGGTGGCACCAGCCGCCGCAGTGCGCACGATGCAGCCGGCCTTGCCGCCGGTGGCCTGCATCAGGGCAGCTTCGGCGATGGTGGCAAGGCGCGCCCGCTCGGCGTCATCCTCGATCTGGCGGGAGACGAAAATGCCCGGGCGGTCGGGCTGGAAAACCATGTAACGGCCAGGCAGGCCCACTTCGGCGGTCAGGCGCACGCCTTTTTCGCCAATGGGGTCCTTGATGGCCTGCACGATCAGGCGCTGGCCCTCGTGCACCATCTTGCCGATGGGTGGGGGTGAGGATTCGCCATTGGCGCGGCGCACGTCGCGGGCGGCCAGAAAGCCGGCGCGCGCAAGGCCGATCTCCACGAACGCCGCTTCGATGCCGCCCATCACCCGGGCCACGCGGCCAAGGAAAATGTCGCCCACCCGCGTGCCTTCGCCCTGGCGTTCGAGGAAAACCTCAACCACCCGGCCCTGGTCCAGCAGGGCCACCCGGGTTTCGCCCAGGCTGGCTTCGATCAGCATCTCGTCGGTCATGTGCGCCCTCCTGTGCGCACCGCAATGCCTGCGGCCTCAAGCAGGCTTGCCGTCTCGAACAGGGGCAGGCCTACCACGGCGGAATAGGAGCCGGAGACAAAGCGCACCAGCGCCGCTGCCCGGCCCTGGATGGCATAGCCACCCGCCTTGCCCTGCCACTCCCCCGAGGCCAGATAAGCCTCGATCTCAGGCGCGGACAATACCTTGAAGGCAACGGTTGAGGTCACCCGGCGCTCCGTCACCCGGCCATCGGGCCGGGCCAGGGCGAGGGCGGTGATCACCCGGTGCCTGCGGCCGGAAAGCAGGGCGAGGCAGGTGCGTGCCGTTGCCGCGTCCTCTGCCTTGGGCAGGATGCGGCGGCCACAGGCCACCACCGTATCTGCCGCCAGCACCAGGGCGCCGGGATGGCGGCTTGCCACCAGACGCGCCTTGGCATCGGCCAGACGTGCGGCATGGGCCTCCGGCTGCTCGGCGCGGCCGGGGGTCTCGTCGATATCCGCAGGATCGACAGCGTCGGGCACCAGCCCGATCTGGGACAGAAGGGCAAGCCGCCTGGGTGAGGCAGACGCAAGCACAAGAGGGGGGAGGGGCACGTGGCCCGATCCCGCCGCGTTCAAGACAGCCAAGCGGAGGCTTACTTGAAGCGGAAGGTGATGCGGCCCTTGGTCAGGTCATAGGGGGTCATCTCCACCAGGACCTTGTCACCAGCGAGCACGCGGATGCGGTGCTTGCGCATCTTTCCGGCGGTGTGGGCAAGCACTTCGTGCTCGTTATCCAGCTTCACGCGAAACATCGCGTTGGGCAGCAATTCCAGTACCGTTCCGGGGAACTCCAGCAGTTCTTCTTTGGCCATGCAGCTCTTTTCCAGGTTAAGGTGGCCGGAAACATGCTCGCCCCGCCTCATGAAATCAAGGGCGCGGTCGTTTTGCAGCGGCCGGGGGCAGTGAGATAATCAGGATGTGGGGGCTGGCCCCTGGTCAAAGCGGGCCTTGATCCGCTTCATCAGGGCATCGCGCACCGTGCGATAGCCGTCCAGAACCATCTCCCGGCTACCCTGTGTCAGCGACGGGTCAAAAGTCTGCCAGTACTCCACATCGCAGGCCATGGTGCGGGTCATGTCCACGGCCTTGTGCTGGGCTTCGGGCGACAGCGAGATGATCAGGTCAAACGAGGTATCCTCGAGGTCGTCAAAGCCCTTGGAGCGGTGCCGGCTCATGTCGATGCCGATCTCGTCCATCACCGCCACCACAAAGGGGTTAACCGGCTCCGGCTTGACCCCGACGGAATCCGAATAGATCTGTCGGCCATAAAGATGGCGCATGATGGCGTGGGCCATTGGTGAACGGATGGAATTGTGGGTGCAGCAGAAAAGCACGGCGCCCGGCGGAGGGTCGGACCCGGGCACCATGGCGAGCCCTAGCCCTTGATCAACAATACGCAGACGAGCGTGAAGAGCCGTCGCGCCGTGTCAAAATCAATCTCGATCTTGCCCGCCAGCCGCTCGATCAGCAGGGTGGAGCCCTGGTTGTGCAGGCCGCGCCGGCCCATGTCGATGGCCTCGATGCGGGCGGGGCTGGCGGTCTTGATCGCCTCGTAATAGCTCTCGCAGACCATGAAATATTCTTTGATCAGGTTGCGGAACGGCGACAGGGCCAGGATCACCTTGCCCAGAAGGACATCGGCGGCGTCGTGGATGGCAAAGACGAGGCGGTTTTCCTCGATGCCGAGGTGCAGGTGATAGGGGCCGGAATGGTCGCCGATGGGCTGGAAGCTGTTTTCTTCCAGCAGGTCGAAGATGGCGACCCTGCGCTCGTGCTCGATGTCGGCATTGCGGCGGACGACCGTGGCCTCATCAAGGCTTATGGCGATCAGCTTCTGCCCGCTCATCACCTAGCCTCCCGTGCCCAGACGGATGGAGACCGACAGGGCGTGTGCATCAAGCCCTTCGGAGCGGGCCAGCGTGACCGCTGCCGGGCCGATGGCGGCCAGCGAGGCCGGGTCACAGCCAACCAGCGTCGTGCGCTTCATGAAGTCATGCACCCCAAGGCCCGAGGAGAAGCGGGCCGTGCGCGCGGTTGGCAGCACGTGGTTGGGGCCGGCCACATAGTCGCCAATGGCCTCTGGCGTGTGGCGGCCAAGGAAGATGGCGCCGGCATGGCGCACCCGGGCGGCCAGGGCATCGGGATCTTCCACCGCCAGTTCCAGATGCTCTGGCGCCACCCGGTTGATCAGGGCGGCTGCCTCGTCGAGGCTGGCGACCAGGATCACGGCGCCATTGTCCTGCCAGCTGGTGCGGGCAATCTCGGTGCGGGGCAGGCGCGACAGGTGCACCTCCACCGCTGCCACCACGGCGTCGGCAAAGGCGGCGTCGTCGGTGATCAGGATCGACTGGGCGGCGGTGTCGTGCTCGGCCTGGGAAAGCAGGTCGGCGGCAATCCAGGCGGGGTCGTTCGCCTTGTCCGCCACCACCAGGATTTCCGAGGGGCCGGCGATGGAATCAATGCCCACGGTGCCAAAGACCTGACGCTTGGCGGCGGCCACCCAGGCATTGCCGGGGCCAACGATCTTGTCCACCGGCGCGATGGTGGCCGTGCCAAAGGCCAGCGCCGCCACGGCCTGGGCACCGCCCACACGATAGATTTCGGTGACACCCGCCAGGCGGGCGGCCGCCAGCACCAGCGGGTTCAGGCGGCCATCGGGGGTAGGCACCACCATGACGATGCGCCCCACGCCCGCCACCCGGGCCGGCATGGCATTCATCAGCACGGAGGAGGGGTAAGTGGCGGTGCCGCCCGGCACATAGAGGCCGACCGCATCAACCGGCGTCCAGCGCAGGCCAAGGCGCACACCGGCGGCGTCGATGAAATGGTCGTCGAGCGGGCGCTGGCGGGCGTGAAAGGCCTCGATCCGTTCGGCCGCGACACGCAGGGCTGCCAGCTGCCCGGCATCCACCTGGGCACAGGCTGCATCCACCTCGGCCTTGCTGATGGCAAGGCCGGCAGCGTCCAGTTGCAGGCGGTCGAAACGCGCGGTCAGTTCCAGCACGGCGGCATCGCCGCGCGCCTTCACGTCGGCGATGATGGCGGCAACGGCGCTGTCCACATCCTCGGCCTGTTCGCGCTTGGCCAGCAACAGGCTGCGGAAGGCGGCCTCGAAGCCGGGCGCATGCGCGTTCAGGCGGGCAGGGCCATTCTTGGCATCAGGCGGCATTGCGGGCCTCCCGGAAACGATCGACCCAGCCGCCTACCTCGTGCGGCCGCGTCTTGAAGGCGGCGCGGTTCACCACCAGGCGCGAGGTGATTTCGGCGATCTTTTCGATCTCCACCAGGCCATTGGCCTTGAGGGTGGAGCCGGTGGAGACAAGGTCGACAATGCGCTGGCACAGGCCCAGGCCCGGCGCCAGTTCCATGGCGCCATTCAGCTTGATGCACTCCGCCTGCACGCCACGGGCGGCAAAATGCCGGCTGGTGACATGGGGATATTTGGTGGCGACGCGCACATGGCTCCAGCGGCGGGGATCGTCAGTCGCCATCAGGTCGGCCGGTTCCGCGACCGACAGGCGACAGCGGCCAATGCCCAGGTCCAGCGGCGCATAAAGTTCGGGATAGTCAAATTCCATCAGCACGTCATTGCCGGCCACCCCGATATGGGCGGCGCCAAAGGCAACGAAGGTTGCCACGTCAAAGCTGCGGACGCGAATGATGGAAACCCGTGGGTCACTGGTGGCAAAGCGCAGGGCGCGGGAATCCGGGTCATCGAAGGCTGCCTCGGGGATCAGGCCGACGGCGTCGAGCATTGGCCGCAGTTCCTTGAGGATGCGACCCTTGGGCAGGGCGACAATCAGTCCTTCATTGGCGGCCATGGCGTAGATCCTCTCCCGCCCCCAGGCGGGTCCTCAGTCGTGTGTGGCACCCTCAGGAGGGCCAAGATCATGGTCGGGCAGGTTGGCGGTCGGCCATGGCCTGCCCAGATCGCGGAGATAGCAGTCGATGCACTCCACGGAAAGCCTGATTGCGGTATTTCCTGCAAAAACCAGCGTGATTGTGCCCGCCCCGTCGCCCGTTCCCACATGGGTGAGGGCCAGCAGTTCCAGCACCTCGTCGCCGGCAGTGGGGTCGAGGCCGCTGCGGGCAACCGAGAGCACGCCATCGAAATGTAGACCAGCCCGCACCCGGAACCAATGCCGTTCCCGCACCAGGGCTGTGCCCGTGGTCCCGCCAGCAGGGGCAGGCACTGCGGGCGGGGCATCCTTGCGCACCTGATCTTCCCACAGGAAGCGGTTCAACATCAGGGTAAAGCGGCGGCGGCGTGGCTCCCACGCAAGATCTGCCACCCGCACGGTGGCATCCTGCACCACGGCAGAAATCACCGCCAGATCGTCGTCATCCTCGGCGCCGAGGGACAGGGGCTGGAAGCCGGTGGGGCCGGAAGAGGCAGGGGGCGCGGTCATGCGCTGCCGTCCACCCGGCGGATGCGTGCGCCACAGCCGGCCAGCTTTTCTTCCAGCCGCTCATAGCCACGGTCCAGATGATAGACGCGGTTGACCACGGTCTCACCCTCGGCGGCCAGGCCCGCCAGCACCAGACTGACGGAGGCGCGCAGGTCGGTGGCCATCACCGGCGCACCCGAAAGCCGCTCCACCCCGCGCACCAAGGCAGAGGCGCCATGGACGGTAATATTGGCCCCCATGCGCGCCAGTTCGGGCACATGCATGAAGCGGTTCTCGAAGATCGTCTCGGTGATCATGGCGGCGCCGCCTGCGGTGCACATCAGCACCATCATCTGCGCCTGCATGTCGGTGGGGAAGCCCGGAAAGGGCTGGGTCATCACATCCACGCCGTGCAGGCGGCCACTGGTGCGGGCCACCCGCATGCCATCGGCCGTGTCGGTCACGGTGACGCCAGCCTTCTGCAGCACGTCCACCACCGAGCCGATCAGGCTGATGCTGGTGCCGGTCAACTCGATATCACCGCCAGTAACCGCCGCCGCAATGGCATAGGTGCCGGTCTCGATGCGGTCGGGCAGCACGCTGTAGGAGGCGCCGTGCAGGCTGGGCACGCCCTGCACCACCAGCCGCTCGCTGCCGATGCCCTCGATCTTCGCGCCCATGGCGACAAGGCAATGGGCCAGATCACCAATCTCGGGCTCGCGCGCGGCGTTTTCCAGCACCGTCTCGCCCTGGGCCAGGGTGGCGGCCATCAGGGCGTTTTCAGTGGCGCCGACCGAGACAAAGGGAAAGCGCACCACGGCGCCCTTCAGGCCCTTGGGCGCCACGGCATGGACATAGCCATCGGCGAGGGTGATTTCGGTCCCCATGGCCTCAAGGGCCTTGAGGTGCAGGTCCACGGGGCGGGTGCCAATGGCGCAGCCGCCGGGCAGCGAAACCCGCGCCTCGCCCATGCGCGCCACCAGCGGGCCCAGCACCAGAACCGAGGCGCGCATCTTGCGCACCAGATCATAGGGGGCTGTGGTGCTGGTGATCTGCCCGCCATCAAGGCCGATCACCCGCCCGGCATGGCCGCCATTGGCGGCCGAGCCCAGCATGGAAATGCCGATGCCGTGCTGGGCCAGCAGGTTCAGCATGGAGGTGATGTCGGCCAGATGCGGCAGGTTGGAGAGGGTCAGCACCCCGTCGGTCAGCAGGCTGGCGGCCATCAGGGGCAAGGCGGCGTTCTTGGCACCGCCGATCGCGATCCGGCCATGCAGGGGTTGCCCCCCCTCGATCACAATCTTCTGCACAGGCGCCTCGACGACAGGGATCCGGGCGCCGTCAGCTGGCGCCCGAAGCGAAAGAACGGAATCGCCCCGGCCGCACACGGCCTCCAACGACGCCTACTTCTACGTGACCGGGGGCCTCTACAGCAAGGGGGACGCGGGTTTCTGCCCGTTTCCCGCCCGATTCCCGCACACCGACAACCGGCAGGTCCGCAGCGCGATCGCCTGGCGGTCGTGGACGGACTTCTTCGTCGACGGATATCCCTGGGCACTGCTGCCAAGGCCCTTCATGGCGTGGGCTGTGTAAGCGGTTCAACGCTCTTGCCATCAGATCATGCCGGGTGGAGCCAAATCCCGATGAGACGGCCTCACCTTTCTACCAAGGGATGGCCGTCTATGCCCCCGCTGATCCCCTGGCCAATGCGGCAAGCCGCCCAGCCTGAACCGTCAAGGCATAGGCATGTATGGCGTAATCCAGCAGGTTTTTCGAGATCAGAAACTCAGCGTCAGCAGGGTCAATCGGATTGG
>CANCOY010000025.1 GCA_947379865.1 Acetobacteraceae bacterium
CCGGTGTAGGTCTGGGCGACATAGATGGTCTTGCCATCAGGCGACAGGCCACAGCCATTGGCCAGCTGGATCGGGAAGGCAAGCTGGCGGATCGAAGAGCCATCGGCCTTGGCATAATAAAGGCCGCCGAGCGCCAGATTGCGACCAAAGACCTTGCCAAGGTCCGTGAAATAGAAGCCGCCGTGATTGTCGAAGACCAAGTCATTGGGGCCATAGAGAGGCACGCCGTCGCATTCGGTATAGAGGGTTTCGACCTTGCCGGTGGACAGGTTCACCCGCTGGATGGAGCCGCTCTTGTAGTCGGCGCTGGCTGAACCGTCGGTGAACAGGTGGCCTTCCGCCTCCTGCCAGGTGAAGCCGCCGTTGTTGGTGATATAGACGCAGTTGTCCGGCCCCATCGCCGCCCCGTTGGGGCCACCGCCAAGGTTGGCGACAACTTCGACCTTGCCGGCCGGGGTGACGCGGCTAAGGGTCTGGCGGGCAATCTCCACCAGGATCACGCTGCCGTCCGGCATTGCAATCGGGCCTTCGGGGAAGCGCAGACCGGTTGCCAGTTCCCGCACCTTGATGTTCGCCATTGCGTGGTTCCTCTCAATTGGCTCCAGCTCACTCCGGAGCCTTGTTGACGCGCCGTCGCGCGCGGCAGAATGATGGCCCCGAAAGCCCGGCCCGACAACCGGATACCGCCGTCCCGGCGGCACAGTGGCTGCGGCCAGAGCGGATGAGCGATGAGCGTGCACGACGAGCATCCGGCCGGCTCCTGGTATGCGGCCACGGCCAATCCGCTGCCCGATTTCGCACCCCTTGCCGGTGATGTGCAGGCCGATGTGGCGGTGCTGGGAGGCGGTTTCACCGGCCTGTCGGCGGCCCTGCATCTGGCCGAGGCGGGCAAGCGTGTGGTCCTGCTGGAGGCCCACCGGGTGGGCTGGGGGGCGTCAGGGCGTAATGGGGGCCAGATCCATACGGGCCAGCGCCGCGATCAGGACTATATCGAGGCAACCATGGGCAAGGCCTCGGCCCGGCGCCTGTGGACCATGGCCGAGGAAGCCAAGGCCCTGCTCAAGGACCTGATCACCCGCCATAACATCGCCTGCGACTATCGCCCCGGCCTTGTCCACGCCGCGCACAAGGCAGCCTTCGTGCCCGAGATGAATGCCTATGCGGAAAAGCTGGCGTGCGACTATGGCTATGACCAGGTCGTGCCCCTCGACCGCAGCCAGACGGCCGCCGCCCTTGGCACCGATGTCTATTTCGGCGGCACGCTCGACCGGGACGGTGGCCATCTGCACCCCCTGAATTTCGCCCTTGGCCTTGCCACGGCGGCGGCGCAGGCTGGCGCTGTGATCCATGAGCGCACGCGGGTTACCGGTTACACACGAGGGGCAGGTGGCAAGGTGCGGGTTGCCACCACCAGCGGCACCGTGATGGCGGATTATCTGCTGCTGTGCGGCGACGGCTATCTGGATGGCATCGCGCCGGCGGTTGAGGCCAGCATCCTGCCCATCAACAACTATATCCTGGCAACCGAACCCCTGCCGCCCGGGCTTGATGCCCGCATCCTGCCCGATGGCCCGGCGGCCTCCGACAGCCGCTTTGTGGTGAATTATTGGCGCAAGTCACAAGGCGGGCGGCTGCTCTTTGGTGGCGGGGAGACCTATAGCCAGTCGTTCCCCAGCGACCTCAAGGGCTTTGTGCGCCGCCATATGCTCAAGGTCTATCCCGCTTTGGCCGATGTTGGCATCGACTATGCCTGGGGCGGTGCCGTGGCGATCACGGTCACGCGCCTGCCCTATCTCCGCAAGCTGGAGCCCAATGTGCTGGTGGCCTCGGGCTATTCGGGGCAGGGGGTGATGCTGGCGCCTTATGCCGGCAAGGTTCTGGCGGAGGCCGTCTGCGGCACCCTGGACCGGCTGGACGTCTTTGCCAGCCTGCCAGTGCCAAGCTTTCCTGGCGGGCGTCTGCTGCGCTGGCCCGCACTTGTGGCGGGCATGAGCTGGTTTGCCCTGCAGGATCGCCTCTAGGGCAGATCGGTCGTTGAGGATGGCGGCGGACGGGTGCTAGCCTTCGACCATGACAAGCCAAGAAACCAGACAGATCATTGTGGAGCGGCGCGGCTCGGCCGCCCTTATCCGCCTCAACCGGCCGGACAAGCTCAACGCCCTCACCGACGCCATGTTTGCCGACCTGCGGGTCGCCATCGATGCGGCTGCCCTTGATGACACGGTGACGGGCATTGTCATCACGGGCGAGGGGCGGGCCTTCAGTGCTGGCCTTGATGCCAGCGCCCTGCTGCATGCCGTCAGCGGCAACCCGCCACCAGAGGCCGCCTCGCAAGAGGATCCTGAGGCGGATCTGCCGGCCCTCTTCAGCTATATCCTGCGGGTACCAAAGCCCGTGATTGCCGCCGTCAATGGTGTGGCCGCAGGGGGTGGCTTTGTGCTGGCCATGATGTGCGACCTGCGCTTCGCCGCCGAGGCGGGCAGTTTCACCACGATCTTCGCCCGTCGTGGGCTGATCTCTGAACATGGCACCAGCTGGTTGCTGCCACGCCTGATCGGCACCAGCCGTGCCCTTGACCTGCTGTGGAGTTCCCGGCGCGTGGATGCGGCCGAGGCGCTGCGGATTGGCCTTGCCGACCGCGTGCTGGCCGATGGGACAGAGGTTGAGGCGGCAATCGCCTATCTGGAAGAGATCCGGGCAACAGCCGCACCCCGCTCCATCGCCACTATGAAGCAGTTGGTCTATCGCCATCTATCGCAGGCCATGGCCCCCGCCTTCCATGAGGCGGATGCCCGCACGCGGGAGTCGCTGGTCCATCCCGATGCCCGGGAAGGGGTCGATTCCTTCATCGAGCGCCGCCCGCCAAACTTCGCGCCATTGGGCCAGAAATAGCGACCATTTCCGACAACAAGAAACCAAAAGGGGAGAGAAAGCACATGGCCAGCCATGCCTATGAGACGGTCCTATACGAGGCCGCCGGTCCCATCGCCACCGTTACGCTGAACCGCCCGACGCGGCGCAACAGCATCGCCGGCTCCATGCTGCAGGACCTCAACCACGCGCTGGAACAGGCGGCGGCGGACCCTGCCGTGCGGGTGCTGGTGCTGACGGGGGCGGGCCGCGATTTCTGCCCCGGGGCCGATCTGGATGCCACCGCCGGTTCCAGCGATGCCGGGGAATCCTCGGCCAATCGCATTGGCGAGGATGATTTCCGCATGACCCGCCTGCTGCACGAAATGCCAGCGGTTACCATCGCCGCCGTCAACGGCGCCTGTGCCGGGGCGGGCATGGGTTGGGCGGCCGCCTGTGATCTGCGGGTGGCGGCACAAAGTGCACGCTTCAATACGGCCTTTCTTGATGTGGGCGTGGCCGGCGACATGGGCGGCCCGTGGACGCTCTCGCGCATTCTGGGGCCAGCCAAGGCGCGCGAACTTTATCTGCTGCCGGGCAAGTTTGACGCGGCCGAGGCGCTGCGCATCGGCCTCGTCTCCCGCGTCTGGGCGGATGCCGATTTCGCGGCCGAGGCACGCGCCCTGGCCGAACGGCTGGCAGGGGCCGCACCCTTGGCCCTGCGCACCCTCAAGGCCAATTTCCTGACGGCCGAGCGCTCGAGCCTGGCCGACTATCTCGCCATCGAGAGCCAGCGGCACATGGGCCTCTTCCGCACCGAGGATACGAAAGAGGCCTTCAAGGCCATCGTCGAGAAGCGCAAGCCGCGCTACGTCGGCCGCTGAGGCTCAGCCTGCCACGAGACTGAGGGAGACGCCGCCGATGTGGACGGCGTTTCCCTCCACGTGCAGGCCCCGCGCCCTGGCGCGGGCGAGGTTCTGAGCGGGGTCGCGCACCGCCACATCAACGCCAACCACGCCCGTGCCATCGGCGTCCACCGGTTTCACAAAGCGCAGCACGCCCCTGGCAAGGGTGATACGGGGGCCTGCGCTGTCGCTCTCGACCTTGTGGTCCAAAAGCTGGGACCAGCGGGCGGCGGCAGCGGCAGGGTCGGCGGCCTGGATGGTGGCGCCGACAATGCCAAGGGTATCCTTGTCGCTGCGGTGGGCGCGCCAGTCAGGCCCGGCATAGGGCCAGGCGCCGTCTGGCTTCATATGGTCGGCAACACCGCCAATGGAATCGATGGAGGCCAGTACGCCTGCCGTGTCGGCCGGGTGAAAATGGGTGAAGACGGCCTTTGAATTGGTCATCTCGGCAATGTTGCGCACCCCCATGGCCTTGGTGCGGGCGCGGTGGGGCAGGGCATCGTCCACCTGCATGATCAGCATATAGCCCGCATCACCCCCGCGCCGCTTCAGATAGCGCCCGGCCGAGGCCTCGGCGGTGACAGGCTCGACCACCTCAAGGAACTCCTCCCCCACGGGCAGCACGGCATTCACCAGGCCAAAGACGGCCACTTCCGGGTCACGGAAGGAGATCTGCAGCCCCAGCACGGCCTGCAGATCGGCAACAACGGGATCAAGCTTACTGGCGACCAGCGCCACCTGCCTCAGCCTCATGGGAGTTCCTCCTGTGTGGGGCGGCTTCGGGGCGACCGCCTTGTTGGGTTGGGGGATTGTCGCGCGCCCCGGCATCGGGGTAAATCGCCCGGCGGCTTGACCGGGGGCCTTAACCCCTGCTCGATGGCGCCACAGAATTCGAAACCAAAATACCCGGGAGCACAGCCATGGCCAGCATCAACCCCGTGACCGACCTTAGCGTGGAAGGCGATGTCGCCGTCCTCACGCTGAATTCGCCCCCCGTCAACGCCCTGTCGGCCGGTGTGCGCGACGGTCTGGACCTGGGCATCAAGCAGGCGCTGGCCGACCCGGCGGTCAAGTCGATCGTGCTGATCTGCGACGGCCGCACCTTCATTGCCGGCGCCGACATCTCGGAATTCGGCAAGCCCCCCAAGGGCGCCAGCCTGCACGAGGTGCAGAACACCATCGAGAATGCGACCAAGCCCGTGGTGGCGGCGATCCACGGCACGGCGCTGGGCGGTGGCCTGGAAGTGGCGCTGACCTGCCATTACCGCGTGGCCGTGCCTTCCGCCAAGTGTGGCCTACCCGAGGTGAACCTGGGCCTGCTGCCGGGCGCCGGTGGCACCCAGCGCCTGCCCCGCATCGTGGGCGCCGAGAAGGCCATGGAAATGGTTACCTCTGGCCAGCATGTGGGCGCCAAGGCCTCGGCCGAGATGGGCCTTGTCGACGAGATCGTGGAAGAGGGCAAACTGCGCGACGGCGCCATCGCCTTTGCCCGCCGCATCGTTGCCGAGAAGCGCCCCCTCAACAAGGTGCGCGAACTCTCGGCCAAGATGGAGGCGGCGCGCGGCAAGCCCGAGATCTTCGCCAATTTCCGCAAGGCCAATGCCCGCAAGTTCCGCGGCTTCCTGGCGCCCGAATACAACATCCGCTGCATCGAGGCGGCGGTGAACCTGCCCTTTGACGAGGGCATGAAGGTTGAGCGCACCCTGTTCATGGAACTGATGACCGGCAGCCAGTCCGACGCCCAGCGCAAGGTCTTCTTTGCCGAGCGCCAGGCCGCCAAGATCCCCGACGTGCCGGACGATACCCCGACCATCGCCATCAAGAAGGTGGGCGTGATCGGCGCCGGCACCATGGGCGGCGGCATCGCCATGAACTTCCTCAATGCGGGTGTGCCCGTCACCATCGTCGAGACCAAGCAGGACGCGCTCGACCGTGGCATGGCGGTCATCCGCAAGAACTATGAGAACACGGCCAAGAAGGGCCGCCTGACCGCTGCCGATGTCGAGACCCGCATGGGCCTGCTGACGGGTGGCCTCGACCTCTCGGCGCTCGCCGATTGCGATCTGGTGATCGAGGCCGTGTTCGAGCTGATGGAGATCAAGAAGGACGTCTTCGGCCGCCTCGACAAGGTGGTGAAGCAGGGCGCCATCCTGGCCTCCAACACCTCCTATCTTGACGTCAACGAAATCGCCGCCGCCACCAGCCGGCCCGAGTTCGTCATTGGCATGCACTTCTTCTCGCCGGCCAATGTGATGCGCCTGCTGGAGATCGTGCGCGGCGACAAGACCTCGAAGTCAGTCATCGCCACGGTGATGCAACTGGCCAAGAAGATCAGCAAGGTTGGCGTGCTGGTGGGCGTATGCCACGGCTTCGTCGGCAACCGCATGCTGGCCCAGCGCCAGCGCGAGGCGAACAAGCTGGTGCTGGAAGGCGCCATGCCCTGGGACGTGGACCGGGTGCTCTACGACTTCGGCTTCCCCATGGGCCCCTTTGCCATGGCGGATCTTGCCGGCCTCGACATAGGCTGGACGGCCGAGACCTCCAGGTCGTCCACCCTGCGTGAAGTGCTGTGCGAGGCCGGGCGCCGGGGCCAGAAGAATGGCCTTGGCTTCTATGACTACGACGCCGAGCGCAATGCCACGCCGTCGCCCATGGTCGAGCAGGCCATCCTCGATTTTGCCGCCAAGCAGGGCATCAACCGCCGCACCATCAGCGACGAGGAAATCCTGGAGCGCTGCATCTATCCGATGATCAACGAGGGCGCCAAGATCCTGGAAGAGGGCAAGGCCCTGCGCGCGTCGGACATCGATATCGTCTGGCTGAACGGCTATGGCTGGCCGGTCTATCGCGGCGGCCCGATGTTCTATGGCGACCTCGTCGGCCTCGACAAGGTGCTGGCCAAGATGCAGGGCTTCCAGGCCCAGATGGGCGACGACTTCAAGCCGTCTGCTTTGCTGGAAAAGATGGTGGCCGAGGGGAAGAAGTTCCTCTGATCCAGCCACCGGGCTGAAACACAACGGGGCGGCCAGCGATGGCCGCCCCGTTTTCTTTGGTGGCAGGCGTCAGGCCCGCTCAGGCCGCCTTTGCGCCGTCCCGGATCTTGGGGAAATAGGGGTGGCGGAAGGGGGCGCCGTTGGTCAGTTGGCGGCGCATCTGGCCGAAGACTGACTGGTCGAGGGCGGCGGCCTCGGGGTCGAAGACGGGGCGGGCGGCGTAATGCGCGTCGTTGCCAAAGAACCGCAGCGACAGGGTGCGCCGGCGCGTGCCCACATGGGTGGGGGCGCCGCCGTGCAGGATGGCGGGGTGAAACACCACCACATCGCCCGGCTCGCAGGCAAAGGAGACGATGTCGAAGGCGGCGCGGTTTTTCTCGATGTCGGGCAGGCGGGGCATGGCCCCATTGCCATAGATCGGGGCCGTGTCGTCCTTGGGGTCGAAGCTGGAGCCATCATAGAGGACGCCCCGGTGCGAGCCGACAACGAACTCCAGCGAGTCGGCCTTGGGCACGGGATCAAAGGGGATCCACATCACCGCAATTGTCTCGCCCCCGATGGGCAGATAGGACGAGTCCTGGTGCCAGGGGGTGCGCCTGCTCTCGCCACCTTCCTTGAGGAAGATCTGTTCATAGAGGAACCAGATATCGCTGCCGGGCCACAGCCCCGCCACCAGGTCGGCCGCCTCGCTGCCTTCAAGCAGGCTGCGATAGGCGTCAAAGGCCTTGGGATTCAGCAGGTCGTTATAGAAGGTGCCCGTGCCGCCCTCAAAACTGCGGGCCAGCGGGCCGGGGTTGGCCATGCTCCACTCGAAGGCCGCCTGGGCGGCTTCAAGGCCTGCCGGGCCAAGGCCCCGGGGCAGATGCACGATGCCGTTTTTTGCATAGTCGTCGCGCAGCTGCGCGATCCGGTTCAGGTCCATGTTTCCCTCCTGCGCGGATGATCTTGGGGGTACCCCCTGACCAACTCGTTCCAGTCCAGTTTAGCAGAGCCGGGGCAAAGGGCATCGCTTTCGTTGGGGCCGTTTACCACCAGCGTGCCGGATAGCGGCCCCCCACCAGCCGGCTCCACAGCAGGCCGAACACGAGGATCAGCACGACGCCGGCCATCAGGGGCGTTACCAGAAAGGCAAGCGGCGCCTTGGTCAGCACGATGAACACGGGATTGGCAGCGGCAGGCGGGTGAACGCAGCGCAGGCCGATCATCAGGGCCACCGCCAGGCCAACCGCAACACCCAGGCTGAGGGCCAGCGGCTGGTTTCCAAGCACCGCCAGCACCCCAAAGCCACAGAGCCCACCCACCAGATGGCCCAGCGCCGTGTTGCGTGGCTGGGCAAAGGGGCTGTCGGGTGCGCCAAACACCAGGCAGGCCGAGGCGCCGAGCGGGGCGGCGATCAGGGCCGCGCCCGTGGCATCGCCCAGCAGGGCAAGACCCGCAATCGCCAGACCGGCGCCCAAGCCACCACGCATCATGCTGGCGGCTGTGGCCATGGGCACGCCCGAAAAGCGCTGGCGCATGTGCCAGAGACGGCGTTGCGGCCCCTTGGTTGTCATGGGGTGGTTTCCAGGAATGCGGCTGCGTTGCGCCCAGTGTTTCAAATCAGCAGGGAAACACTCTAAGCTTCAGCGGCACAGCTTGCGAGGATTGCCATGGACCCCGTTCAGGACCCCAGCCGACTTGGTTTCGACGCCCGCCGCCTTGGCCGGATTGCGGACTGGACGGCGCGCTATATCGATGCGGGCAAGATCCCCGGCGCCACGGTGCTGGTCGCCCGGCGCGGCGAGATCGCTTATCTGCACACGGCGGGCCATCGCGACGTGGCCGCTGGCACGCCCTGGACGCGCGACACGCTGGTGCGCGCCTATTCCATGACCAAGCCCATCGCCTCGACCGCCCTGATGAGCCTCTATGAGGAGGCGCTGATCCGCCTCGATGATCCGGTGGACAGCTTCATCCCCAGTTTTGCCAACCGCATGGTGCTGGTGCCCGGCGCCACAAGCCTTGACCAGGTGGAACCGGCGACTGAGCGCATGACCGTGCGCCACCTGCTGACCCACCGTTCCGGCCTCAGCTATGGTTTCAACGGCGGTGTGCTGGGCCAGGCCTATGACACGCATAAGGTTGCCTTCAATCCCCGCTCGGGCGGGCTTGAGGCCTGTGTGGAGCGTCTGGCGGCCATGCCGCTGGAATTCAACCCGGGCCTGCGCTGGCACTATAGCGTGGCCACTGATGTGGTCGGTCGCCTGGTGGAGATCGTCGCCGGCAAGCCGCTCGACGTGGTGCTGCGCGAGCGCATCTTCGAGCCGCTCGGCATGCACGAGACGGGCTTTGCCGTGGCACCCGGCGATGTGGGCCGCTTCGCCACCCTCTACGAGCCCGATGGCAAGGGCGGCATGAAGGTAATGGAAACCGCCGAGGGCAGCGCCTTCCGCGAAGGCCAGGTCAACACCTTCTCAGGCGGCGGCGGGCTGGTTTCCTCGGCCGATGATTATCTGAAATTTGCCGAGATGCTGCGGCGCAAGGGGGCCGTCAGCGGCAAGCCGGGGGCCGACCGCGTGCTCGGCTCGCGCACCCACGCCCTGATGACCGCCAATCACCTGCCGGGCGATATTGCCTCCATGGGGCCAAAGGCCTTTTCCGAAACCTCGTTCGAGGGGGTGGGCTTTGGCCTGGGCGTCTGGGTCATGCTGGACCCGGCGATGTCCGGCATGTCGGGCAACCCGGGTGATTACGGCTGGGGCGGCATGGCCAGCACGGTCTTCATCGTGGATCCGGTAGAGGACATGGTCATCCTCTACCTGACCCAGCTGGTGCCCTCGTCCACCTATCCCCTGCGCAAGGAACTGCGGGCGCTGGTGCACCAGGCCCTGACAGATTGAGCTTGGCGCGCTATGATCTAGCCGCGCGCCTCGATGAATTCCAGCACATGGCCGTCGGGGTCGTGGATCCAGAACTGCCCGACGGCGCCTGGGATGTCCATGATCGCAACACCCTTTGCGGCCAGGTGGGCTTTGGCGGCCTCGCAGCTTTCCACGGCAAAGGCCATGTGGCGGGCAAAGGGGGTCAGCACGGTACCGATGGGGCCGACGTCGATCCCCTCGGGCGCCTGGATCAGGTGCACCTCGCAGGGGCCGGCCAGATACCAGGCGCCGGGGAAATTGAGGCGGGGCGGGCGGGGGATTTCCGTCAGGCCCAGCACGCCGCTGTAAAAGGCCTTGGAGACTTCGGCGTCGCGCACCGGAAATGAGCTGTGGTGGGATTTGAGATTCATGGCCGTGTCCTCCATCTTTTTCTGGTCGGGCCATGTCCGATTGAAGCATGGCCCGGTTCCAGCAGCCTTCAGGCGCTGCTATCCTGCCTCAGCACGGGGCCGGGGCCAAATGTCCTGACCCGGTTTTGACGTGGCCCGCTGGGGCTGACCCTTGAAGGAGCATCCCATGTGGAAACTGCTGCGCGGTGACAAGCTCGAAGTACCCAAGCCCGAGGCCTGCCTGCCTGGGCGGACCCAGCGCATGCCCATCCCCGAGTTCCATTTCGTGAATGGCGCGCGGTTGGCCGGCCCCTATCCCGAGGGTAGTGCTGTCGCCGTCTTTGGCCTTGGCTGCTTCTGGGGCGCTGAACGCAAGTTCTGGCAGGCGGCTGGCGTGCATGTCACGGCGGTGGGCTATGCCGGCGGCAGCACCCCCAACCCCACCTATGAGGAGGCCTGCAGCGGCCAGACCGGCCATACCGAGGTCGTGCTGGTGATCTATGATCCCAAGGCGATCTCTTACGAGGAACTGCTGCGGATCTTCTGGGAAAGCCACAATCCCACCCAGGGCATGCGTCAGGGCAATGACGTGGGCACCCAGTATCGCTCGGCCATCTATACCTTCAGCGCAGATGATCTGGCGCTCGCCCAGGCCTCCGCATCTGCCTATCAGGCCCGCCTGCAGGCCGCCGGCTTTGGCCCCATCACCACCGAGATCCGGGCGGCGCCGCCGTTCTATTTCGCGGAACACTATCACCAGCAGTATCTGGCCAAGGTGCCCAATGGGTACTGCGGGCTTGGCGGCACCGGCGTGAGCTGCCCGGTCGGCGTGGCCGTGGACGCGGCGGAATGATCCCCGTGCCGGGCCGGTGACAGCCACCACGTCATCGCCGCCCGGCCTGCCGCCAACAGCGGCCTTCTGGCCGGTTGCCCTTGCCGGTGCCGTCACCAATTTTGCCGGCGTCGGCATTGGCCGCTTTGCGTATACGCCGCTGGTGCCCGTGCTGGTTGAGGCGGGCTGGGTAACGCCAGCCGAGGCGGGCTATGCCGGGGCGGCGAACCTTGGTGGTTACCTGGTGGGGGCGATTCTTTCCCTCACGCTTCTGGCGGGGCGCCCGGCGGGGCCGGTGGTGCGCCTGGCGCTGCTGGCGTCCAGCCTCAGCGCGCTTGCCTGTGCCTTTCAACTGGGCTTTGCCTGGCTGGTGTTCTGGCGGCTGGTGGTGGGGATTGCAGGCTCGATCCTGATGATTGTCGGCACCTCTGCCAGCCTCGCGCGGTTGCCACTGGCCCGGCGTGGTTTGGCGAGCGGGGTGATCTTTACGGGCGTGGGCGTGGGGGCGGCCTCCAGCAGCCTTATCGTGCCGGCCCTGCTTTCCCAGGGCCTGATGGCAACCTGGGTGGCCTTTGCTGTGGCCATTGGCCTTGCCACCGTGTTCACCTGGAACCAGTGGCGTGCCGATCCCTCGGGGCCAGCTGCCGCGCCCATGCCGGTGTTACCGCGCAACGGGCGGGGGCTGATCCTGCTGGTATTGCTGGTTTATGGCGCCGATACGGTTGGCTGGGTGCCGCACACGATCTTCTGGATTGATTATATCGCCCGCGACCTTGGCCTTGGCGTGCATGCGGGCGCTGCCTTCTGGACGCTGTTCGGGCTGGGTGCGCTGGTGGGACCACTTGCGGTCAGCACCCTGGCGGTGCGTTTCGGCACGGGGCCGGCGCTGATCCTTGCCTGCCTGATGAAGTTGGCCGCCGTGGCCGCCCCGCTCGTGGGCGGTGCCTCAACCGCGGGCCTTGTGTTCTCGTCGCTGGTGGTAGGTGCGCTGGGGCCGGGGACGGCAACCCTGATTTCTGCGCGTCTGGCCCAGGCCCTGCCGCCGGAACTGCTGCGGGCCGCCTGGGCCTGGGCAACCCTGGTCTTTGCCCTGTCCCAGACCCTGGGCGGCTTGCTGATGGCGCGCTTGCATGAACAGGCCGGTAGCGCGCGGCCGCTGTTTGCCGTGGGCTGCGTTTTCCTGGCACTCGCCGCCCTTGCCGCCACGCAGGTCGCGCGGCGGCGTTAGGCTTAGGCCTCAGGCGAGGATCAGGCCACCATCCACGGGGATCGTCTGGCCCAGCACATAGGCCGCCATGGGCGAGGCAAGGAACAGGGCGACCCCCGCCATGTCCTCTGGCGTGCCAAGGCGGCGCATGGGAATGCCGGCGATGGAGGCCTGCAGGCGTTCCGGATTATCGGTGGTGACCTTCGTCATCTTGGTGGCAACGAGGCCCGGCGCGATGCCGTTTACCCGGATACCGTCCTTGGCCCAGGCCTCGCCCAGGGTGCGGGTCAGGCCCACGGCACCGGCCTTGGAGGCATTATAGGCCGGGTTGCCCTTGGTCGAATGGAAGGCAGCCGTTGAACTGATGGTGATCAGCGAGCCCTTGGAGGCGGCGAGCAAAGGGTGGAACTTGCCCGCACAGGCCATCAGGCTGTTCAGGTTGACGTCCATCACCTTCTGGAAGCCCTCCATCTCGAACTCGGCCCGGCGGTAGAGCACGGCACCCTGGGCCAGCACCAGCACATCAAGGCGGGAGAAGGCGGGCGCATTGGCTTTGATTGCCTCAAAGTCCGAGACATCGACGCAGGAATAGCCAAGACCCGTCAGGTCGCTGCCTTCCTCGCGCGTATAATCCTCGGCCCGGGCGCGTGTGCCCCAGACATGAACCTCGGCGCCATGGCGGCGGAAGGCCTGGGCAATGCCATTGCCAATACCGCTCGAGCCACCCACCACAAGGGCGGTCTTTCCAGAAAAATCCAACAGGTTCACGCCCACTCTCCTTTGAATCAGGCCGTTTATTCGGGCGAGGCGCCGTTGACGCGGCCAAAGACAACCGCCTTGAGCCCAAGCAGGTCAAGCAGCGTGTCGGACGCGAACTGGCGCACCGCCGGGTTCAGGGAAAGATACCAGTTTTCCTGTGGCAGGTAGATGGGCAGCGTATACCAGGCAAAGATGCCGGCGCGGCGCTGGTCGACCGTGCGGTTGTTACCGGTGCGGTGCCAGATGCGGCCATCAATCGCCACCAGCGTGCCGGCTGCCGCCTCAAGCGCCACGGTTGCCACGCCCTGCTCGCTGTCGAGGGGCGAGCGGTTGAGCAAATGGGTCTGCGGCACGATCCGTGTGCCGCCATTCTCGTCGGTGAAATCGTTGACGCACCAGACCATGTTGATGCCCTGGGTGCGGGCCCAGGGTTCCGGCATATAGCCCTGGTCGGCATGCATGATCATCTCGCCACCACCGGGGCCGGTGATATTGGCCGAAATGTTGGAGAGCAGGGCCGGCCAGCCGATGGCATGGCGCACAAGTTCCAGCGCGATTGGATGTTCTACCAGATCAATGAACACCGGCTCGCGGCTCAGCAGGTTCCAGACGCGCTGGTTGCTGTTGTCGTGTTCCTGGTCGCCAATGAATTTCTGTTCCCAGCCCCGCGCCCGATCCTCGGCCGCCGCGCGATAGAGCGCATCGCGGACGCGCGCCAGCAGGGCAGGTGGCAGGGCGTCAGCCACAAGGCACAGGCCATGTTCGGCCAGATCCCGCTTGGCCTGCTCCAGATCATGGGTGGGGGCGGGCAGGCGGGGCAGGGTCGGTTGGCTGGTTAAAGGCTGGTTCATGGGTTCCCCTACATGCGTTCGCGCGGGTTCTGGCCCGGCCAGCATCGCGGTTGAGATCAGGGGAATGGCCCTATGGGGACGGATCACGCGGGCGGCGGAATGCCCCGTCTTCTTTGCTCATGCCCCTGGCGTGCCTGCTGCACGACCGCCAGCGCCTGAACAACGGGTAACAAGCCGTCGTCGCCACGCGTAATCCGCTACCCCGCATCCGGTCGCCTATCGGCGCGGAAAGGTGGGCGTGTCCTCCGACAATCCGGGTATCGCTTTTTGCTTTTGGGCGACCGTGTTGCTCACGATCTCCCTGATTGGACGCTGGCACAGCCACGCAGCTTTGGCTGCATCCCCCGACGGACACAGAATGTCACTGACGTCAGTGTCATGTCAACTCGGATTAGAATTCACCTGCCAGAGGTCTTGGGGCGGCTGGGCTGGGCGGCCTATCGGGCCGCCGTCACCCGCCAGATCCGGTTGCCGGAATCGTCTGCCACCAGCAGGGCGCCGGCCTTGTCCACGGTCACGCCCGCCGGGCGGCCCTGCGCCTCGCCTTTGGCATTGAGGAAGCCGTTCAGCACTTCAATCGGGGGAGCCTTGCCATCGGGGGTGCCCGCCTGGTTGAACGGCACATAGAGCACCTTGTAGCCAGAGGGTGGGCTGCGGTTCCATGATCCGTGCTGGCCGATGAAGGCGCCATTGGCGAACGCTGCCCCAAGCCTGGCTGTCTCGGCAAAGGCAAGGCCCAGCGAGGCGGTGTGGGCGCCCAGCGCGTAATCGGGGCGCTTCACAACGTCCTGCAGGTCGGGCCGCTGGGGCTGCACGCGCTGGTCGGCCTGGCGCCAATAATACCAGGGCCAGCCATAATTGGCGCCTTGATCAACCGTGGCCAGATAATCCGGCGGCGTATCCGGGCCAAGCTGATCGCGCTCGTTCACCGTGGTCCACAGTTTGCCTGTCTTTGGCTCAAAGGCGAGACCATTGGGATTACGCAGGCCTGCGGTAAAGACGCGAAAGGTCTTTGTCCTGGGGTCAACCTCAAGCACATTGGCGCGATTAGCTTCAGTCTCCATGCCGCCCTCGGCGATGTTGCTGTTCGACCCGACGGTAACAAACAGCGTCGCCTTGTCGGGCGAGGCAATCACATTGCGGGCCCAGTGATTGTTCGGCGCAGTCGAGGGCAGGGGCACGATCTTCTCGCCCTTGGCCGCAATGCTGGTGTCGCCTTCCCGATAGGGGAAGGCCATCAGGCTGTCGGTATTGGCGACGTAAAGCGTGTCGCCGACCAGTTCCATCCCAAAGGGCGAGTTAAGGCCATTTTCCGCCGTCAACAGCGTGGAGCGCAGATCAACCGTTCCATCGCCATTGCTATCGCGCAGCAGCGTAATTCGGTTGGCGGACAGATTTGAGCCGTTGGCCGACTTCATGATCCACTTGCCCACCAGATCAGTCACGTTTTGCGCCGGGTGCGATGGCTGGGTGGACTCTGCGACCAGAACGTCGCCATTGGGCAGCAGCTTCATCCAGCGCGGATGATCGAGATCGCGGGCAAATTCGGCAACCGCAAGGCCCTGGGCAGCGGTGGGCATTGCATTGCCCTGCCAGCCAACAACTTTTGCAACGACGATTGAGGGAAAGCCCTCCTGTACGGTTTCGCTCAAGACCGGCTCTGGTCCATAGAGCCGATTGAAGTCGATCTTCGCTTCATTGGGCGTCATCAGCTGCCAAATGCCGCCACCAAGGCCGACAACAATCAGTCCAGACACTATCTTTGCCGTGGTGCGCCAGTTCATCGCGATCCCCTTGGACGGCCCTTTGTGGTCGTTTGGGCCGCGTTTGATTTAGGGCGGCCCCAGACGCACCGCAAGGGGCGGGCGAGATACGGCCTGCGGTGGGCGTCTCTCCGGACAGGATGGCTTGGAACAAATAGGGTTTCACGTGTCTGGATTCCGCCGTCCGCTTCCCCCAATGTCCTTTTTTGGCTTAAGCTGTTGTTTGTTCTGGTTTGCCGGGTTCAGTGTCGTCCCAAACCAGCACAGCATCCGGGCAAGAGCAGGCAGGCGCACAACATGGAACCGCAGGGCGGCAAACGGCGGCGACCGTCGGTGGAGACGGAGCGACAGATTCTCGAGGCGGCGACGGAGGTTTTTCGCGCCAAGGGCTATTTCGAGACGACGGTGGCCGACATCGTCGAGCGAACGTCTGTCAGCCGGCCAACCTTCTACCTCTACTTCTCCAACAAGGATGACGTGTTCCGCAAGCTCATCGCCCAGGCGGTGGACGAGTTGCTGGCGGTGCGGCTGCCCGAGGGGGGCCTGTCCTATCGTGACAAGGTGGAGGGGGCGAACCGGCAATATCTGATGGCCTTCCAGCGCCATCGCGACGTGCTGCGGGCGCTATTCCAGATGGCCGCCTTCGACAAGGAACTGTCGCTGCTGCACGCCGACCTGCGCCGCCGCTCCATGGTGCGGCTGGAGAAGCATCTGGCCAGGGGCGTGGCGAGGGGCATCTGCCCGCCCATGAACACCCGGGCTGCGGCCTATGCCCTCGTCAGCATGGTGGAGTGGACGTCCTATCTCTGGGCCTCGGCCGACTTTGACCCCTGGGGAGAGCCGATCACTCTGGACGCCATGGTGGCGGAGCTGACGGACATGTGGTGCCGCTCGGTCTATGTGGAGGGTGTGACCGCGCAGCCGGTGGATCCCGGCATCTGACCCGCCTTGCGGCAAGGCGGCCCCTCGCATCCGCCTTTGGAATGCGCTAAGGGGACAGTGGTAATCATGAGGGGGTACCCGGGGTGGAAGACATCGTCATCGTCGGTGCGGGACATGCCGCAGGCCAGGCGGTCGCCTCGCTGCGGGCAGACGGTTTTACCGGCCCCATCCGCCTGATCGGCGACGAGCCCTATCTGCCCTATCAGCGACCGCCGCTGTCGAAGAAATTCCTGTCGGGTGAACTCGACGTGGAGCGGGTCTATTTCAAGCCGCCGGCCTTTTACGAACAGGCGCAGGTTGATGTGCGCCTTGGACTGAGTGTAACCGGCATCGATCGCGCCGGGCACCGCCTGCTGACGGACAAGGGTGAGGCCATCCCCTATGGCAAGCTGATCCTGGCCACAGGCAGCCGGGTTCGCCGCCTCTCCATTCCCGGCTCTGACCTTGTGGGTATCCATTATCTGCGCTCCATCCATGATGTGGAGGCCATGCGGGCCGAGTTCCGGCCGGGCGCCCGGCTGGTGGTGGTGGGCGGTGGCTATATCGGGCTTGAGGTTGCGGCGGTGGCGGCGAAACTGGGCCTGTCGGTTACCGTGATCGAGGCGGCGGACCGTGTGCTGGCCCGCGTCACGGCCCCGGTGATCTCCGCCTTTTATCAGCGGGTTCATGGTGAAGAGGGCGTGCAGATCCGCACGGGCCTGGGCGTGGCCGGCTTCACCGGTGTATCACGGGTCGAAGGGGTTGAGGTTGCAGGCGGTGAGGTGATTCCAGCCGACGTGGTTGTGGTGGGCGTTGGCATCCTGGCCAATGTGGAACTGGCGGTCGAGGCTGGGCTGAGGGTTGAGGACGGCATTGTCGTCGACGAATTCTGCCGCACTGATGACCCCGACATTCTCGCCATCGGCGACTGCACCCGCCATCCCAATGGCATCTATGGCCGCACCCTGCGGCTGGAGAGTGTCCACAATGCCCTTGAACAGGCCAAGACGGCCTCGGCAACCCTCACCGGCAGCCTCAAGGCCTATGTGCAGGTGCCCTGGTTCTGGTCTGATCAGTTTGATCTGAAACTGCAGATTGCCGGCCTGTCGCAGGGACATGATACAATCGTGGTGCGTGGCAATCCGGAAGAGGGCCGCTCGTTTGCTGTCTTCTATCTCAAGGGCGGCGTGCTGATTGCGGTGGACGCGGTGAACCGGCCCATGGAGTTCCTGACGGCGCGCCAGCTGATTGCCACCCACGCGGAAATTGCGCCGGCGCGTCTGGCGGATGAAACTATCAACATGAAACAGATCGCCGGCTGAAACGGCGCCTGGGACGAAACCCCGAGAACGAGGACGATATGGCGAAGATCACCTTTGTCGAGCACGACGGTAAGGAACACAGCTTTGAGGTCGAGAACGGCCTTTCCGTGATGGAAGGGGCCGTCAAGAACATGGTCCCCGGCATCGATGCGGATTGCGGTGGTGCCTGCGCCTGCGCCACCTGCATGGTTTATATCGAGCCGGAATGGGCAGCCAAGCTGCCGGCGGTCGATTCCCAGGAAGAGACCATGCTCAGCTTCTCCGACCACGCCACGTCAGAATCGCGCCTGGCCTGCCAGATCAAGGTCTCGGCTGCGGTCGAGGGCCTGCGCGTGAAGATGCCAAAGAGCCAGCACTAGGCTTTTGTCAGCCATTACCCGCTCGGGCAGATACCCGGGCGGGAGGCATGACGGCCTGACAGGATCAGGCGACACGGGTTCCCCGCAAGGCTCTCATCAAGCGGCGCGGGTTCCCCGCACCAGGCGACCGGGCAGGTCGCCCAAATGCTCACCATTTTCGAAGGTGACAAGACCGTTCTTGATGGTCCAGCGATAGCCGCGGGCGGTCTGCAGCAGGCGGCTGCCACCGGCGGGCAGGTCCTGCACCACGCGCGGCGGGCTGAGGCTGAGCTGGTCGAGGTCGATGATGTTGAGGTCGGCCAGCATGCCCGGCGCCACCACACCGCGATCCATCCAGCCCACATGGGCTGCATTGCGCTGGGTATAGCCGTGCACCAGATGCTCCAACGGAATGCTGAGGCCGGCCTTGCTGCCCTTTGACCATAGGCCAAGCGTCGTGGTGGGGAAGCTGCCGTCGCAGATGGTGCCGCAATGGGCGCCGCCATCGGACAGGCCAAAGAGAGTATTTGGCGCCGTCATCATGCCGTGCACATCGCCCAAATGGCCGCGCGCATAGTTGACCAGCGGCATATAGAGCAGGCGGTGGCCACCTTCTTCCAGCAGCACGTCATAGGCGTGATCCACAGGCTCCTTGCCCAGGCGCCGTGCCTCGGCCGCAATGGAATTGTCTTCCGATGGCTCGTAGTCGGCGGGGTCCGTCAGGCGGTGCATGCGGTTGAAGCTGTGGGCCAGCCCCTCCAGCAGGCCGCCCGGATGGGCTTCGCGGTGCTGGGCGATCAGGCGGGCCCGCACCTCGGGCTCGGCCAGCTTCAGCAGGCGGGCCTCCAGCGGCAGGGCCAGCAGTTCGCGATAGGCGGGCGTCATGAAGAAGGGGTTCACTGTGGTCGAGAAGCTCTCGATCACGCCGATGGGCCGCGGCGCCACCTGCGCCTTCACGTCGAGGCCACCTGCCACCATGGCCTGCACCCGCTCGAGGATGAAGCGCCAGCGGTCGGGTGCATCATCGGTCTGCTGCAGGGAGAAGGAGAGGGGGCGGCCGGTTGCCTTCGCCATGTTGGCGATCAGGCTCATCTCGGTATCGGCAAAGGTATCGTCGGGTGTCAGATAGGCGTCGGAGATCAACTGGATCACGCCCTTGCCGCTCTCCTTGAGGGCGCCAAGAATGCCGACCAGTTCGCGCTGGCCGGCCGTGAGCGTGCCGATATTGGCGCCGTCGCGGGTGCGATGGGCAAAGGTGCGCGAGGTGGTGAAGCCAAGGGCGCCAGCCTCCAGGGACTGGCGGGTGAGGCGGGCCATTTCGGCAATCTCGCCCTCGGTCGGGTGTTCCTCGTGGTTGGCGCCGCGCTCGCCCATCACAAAGCAGCGCAGGGCCGCGTGGGGGATCTGCGCGCCAACATCGACGGCGTAGCTGCGCTTGGCCAGCGCGTCCATATAGTCGGGAAAGCTCTCCCAGTCCCAGGTCAGGCCCTCGGCCAGGGCGGCGCCGGGAATATCTTCGACGCCTTCAAGCAGGGAGATCAGCCAGTCGTGCTTGTCCACCCGGGCGGGGGCAAAACCCACACCGCAATTGCCCATGGCAATGGAGGTAACGCCATTGATCGACGAGGGCGCCAGCAGGCTGTCCCACGAGACCTGGCCGTCATAATGGGTGTGGATATCAACGAAGCCAGGGGTTACCAGCAGGCCATCGGCATCAATGGTCCGCCGTGCCGCGCCGGTAACCTTGCCGACTTCAACAATGCGGCCGCCCTGAACCGCAACGTCGGCACGGAAGCGGGCCTTGCCGGTGCCGTCGACGACAGTGCCGTTTCGTATGACGAGGTCAAACATGAGGTTTCCTCCCTGCAGGGTCTGTCGCCCCGCTGATCCAGACCCTTACATTACACGAATGCAAACCGGGTTCAAAAACAACAACGCCCGCCAGAGGCGGGCGTTGCACGATTTCCTCGTCAGAGGTGAGTGGGCTCAGTGCCAGGGCTCAACCAGGATCTTGGCGTGCCGTTCCGGACTGGCAAGGTCGGAGAAGGCCTGCTTCACATCACTGACGCCCACCCGACCTGTGATTACGTGGGAGCCGTCGATCATGCCCTCAGCCAGATGGTGCAGGGTCAGGGCAAACTCTTCCGGCGTATAGGCAAGCACGAACTGGACGTTGAGCTCTTTCGAGATCGCGAAGAACGGCTCGACCTTGTCGACTTCCATGCAGACGCCCACAACCACGATGCGGGCGCCGCGGGGGGCACCTTCAAAAATGCGCTGAACGACGCCGGGCACACCGACGCACTCGAAGATCACGCCGGGGCGCAGGCCGGGGCCAACGCCGAGGACGGCCAGCAGATTGGTGGGGTCATAGCCCTCGGGCGTGGCTTCCACGTTCCAGCGGGCATAGGGGTCGTCGACCTTGGGGTCGAGGACGATGTCGGCGCCCATGGCCTCGGCCAGCTTGCGCCGGGCCGGGCTGAAATCGGCCGCGATGATCGGGTGCACGCCCTTGATCTTGAGGCCGGCGATAACCGCCAGACCCACGGGGCCGCAACCGATGACGAGCGGGATATCCTCGGAGGTGAGGTTCGCCTTCATCACCGCGTGCCAGCCCACGGCCATGGGCTCGGTCAGGGCAGCCTGTTCGGTCGACAGGCCGTTCGGGACCTCCAGCAGCAGCGCCTCGTTCAGCACCATCTGCTCGGCGAAACCGCCCGGCAGATCATTGGAATAGCCAACGGTTTGTGCGGTGTTGTTCGAAAAGGCAAGGGGGATCGAGCAGACGCGCGTGCCGGCCTTCAACTTGCCTGTGGTGCCAGGGCCATGGTCCAGAATCTCGGCGCAGAACTCGTGGCCAAAGACGATGTCCTTTTTGAGGTCCATGGTAAACGGGGCGCCCGAACGCACCGACATTTCAACCAGGGCCGGGGCATGGTGGAACGCGTGCAGATCAGATCCACAGATGCCACAGGCCAGCGTCTTGACCAGAACCTGGCCATCCTTGGGCTTGGGCTGCTCGATCTCGTCGACGACGAGGTCACCATTTCTGAATACCGCTGCGCGCATTTCCATTCCTCCGGCTAGGCCCGTCAGGCGGGCTCTCGTTCAGGGGAAAGGTGTCATGGGCGCGTCCGGAAGACAATCGCGGCGCAAGGCCTCAAAGGCGATTTCGGGGGCGTCAGGCAGCTTCTGGAAGGTCGGCAAGGTTGAGGATGCCTGGCGCTTTCCCGGCCATTTCGGTGAGTATGTCGAAGGCGGTCGCGAGGTTGCTGATGGCATTGTCGCCCGCTTCGTCCGTCAGGGCGTATTTTTCAGCGCGCAGTATGATCTTTTGCAGTCTTTCAATGTCATGTGTGAACAGATCCTGGCTGCCGAGCGGCAGGAACGTGTTCGCACTCAAGACATAGGTAAATTTCACAAGCCCACGGGACTGGAAGACAATGATCTGCGTCATGACCTTGACTAGGGCGTTGTCCAGTTCAGCAGACCTTCCCTCTTCCAGGTTCTCAAGCCGCTCTTCAATCAATTCCGTAAGGGTGTCGGCATCGCGCAGTTTCCGGCGGAACCGGAAGTAGAGTTCATAGGCATGCCGGGTCGCTTCACGCTCGGCGACATCTGCCATGGTGCCAAGTTCGCCGCAGATGCGGTCGAGCGCATCAATCAGTTTGGCGACATCAATTGTACGAAACATCCTAGCCATGTTCAACTTTGGCGTCGGGCGGCTTTGCTTGTCAAGTGAAGATGGGGTGCCAGGCCGGCACCCCATCCTTTTTGACTGTCTGACGCGATATCAGGCTTTGCCGGTGGGCAGCTTGTTGTAGGGCACGTCCTTGTCGACACGGATGTCGCCCGGCATGCCCAGAACCCGCTCGGAGATGATGTTGCGCAGGATCTCGTCGGTGCCGCCGGCAATGCGCAGGCCCGGCGAATAGAGCAGCGCCTGCTGGAAGATGGCATTGGCTGGCGCCACCTCGGGATCAAGGATGGAGCCGCCCATATCCTGCAAGTCCATGCCGAAGGAGGCGATGTTCTGCAGATTGGTGGCGGACACCAGCTTGGTGATCGAGGCCTCGGGACCCGGCACGGCACCACGCGACAGGGCTGTGATAGTGCGGAACTTGGTGTACTTCAGGCCGCGCGACTGCACATACCAGTCCGCCAGCTTCTGGCGCACATTGGAGTCGCGGATCGCCGGGCCGCTTTCCAGCTCGACTTCGCGGGCCAGCGCAAAGGCCTCGTCAAAGCCGGGGCCGGGAGCATCGCCCACCGCCAGACGCTCGTTCATCAACACCGACACCGAGACTTCCCAGCCCTGGCCAATCTTGCCGAGGCGCTGGCTATCCGGTACGCGGACGTCGGTGAAGTAGACTTCGTTGAAGTTGGAGGTGCCGGAGATCTGCTTGATCGGCCGAACCTCCACACCCGGGGACTTCATGTCGATGAAGAAGAACGTCAGGCCCTTGTGCTTGGGCACAGTCGGGTCCGAGCGGGTGACGATGATGCCAAAGTCGGAGTAATGCGCCCCCGAGGTCCACACCTTCTGGCCATTGATGATCCAGTCGTCGCCATCACGCTCGCAGCGCGTGCGTAGGCCGGCCACGTCAGATCCGGCGGACGGCTCGGAGAAGAGCTGGCACCAGATTTCCTCGCCGCGCAGCATCTTGGGCAGATAGCGCTGCTTCTGGGCATCGGTCGACCAGTTCATCATGGTCGGGCCGCACATGCCGAGGCCGATTTCAAAGAAGCCACGGGGCACCGCAAAGCGGCTCTCCTCCTGCTCCCAGATCACGCGCTGGATCGGCGTGGCACCGCGCCCGCCAAATTCCTTTGGCCAATGCAGGCAGGCCCAGTTGCTGTCCGCCTTCTTGGCCTGCCAGGCCTTGGCGCGCTTCAGGGACTCGGCTTCGTTGGTGGTCTCGCGGCCCATCTTGCGGGCGTCTTCGGGGCTGGGGGCATTGGCTTCAAGCCAGGCGCGGGCCTCGGCACGGAACGCGGCCTCTTCCGGCGTATCTTCGAAATCCATGGGGGTTCTCCGTCTCTCGGGGATCAGGCGGCGTTACGGGCTTCAAGGCGGCTGATGAGCAGTTCCTTCCAGTGCGGAGCGGAACCGATCGTCAGGGCCAGAAGCTTTGAGCGCCGGTAGAAGAGGTGGCAGTCATAGGCCCAGGTATAGCCATTGCCGCCGTGGGTCTGGATGTTTTCCTTGGCCGCCAGATAAAAGGCCTCGGAAGCCGCGATCCGGGCGCCTGCCGCTGCAACCGGCAGGTCGGCTGAGCCTGAGGCCAGCGCCCAGGCCCCGTAATAGGCATTGGAGCGACCAAGCTCGAGGGCGACGAACATGTCTGCCAGCTTGTGCTTGATCGCCTGGAAGGTGGCGATGGGCCGGCCAAAGGCATAGCGACCCATGGCATATTCACGCGCCATGTCGAGGGCGGTCTGGGCGCCGCCCACCTGCTCGAACGACAACAGCACGGCGGCGCGATCAAAGACCGCCTCACTCAGGGCCCAGCCTTCGCCCGTGCCACCCAGCGCTTCCGCCGGCGCACCCTTGAAGGTGATGGTGGCGTGGTTGCGGGTGGGGTCGATGGTCTTCACGGCTTCGCGGGTGACGCCCGGGCCGTTCAGATCAACGATGAACAGCGAGGCAGAGCGGGCGCCCGCGTCTGTCGACGTGCGGGCCATAACCACGGCGAAATCGGCAATCAGGCCATCGGGCACCGGCAGCTTCACACCGTCCAGGCGGCCGTTCTCGACCTTGGCGGCAAGTGACCGTGACGTGGGCTGGTGGGCGCCTTCGGCCACGGCAAAGGTGCCGATCACCTCGCCGGCCGCAAGCTTTGGCAGCCAGGCCTGCTTCTGTGCCTCGGACCCGGCCAGCAGCAGGGCCTCGGTCGCAAGGTACACAGAGGACGAGAAGGGGACGGGGGCCAGCACGCGGCCCAGTTCCTCGGCCAGCACGCAAAGCTCAAGATGGCCAAGGCCAAGCCCGCCATAGGCCTCGGGGATAGCAACCCCGGTCCAGCCAAGTTCCACGATACCGTCCCACAGCGCCTTGTCCCAGGTGGCCTCACCCTCAAGGATCTTGCGGACGGCGCTGGTCGGGCAACGGGCTGCCAGAAACTTTGCTGCCTGATCACGCAGCATGTTCTGGTCGTCTGAGAATGCGAAGTTCACTGGACTCTCCCACCTCTTGAATGATCTTTTGTCATTCAGACAATGTTACCTCCACGCCCCGCAAATCAAGGGCGCAGGTACATCTTGCAGGCTTTGGTAGGGGAGTGTGGCAATGAGTGCCAGCAGCGGCGGTGGGAACGAAACCCGGTCGGCCACGTGCCAAAGCTTGCGCGCGCTGCTGCTTCACCAGTTCAAGCCTCCCACTTGACCCTTGCCCGCTGGTTCCGGTTAATCAGCTTGTCCTGTGGCAAGTGCAGCAAAAGGGAAAAATCTGATGAAGCCAATTGTGATCCGTCAGTGGGTCCATGCGAATATCTGTGTGCGGGACATGGAAAAAACCATTCCATTCTACGAGATGCTCGGTTTCGAGAAATTTGACGACCAGATTTTTGCAGAGGGTGCTGGCGTTTGGGCCGGGCTCGGCCTGGACACCAACCGTCGGTTTCGTGCCGTGTTCATGAAAATTCCGGGCGACCAGCCGGTCCCCTTTCTCGATATCATCCAGTTTCTCGACAAGCCGACCGCTGGCAGCGCTTACCCTGCGCTCGACAATGTGGGCGTCGGGCGTCTGGCTTTCCAGATCGACAATCTGGAAGAAGCGGTCGCCCAGCTCGAAGCCAATGGCGTGCAACTCGTCGGGCCGATTTCGTCCTATGAAGTCGCCCCGGGCGTGCGTCCCCACGGCGTCGATGCACGGTTTGTCTGCTTCAAGGACCCCGATGGCACGATCATCGAGTATGTGCAGTTTGCGGGCGATGCCGGAGACATATTGTCGTCGGCGGCCAACCCGGGCTGAACGCCTCTGGCAGGATCCTCGATAGCCAGACGTCGGGGCGTCTCCCGGGCCGCTTGTCCTGGGCCGCTTGAATGATCTTTTCTCATTCGGGCAATCTTATCGCTGCGCCCCTCACATCCAGGGCGCGGGGCATCTTGGGTTTTGTCGGGGAGTGCAGCGATGAGTGCCAGCAGCGGCGGCGGCGGGAACGAGACGGCAATGGCGCGGGAAGATCTGGCGGCTGCCCTCAGGCTGGCGGCCCGCTTTGGCCTGCACGAAGGCATCTGCAACCATTTCTCCTACATGGTTCCGGGCTCTGACGAGCGCTTCCTGATCAATCCCTATGGCCTGCACTGGAGCCAGATCAGGCCGCAGGACCTGGTGGTGGTCGACGCCTCGGGCAAACTGCTTGAGGGAGAGGGGGAAGTTGAGGCGACGGCCTTTTCAATCCATCTCGCCGTCCACATGAACTCGCCCCGGGCGCGCTGCGTGCTGCACACCCACATGCCCCATGCCACGGCGCTGACCTGCCTTGCCGACGGCCGGCTGGAGCCGATCCATCAGAACTCCCTGCGCTTCATGGGGCGCATTGCCTATGACGATACCTATGAGGGGCTGGCCACCGACCTGACCGAAGGCGACCGCATCGCCCGCGCCATGGGCGGCGCCGATATTGGCTTCCTCGCCCATCACGGGGTGATCGTGGCAGGGGAAACCGTGGCCCGGGCCTTTGACGATCTCTATTACCTTGAGCGCGCGGCGGAGGTTCAGGTGCTGGCCTACAGCACGGGCCGTCCCCTGCGCCATGTGCCTGCCCAGGTGGTTGCCCGCACCGCGCAGCAGTTCGCCGCAGAAGCCCTGCAGGCCCACAAGCATTTCGAGGCTCTGAAACGCGTGCTTGATCAGGACAGCCCAGGCTGGCGCGCCTGAGCCAGATCAGCCGGGTTTTTGCAGCAGGGCGGCCAGATCGCGTTTGATGCGGCCAACAACGGGCGGGCCTTCGTAGACGAGCGCGGTATAGAGCTGGATCAGATTGGCACCGGCCTGCAGCTTGGCCAGTGCATCTGCCCCGGTGAAAACCCCGCCCACGCCCACGAGGATTGGGTCTGGGCCGATTTCTGCCCGCACCTCGGCCAGCAGGCGGGTTGAAGCTTCAAAGATGGGCCGGCCGCTGAGGCCGCCACGCTCAGCCTTGGCAACTGAGCGCAGGCTTTCCGGGCGCTCGGCGCTGGTATTGGCAACCACAAGGCCGGCCAGCCCGGCGTCAATGGTCACGCGCGCAATGGCCCGCGCCTCATCTGACTTCAGGTCGCTGGCCAGTTTCACCAGCATGGGCGTGGCAAGAGTGCCCCGGGCCAGCTTGAGGCGGGCCAGCAGATCCGCCAGCCGCACGGGGTCCTGGAACATCCGCCCGTTCTTGGTATTGGGGCAGCTGACATCTATGGTCAGGTAATCCGCCAGCGGCGCGAAGCGGGCGACCAGCAGTTCGAAATCCCGCGCCGGCTCAGCCGATTCCGTGTTGGACGCAAGGTTGACGCCCACGGGGAAACTGCGGTCGCGGCGGGCGGCAAGGCGGCTGGCGACGGCCTCCATCCCCTCATTGTTGAAGCCCATGCGGTTGATGGCCGCCCGGTCCTCGTTCAGCCGGAACAAGCGCGGGCGTGGATTGCCGATCTGGGGCAGAGGGGTGACGCCGCCGATCTCGGCAAAGCCAAAGCCTAAGCCCTTCATCGCCTGAAAGACCCGGCCGTTCTTGTCGAATCCAGCGGCGAGCCCAATGGGATTGGCAAAGGAGAGGCCAAGGGCACTAACACCAAGCGTGGGGACATCGGCCGCGCCGTTGCCCGGTACCAAGCCTGCGGCCAGTGCCTTCAGGGCAAGGCGGTGAGCCGTCTCCGGATCGAGGCGGTCAATCAGCGGGCGAACAAGATCGTACCAGGACATGGGGGCGGACCGCAGGCGAGGGGGAAGGGACTTGCCGCCTCTCTATCACCTCAGGCGCTGACCTGCACCTGGGATTGTCCGACTTGTGCCGGGGGTGGAAGTTCAGCGGCACGCTCGTGCCCGAAGAAGTCGCGCCCCAGTTCGTCTGTCACCAGGATCAGTTGGCGCTGCATGTAATCGAGGAATTCATGCAGGCCACTGCGCAGCACATCCTCGATCGTATAGGTGCCAAGAGCCGAGCGGATCTCGTCGAACAGCTCAAGGGCATGGTTGCCACCCTTGAGGTTATAGCGTGACTTCATCTGGGTCAGCGAATGCTCGGCCGCCACGGCCGAGCCGGCGAACGAGCGCGGGAAGCTGAGGTTGAACAAGAGGAAGCCGGCAACCGCACCCGGATCCATGCCGCGCGGATAGACCCGGCGAAAGGCGTGATAGCCGGCTGCCGAGCGCAGCACCGCATTCCACTGGCTGATGTCGAGTGGGGAGCCGACATCGGATTCACTGGGTAGCAGCAGGTGATATTTGATATCCAGCAGGCGCGTGGTCTGGTCGGCGCGCTCGATCATCTTGCCGATGTTGTAGAACGACCAGCCCTCGTCACGATAGAACGTGCCCTCGACGATGCCGGCATGGGTCTGGCAGCTTTCCTTGATGCGGCTGCACAGGCGCGACAGCTGGGAACGCGTGATATCGCTTGGCTCCAGCGCCTTGACCTGGCCGTGGAAGACATTGAGGTGCGACCACATTTCCGTGGAAATCAGTGGGCGGAGGGTGCGGGCATTCTCGCGGGCATATTTCAGCGAGGCGGCGATGGAAGTGGGGTTCTCCGTGTCCAGCACATAATAGTGGATCACGGCAGCAGGCGTTGCGGCCTGATGGCGCTCGAAGAAGCGCTTTTCGTCTGCATGCAGCTGAACGATGGAGAGCCAGTTCTGGCTGCCGCGGGCGTCACGGCTGAAGGTTTCATTCACATCGAGAATGCGCGCCAGGTTCTCCACCCGCTCCATATAGCGGGCAAGCCAGAAAATTTCCTCGGCGAAGCGGGCCAGCAGCCGTGCCATCAGAACGCCCTCCCGCAGCAGGATGCAGATAAAATCAGTCGGACAAGCTTCGTCATGCCAGCACCCAGGTATCCTTGGAGCCGCCACCCTGGCTCGAATTCACAATCAGCGAGCCGCGCCTCAGGGCCACGCGGGAGAGGCCGCCGGGCAGCACCCAGGTCTTGTCACCCGTAATGGCAAAGGGCCTCAGGTCGACATGGCGCGGTTCGACGGCGCCATCGACCAGGGTGGGGCAGACGGAGAGCTGGATGGTTGGCTGGCTGATGTAATTGGCCGGATCGGCGATCAGCTGGGCGCGGCAGAGGTCCAGTTCTTCCTTGCTGGCCTTGGGGCCAACGGTAATGCCATAGCCGCCGGCCTCGCCCACGGGCTTGACCACAAGTTCTGTCAGATGGTCGAGCGTATAGGCCAGCGCATCAGCCTCGCGGCAGATATTGGTCTGCACATTGGGCAGGATCGGGTCTTCGCCCAGATAATAGCGGATGATGCGCGGCATATAGGCATAGACCGCCTTGTCGTCGCAGACGCCGGTGCCAACCGCATTGGCCAGCGCCACATTACCCTTGGCATAAGCGCGCATCAGGCCGGGCACCCCCAGCGTGCTGTCGGGCCGGAATGCCTCCGGGTCGAGGAAGTCGTCGTTGATGCGGCGATAGATCACGTCGACCCGGGCCAGACCGCCCGTGGTCTTCATCCATACCCGGTCGTCGATCACCACCAGATCGCGGCCCTCCACCAAGGGCACGCCCATCTCGCGGGCAAGGAAAATATGCTCGAAATAGGCTGAGTTATAGGTGCCGGGAGAGAGCAGCACGATGGACGGGTCATCAATGCCCGCTGGCGCAATGGCCGTCATGGCCTCCGCCAGCTTGGGGCCGTAATTGTCTACCGGGCGGATGGCAATGTCCGACGTCAGGTCGGGGAAGGCCCGCAGCATCATGTTGCGGTTCTCGATGACATAAGAGACGCCGGATGGCGTGCGCGCATTGTCCTCCAGCACCATGAAGGCGCCGGTCTCGTCGCGCACCACATCGATGCCACAGATCGAGACATAGGTGCCGTGGGCAATCTTCAGGCCCTTCATCTCGGGGCGGTAATTGGCATTCCCCAGCACCAGTTCTGCCGGGATAATGCCATCGCGCAGCACATGGCCCGCCCCATAGACATCACCCAGAAACAGATTGAGCGCGGTCACCCGCTGGATGACGCCAGCCTCAAGATGTGCCCAGTCGGCGCGTGAAAGGACCCGGGGAATGACATCAAAGGGCAGGATGCGGTCGATGGCGTCTTTCTCAGAGTAGACGGTGAAGGTAATGCCCAGATTGTAGAGCTCCCGCTCGGCATCTTCTGCCCGGCGCTGCAGTGCAGCAAGGTCGAGCCCGGCAAGGCGTTCCCGAACGCCCCTCGTATGCTCTGCGGTGTCACCCCCAAGGCCAATCATTTCACAGAAGAAAGCGCCAGCTTCATAAGCCGAGAGCACGCCTGTCATGCTGGACCTTCCACATTAACCGTTATACTGCACTGCAGCATAAGCCCGCTTTGTGGGGCGGGGCAACCGCTTGGTAAACAAATTTGCCTCGCAGGGGTGGCGCCGCCCTCAGCCCTGCGGAATGGCGCCGGCGGCGCGCAGACCGGTGATCTCAGCTTCGCTCAGCCCCTCGGCGCGGAGAATCTCGACCGTGTGTTCGCCAAGGCCCGGTGCGCGTCCAGGTGGCCGCTTGGTGATGCCGGCAATCTTGAAGGGGCTGTCGATCGTATAGGCTTGCGTCTCGCGCCCGTCGGCCAGGGGAATTACCACTTCGGCCAGCCGCAGCTGCGGGTCGGCGGCCACCTCCGCCAGGGTCTGGATGATGCTGAAGGTAACGCGCTCGTCATCAAGCCGCGTCCGCCAGTGCTCGAGCGGCGCCGCGCCAAGGGCTTCGTCGAGAATGGCGGTCAGGGCCTGGGCATTGAGGCGCCGGTCCGGCTTCACGGCAAAGCGTGGGTCGTCCACCAGCTCCGGTCGGCCAATGGCACGGGTCACGCCCGGCCAGTCCTTGTCTTCCTGCACGCAGCACATCAGCAACCAGCGGTCATCCGCCGTGCGATAGCTGTTGACCAGGGCATTCGGCGGTGCCGCCCGGTCAACCTGCTTGAATGGCGTGGCGCCCAGCAGCGCCGCTTGTGTCAGGCAGCCATTGGACCAGGCGCCCGAGGCCAGCAGCGAGGTGGAGACCCGCCCGCCCTTGCCCGTACGCTCCCGCCGCAGCAAAGCGGTGACGATGCCGGCATAAAGGGCGGTGGCCGTCGGATGATCGCCAATGCCGGCCAGGCTAAGCGCAGGCGGGGAACCGGCAGCGCGCATGCCATCCATCATGCCCGATCGGGCCCAGAAGGCCGTGGTATCGAAGCCCGGCTTGTTCGCCTCTGGCCCAACGCCGCCATAGCCGCTGATCTCGGCATAGACCAGACGCGGGTTAAGCGGCGCCACATCCTCATAGGTCAGGCGCAGGCCGGCCCGCACCTGGGGCGGGAAGTTCGTTACCAGCACGTCGGCGCCCGCGATCATGCGGTCGAGGATTGCCCGGGCCTCCTTGTTCTTGAGGTCAAGCGCGAGGCTGCGCTTGGAGCGGTTGTCCAGGGTCCAGCAATAGTTCTCTTCGGAGGCTGGCATGGGGGGCATGAGATGAATGTAGCGATAGGGGTCGCCCATGCCCGGCGGTTCCACCTTGATCACATCGGCGCCAAGGTCAGCCAGAATGGTTGCCGCCGCGGGGCCTGCGATGAAGGTACTGATGTCGAGAACCTTGAGCCCGGCAAAGGGCGCCTCGTCCTGGTCGATGGTCATGATGCGCGTTCCGCCCGTATTTCAGATAGTCCGGTCTCAGATGGCCCGGCCAGCATTGGCCCAATAGGGTTCGCGCAGCTTGCGCTTGAAGATCTTGCCAGAGTCTTCACGCGGCAGATCCTCCTGGAAATCCACCACCTTGGGCACCTTGTAACCTGCCAGATGCTGGCGCACGAAGGCCTTTACGGCGGCCGCATCAATGGCGGCACCTGGCATGGGCTTGATCACCGCGGCCAGGGCCTCGCCGAACTCGTCATCGGGAATGCCGAACACGGCGCAGTCGCTGACGCCGGGCATGGTGTGCAGGCAGGCTTCGATCTCGGCCGGATAGATGTTGACGCCGCCAGAGATCACCATGTCCTTCTTGCGGTCACACAGGAACAGGAAGCCCGCATCGTTTACATAGCCGACATCGCCCGACGTGATCAGGCCATCCAGTTCGACGCCTGCACGCTTGTTCTGGTCGCCGTGATAGGTGAAATCCGACAGCTTCCAGTGGCGGGCATAGACCTCGCCGATCTGGTTGGGGCCAAGAATGCTGCCATCCTCGCCGACAATGCGCAGGGTCGCGTCCAGCACCGGGCGTCCGACGGTGCCCGGATGGGCCAGCCATTCCTCGCCCGAGCAATAGGTCAGTCCGCCGGTTTCGGTGGAGCCATAGAACTCGTTCACCACCGGACCCCACCAGGCCAGCATCTGCTTCTTGATCTCGGGCGGGCAGGGGGCGGCAGCGTGGATCACATTGACCAGGCTCGACACATCATAGCGGCGCCGCACCTCTTCTGGCAGCTTCAGCATACGGACGAACATGGTGGGGACCATGTAGAGGTGGGTAATGCGCTCGGCCTCGATCAGGCGCAGCATTTCCTCTGGCTCGAAGCGGGGCTGCAGGATGACCGTGCCGCCGGCGCGCATGGCGCTGAGGCCATAGGCATTGGGCGCCGAGTGATAGAGCGGGCCAGACAGCACCGTGCGCATGCCGGGTTCAATGCCGAACAGCTTGGTCAGCAGGGCAATGTTGTATTCCTGGGTCGGCTTGCTGGCCGGCGCGCGGCGCACGCCCTTTGGCTTTCCCGTGGTACCAGAGGTGTAGATCATGGTGGACGGCAGATCGACCAGCGGCCCATCCCAGGGGGGCAGGGTGGCGGTCCAGCGGTGCCAGTCAAGTGCGCCCGGGGGCACGCTGCACAAGGCGGGGTCGAGACCAAAGGCGGCGGCGATCTCCGGCCCCGTTTCCACGATCAGCACCGTGGTGCCTTCCGGCACAACCGACTTGATGCGGGGATAGAGGTCGGCATGCACCACCAGCGCCCGGGCACCTGAATCGATCAGCACATGGGCCGCTTCGTCGGGTGTGTAGTGCCAGTTCACCGGCACGGGATAGGCGCCCAGCAGGCCGGCCGCCACGCTGGCTTCAAAAAAGACGGGGTCATTGCGCATCAGCAGGGCGACCGTATCGCCCTTGCCGATGCCGGCCGCTGCAAGGCCGCTTGCCGCCCGCGCACCGCGCGCCAGCAGATCATCCAATGGCACGCGCCGCGCGCCACTCACGATTTCCCCAACCATGGTGACCCCTCCCGTTTGTGCTTGTTTCGCACCTTGTCCAAAGGATCCGCCACAGGGCGCCGGGAGTCCAGCCCGGATGAATGGCAGATAAAGCTTTCGACCCGTTGCGGCTTTCAGCTAGACTTGCAAAAAATCGGGGGAAGAGACGCCGTCAAGCCTGAGCGGGAGCGTTCCAAGCCATGGCCATTCGCGTTGCCCTGAACCATCGGACCACCTATCACTACGACCGCCTCGTCAATCTTGGTCCCCAGGTTGTCCGCCTCAGGCCGGCGCCGCACTGCCGCACGCCGGTTACCGGTTATTCCCTGCGGATAGAGCCAAAGCTCCATTTCCTCAACTGGCAGCAGGACCCGCAGGCAAACTGGCAAGCCCGCCTGACCTTCCCAGAGCCAACCCGCGAATTCACGGTGGAGGTCGATCTGGTCGCCGAGCTGGCGGTGATCAACCCGTTCGATTTTTTCCTGGAACCGGCGGCCGAGCAGTTCCCCTTTGCCTATGAGCCGGCCCTGGCGGTTGAACTGGCGCCCTTCCTCGAGGCGGCGCCGGCGGGGCCGCACCTGAAGGCGCTGCTGGCGGAAATCGATCGCACGCCCCGCCTGACGACCTCCTTTCTGGTAGATGTGAACGCCGATCTGGCCAGCCGCATCGCTTATGTGATCCGCATGGAGCCGGGCGTGCAGACGCCGGAGGAGACCCTGGAACTGGGGCGGGGCTCGTGCCGTGACAGTGCCTGGCTGCTGGTGCAGATCCTGCGCCAGTTGGGCCTGGCGGCACGCTTTGTCTCGGGCTACCTGATCCAGCTTGTCCCCGATGTGCCCTCTCTCGACGGGCCGTCGGGGCCGACCGAGGATTTCACCGATCTGCACGCCTGGACCGAGGTCTATTTGCCGGGCGCTGGCTGGGTGGGGCTGGACCCCACCAGCGGCCTGTTCGCGGGGGAGGGGCATATCCCCCTTGCGGCCACCCCGGCGCCCTCGTCGGCCGCCCCCATCTCGGGCGGGGTGGACCCGTGTGAGGTGACGTTCGACTTCACCATGTCCGTCACCCGCCTGCCGGAGGTGGCGCGGGTAACCAAGCCCTATTCCGATGCCCAATGGGCCGCCATCGATGCTTTGGGCGAGGCGGTGGATGTGCGCCTGAAGAAAGGCGACGTGCGGCTGACCATGGGGGGCGAGCCAACCTTCGTCTCCATCGACGACCGTGACGGGGCAGAGTGGAGCACGGCCGCCATGGGCCCCCTCAAGCGCAAGCTGGGTGGCGATCTGGTGCGCCGCCTGCGCGAACGCTTTGCGCCACAGGGCCTGCTGCATTTCGGCCAGGGCAAATGGTATCCGGGGGAAACCCTGCCGCGCTGGGCACTGGGGTGTTACTGGCGGGTGGATGGAGAGCCCCTGTGGCAGGACCCCGCGCTGATTGCCGACGAGACAAAGGACTATGGCCTGACCGCCGATGTGGCGGAGCAGTTCCTCGACACGCTCGCCCATCGTCTGGGGATCGAGCGGCCCAACACGCTGGCCGCCTTTGAAGACCCGTGGTTCTGGATCTGGCGCGAGCGCCGCCTGCCCGTGAATGTGGATCCGCTGGATGCCCGTCTTGAGGACCCGGAGGAGCGCGCCCGCCTTGCCCGGGTGTTCGAGCGGGGACTTGGCGAGCCGGTGGGCTTTGCCCTGCCGCTGGAGCGCCGCCACGATGCCCTTGGGCCGCACTGGCAGGCCGGGCACTGGAAGCTGCGCGCCAACCGCCTGTTCCTGACCCCGGGGGACAGCCCCGTGGGCTTCCGCCTGCCGCTCGATTCCCTGCCCTGGGTGGCGGCGGCGGACTATCCCTTTGTGGTGGAGGACGACCCGTTTGCGGCGCGGGGCAATCTGCCCGCCGCCCCCACCCGCCTGGTGGCCCAGAGCCCGCGCGTGGAGGTAAAGCCGCTTGGGCCCGCCAATCCGCTGCCGGGTGAAGAGCCACTGGTGGTGGGCCAGTCGGCGCCGCTGGTGATCCGCACGGCCCTGTGCACCGAGGTGCGCGGAGGGCGCCTGCACGTGTTCCTGCCACCCCAGGCCAGCCTTGAGGCCTTTGTGGAACTGGTGGGCGCGGTGGAGGCAACAGCCGATGAGATGGGCCTGCCCGTGGTGGTGGAAGGCTATCCGCCGCCGCGTGACTGGCGCCTGACCTCTATTCTCGTCACACCCGACCCCGGCGTGATCGAGGTCAATGTGCAGCCTGCCGCCTCGTGGAAGGAGCTGGTCGATAACACCACCGATCTCTACGAGATTGCCCGCACCTGTCGCCTCGCCACCGAAAAATTTCTCACCGATGGCCGCCATGCGGGCACGGGGGGCGGCAACCATGTGGTGGTCGGCGGCCCCCGGCCAGAGGACAGCCCTTTCCTCAGGCGGCCCCATTTGCTGCGCAGCCTGATCGGCTATTGGCAGAACCACCCGTCGCTGTCCTATCTGTTCTCTGGCCTGTTCGTGGGTCCCACCAGCCAGGCGCCCCGGGTGGACGAAGCGCGCCACGACAGCCTCTATGAGCTGGAAATCGCCTTTGCCGAGGTGCCCGACCATGGCGGCGTGCCACCCTGGCTGGTGGACCGGCTGTTCCGCAATATCCTGTGCGATATGACAGGTAACACGCATCGGTCCGAGATCTGCATCGACAAGCTCTATTCGCCGGACTCAACCTCAGGCCGCCTTGGCCTGGTTGAGTTCCGCGCCTTCGAGATGCCGCCGCACGCGCGCATGAGCCTGGTGCAGCAGCTGTTGATCCGTGCCCTGATCGCGCGCTTCTGGGACGAACCCTATCACGGCCGGCTCGCCCGCTGGGGCACCGACCTGCAGGACCGCTTCATGCTGCCCCATGTGCTGGAAGCAGACTTTGCCGATGTGATTGAGGACATGAACCGCGCCGGCTTTGCCTTTGACCCGGCCTGGTTCACGCCGCATCTGGAATTCCGCTTTCCCCGCATCGGCGAGATCAGCCACCAGGGTGTCACCGTCAGCCTGCGTCAGGCGCTGGAGCCCTGGCATGTACTGGGCGAGGAAGGCGGGGCGGGCGGCACCGTGCGCTTTGTGGATTCCTCGCTAGAGCGCATCGAGGTGAAGGTGACGGGCCTCGTTGATGGCCGCCATGCCATTGCGGTAAACGGCCGCCGCGTGCCCCTGCAACCAACCGGACGGCGTGGCGAATACATTGCCGGCGTGCGCTTCCGCGCCTGGGCCCTGCCCAATGCCCTGCACCCCACCATCCCACCCCATGATCCCCTGATCGTCGATCTGGTCGACGAATGGGCGGGGCGCGCGGTCGCCGGCTGCACCTATTGGGTCAGCCATCCGGGTGGCCGCAATTATGTAACCGCTCCGGTCAATTCCTATGAGGCCGAGGGACGGCGTCTGGCCCGCTTCGCCAGCTTCGGCCACAGCCCCGGCCCCATGACCCTCGCCCCCGCCACCCCCTCGCGCGAGTTCCCCTATACCCTCGACCTCAGGCGGCACTAAGCCGTGCGGCGGTGGTTGATATAGGCGTTGGTCAGTTCCACCAGCCGGTCACGACCAAAACTGTCGTTGTGGCCGGCGTGGACGACGCTGACGGGAAGGGAGCGCAGGCGTTCCATGGTGTGGAGATAGTCGGCGATGCTGGAGCCGTCCAGTTCGTCCAGCAGGGGTCCGTCATAGACGACATCGCCTGAAAACAGGGTGCCCGATGCCGCCTCCCACAAGGCGATGAAACCGGGTGAGTGGCCGGGCAGGTGCATCACCTCGAAGCGTCGGTCGCCAAGATCGACCACGTCGCCCTCGTCGATCAGGCGGGTGGCGGGCGCGGGGTGCTGGCGGAAATGGGCCGTGTCATAGCCGGCATGGGGCAGGGCGGTGAGCAGTTCATCGGGCAAAGGATAGCCCGCATCGGCCATGGCCTGGCGCATTTCAGGATCGAAATCAGACGCCCTGAGGGAGGCAAAGCGGCTTTGCCGGATCAGGTCGTCGGCCTCGGCCGGATGGGCCAGACGCTCGGCGAATTCGTGCAGGCCGCCGCGATGGTCGGCATGGGCGTGGGTGGCAACGGCGAGAACGGGCTTATCGATCAGGTGGCGGGTGGCGTCGTGCAGGCTGGCGACGCCAAGGCCGGTATCCACGATCATGTCGCGGTCGCGGCCGCGTACATGCCAGATGTTGCAGCGAAGCAGCGGATCGACATAGGGCTCCCACAACAGGGTGATGTCTGCATCCACGCGCCGGATTTCGAACCAGCGTTCCGCAATCTTCAGGGCCATGGCAATCTCCGTACACTGATCCCGCGCCCCCCGTGACAGGGGACGCGGGACCAGTGTGTGGAAATCAGGCGAGCTTGACCAGCATCTTGCCGCTGTTCTCGCCATCAAACAGACCAACAAAGGCGGCCGGCGCCTCGGCGATCCCGTTGTGGATCGTCTCCTGGTACTTGACCTGGCCCGACTTGATCCAGCCGCTCATCTCGCGGATGAAATCAGGCATCATCTCGTTATGATCCGAGACGATGAAGCCCCGGATCGTCAGGCGCTTGGGAATGACCGAGATCAGGTTGTTCGGGCCGGCCTGGGGAATGGAGGCATTGTATTCGGCAATCATGCCGCAGACCGGGATGCGACCAAAGGGGTTCATCACGTTCAGCACGGCCTGAAGCTGCGGGCCGCCGACGTTTTCGAAATAGACGTCCACGCCCTTGGGGCAGGCCTTGCGCAGGGCGGCGTCAAGGTCGCCCGTCTTGTAGTTGAAGGC